>CAJMLW010000012.1 GCA_905214495.1 uncultured bacterium | reverse complement strand
ATAGTGATGGTCAAGTTATTGGTTGTCATATGTCCGGTCATGCAGGATATGATGAGCATGGCTTCGATATCGTATGTGCTGCAGTGTCTGCCTTATCGGCAACGGCAATGTTAGGACTTACCCAAATTGCTCAGCAAGAAGGGGAATATACGAATAGCGAAGGTCAATGTGATATGGTTCTCTCTGGTACGATTAACCAGAGTGGACAGGATATTCTGGGGACTATGATCCTTGGTTTAAAGGAAATTAGTCGTCAATATCCAGAGTTTGTCCAAATACACGAAATATAGGAGGTGAACTTAATGTTTACTTTTGATTTGCAATTGTTCGCGCATAAAAAAGGTGTGTCCAGTACTCGTAACGGTCGTGATAGTGAATCTAAACGTCTTGGTGTTAAATGCCATGATGGTTCCATCGTAAAGAGCGGTAACATCATCGTTCGTCAACGTGGTACTCACTTCCACCCTGGTACTAATGTAGGTATCGGTAAAGATGACACTTTATTCGCACTTGTGCCTGGTAAAGTAGCATTTGAACGTGCTGGTCGTTATAACCGTAAAGTTAGCGTATACCCTGTAGAAGCTTAATTTTACAAAGACTATTAATCCCTAGTGGTTTTCCACTAGGGATTTTTTGCTTTTCTGTAGTATGTGTGTCTTATAGAAACATTATAATTAAGGTTAGCATTATTATTTTGACAATGATATAATATTTAAAATCATTATAGATTGAAATAACTGAATAACTAGCCACAGTGAGGCGATATATTGCTTTTAATATACATATGAGGAGATAGGGGGGCATTATGACACTGCTAGAATTATCTAATATATCTTATATTGTAAAAGACAAGTCTATTATCCGCGATGTATCTCTATCAGTAAATCAAGGCGATTACATTACTATTGTAGGTCCTTCTGGGAGTGGTAAAAGTACACTTTTAAAATTATGTAGTGATCTGATTAGCCCTACATCGGGAACTATTACTTATAATGGACGTGATTTAGCTACTATAGATCCTGAAAGTTATCGTAAAGAGGTGGGCTACTGCTTTCAAAGACCGTATTTGTTTGCGAAAACAGTACGTCGTAATATACTATTCCCTTATGATATTCGCAGTTTAGAACCGGATATGAGTCGCATAGAATATCTCTTTGACCTACTACATATGCCTCTAAATTATATGGAGCGCCATAATGATGAGTTGTCCGGCGGTGAAATGCAACGTATATGCCTTATTCGGAGCCTCATTTTTGAGCCTAATGTATTGCTTTTGGACGAGGTTACATCAGCCTTAGATGCGACGAATACATCGATTGTAGAAAATGTTATTGATGAGCTTCATAAAAAGGGAATTACGATCATCTCCATTACTCATAATGAAGAGCAAAGTTTGCGTACTGCTAATCGCCGTATCACTATCGTAGATGGTCAATTAGCTAAAGAGGAGGTATTGAGATGAGTCAGTTTCACAGTATTTCTACTATGTCCTTGTGTCTTGCAACTGTACTAGTTATTATCAGTATGTTCATGTCCTATCGGCAGGAGTTGAAGCTAGAGAAAGATATCTTTATAAGTGCTTTGCGCGCTACAATACAGTTATTTGTCATAGGTTTTATTTTAGCTTATATTTTTAGTACCGAAAGTCCTATATTTATAATTGGCCTGTTAGGCTTTATGGCTATTAATGCGGCCTATAATGCTTCTAAGCGCGGAAAAGGAATTCCTTATGCTATATGGATTTCTTGGTTTGCTATAACCGTAGGCGCAAGTATTACGTTAACGATTCTGCTTTTAACGGGCGTGCTTAGCTTTACTGCTTATCAAGTGATTCCTGTTGGTGGTATGGTTATCAGTGGTGCTATGGTAGCGATTGGGCTTTGTTATCGCCAAATGCTATCAAATTTTGAATTACGTCAACAAGAGGTAGAGATTAAATTAGCACTAGGAAGTACACCTAAGCAGGCGTCAAAAGCCATCGTGCGAGATGTTATAAAGACTGGATTGCAGCCAACTGTGGATAGTGCTAAGACCTTAGGTATTGTAGCGCTACCGGGGATGATGACAGGCCTTATATTGGCTGGTATGCCACCTTTAGAAGCTGTAAAATATCAAATGATCGTTACATTTATGAGTTTATCTACCATATCGATTGCTTGTTTTATTACTTGTCAATTATCGTACAAGACATTTTTTAATAATAGAAATCAATTAAATAGATAAGCTTAGTATTTTAGATATATTTTTATAGCATAGCAAATTAGAATATTTAATCAAAACTTAGAGTAGTAACCACAAGGTTGATACTCTTTTTATATAATAAGAAATGTTTTATGTGCTTATAGAGATACAAATTATTAAAAATAATTCTGTATAGTTATAAGGTTTACTTATTATGAAAGATCTCTATGATGCGTGGGGAAAAGTATCAAATTCCTATGCTTTTTAGTAGGAATAGTGGTATACTTAGTACAGTATCAGTGAAAGAACACTAAAATGGTGATGATATACTTTCACAGACCTAAATGGTGGACGTGACCACCGGAAAGATTTGAGGTAAGTACTATGTATGATGTAAAATCTCCTAAGGCGGAGGAATTTATTTCTCATCAAGAAATCCTTGATACTCTTGCCTATGCAGAGGAAAATAAAGAAAATCGTGAATTATTAGACCAAATTTTAGCGAAGGCGGCTACATTTAAGGGGCTAAATCATAGAGAGGCGGCAGTTCTCTTAGAATGTCCGTTGCCTGAATACAAAGAAAAGCTATTTGCACTAGCTAAAGAAATTAAAAAAGCTATTTATGGTGACCGCATTGTATTGTTTGCGCCGCTATATTTATCTAATTATTGTATCAATGGTTGTGTATATTGCCCATATCACTCTAAGAACCGCGATATTAAAAGGAAAAAATTGACTCAAGAACAAATTAGAGAGGAGGTTATTGCCTTAGAAGCAATGGGGCATAAACGTATTGTTATCGAATCTGGCGAAGATCCTCTTAACAATCCTCTCGAGTATATTTTGGAATCTATAAAGACGATTTACAGTATTAAAAATAAAAATGGCGAAATTCGTCGCGTGAATGTTAATATTGCTGCATGCTCCGTGGAAGACTATAAAAAATTGCATGATGTTGGTATTGGTACCTATACATTGTTCCAAGAAACGTATAATAAGGAAAATTACGAAGCCTTACATCCAACAGGACCTAAGAGCGATTACGCGTACCATACAGAAGCGATGGACCGAGCTATGGAAGGTGGCATCGATGATGTAGGTATTGGTGTATTGTATGGTCTAGAACATTATAAATATGATTTTGTAGGCCTTTTGATGCACGCCGAGCATTTAGAAGCTGTTCATGGTGTGGGCCCTCATACGATTTCTGTACCTCGTATTTGCCCTGCTGATGACATCGATGTAGATGATTTTAGTAATGCTGTACCGGATGATATCTTTGAAAAGATTGTGGCTCTTATCCGCGTATCAACACCGTATACAGGCATGATTATGTCCACTCGTGAAAGCAAATCTATGCGTGAACGTGGTTTGGCATTAGGCATTTCCCAAATTAGCGGTGGTTCTCGTACTAGTGTAGGTGGCTACAAAGAAGAGGAAAAACCAGAAGATAATTCCGCACAATTCGACCGTAGCGATACGCGTACATTGGATGAAATTGTAGATTGGTTATTGGAACTTGGCTATGTGCCTAGTTTCTGTACCGCTTGTTATCGTGCAGGTCGTACTGGCGACCGCTTTATGGCTCTTGCTAAATCCGGTCAAATTCATAACTGTTGCCAACCAAATGCGTTGATGACATTAAATGAATACATCATGGATTACGGTGATGAAAAGACGAAAAAACATGGTGCCAAGGTTATCGAAGACCAATTGGAAAATATTAAGAATGATTTGGTAAAAGATAAGGCAAAGGCTTACATTGCACAAATGGAAGATGGAAAAAGGGATTTTCGTTTCTAGTTTATCCTGAATATTTTCGAATGTTTCATGTGTGAATAATAGAATATAGCAATATGAATCAGCACTGTTTATTATGAGAATGATAATAAGCAGTGCTATTTTGTTGAGAAGAACAAGTGGCGGGTATATGAAAAAGAGTGATATAACCCTTTATTTATAAGGATTCTTGTTGTATAATAAAAGAAATGATAATGATAATAGAATTACAAACTTTTTAATATTGATTACAAATTATTGAGCTGTTAATCAACATCGTTGTATTTACTTATTACCGAGGTTTTGGATTATGAAGAAGAAACGTTGGCATGTTATGCCAAGGGATATAGAAAAAGAGAATACATTAATCCGTGAACTCGGTGTAAATCCGATTGTAGCGAGATTGATGGTAAATCGGAATATAGACACTGATGAAGGTCATCGCTTTTTAGAGGGTACATTGAAGGATTTGCTTGATCCGTTCACATTGAAGGATATGGAAACTGCAGTGTCTCTTATTCTTGAAACCATAGAGGCTGGAAAATCCATAGTTGTGTATGGTGATTATGATGTGGATGGTATTACTGCTACATCGCTGTTATATCGCTTTTTGGTGAAAATGGGGGCTCGCGTAAGCTATTACATACCGGAACGACAAAGCGAGGGCTATGGATTAAATCTAGAGGCATTAGAGCATATTATCTCTGATGGCGCATCATTAGTTATAACGGTGGATTGTGGTATTAGCTCTTATGAGATTGTCGAGGCTATTGGCGATCGTATTGACATTATTATTACGGACCATCATACTGCACCGCCTCAAATTCCACCAGCACGAGCTGTTATCAATCATAAACAACCAGATTGCCCCTATACAGATAAAAATTTATCCGGTGTAGGTGTTGCGTTCAAATTATGCCAAGCGCTCTGGTTGCGTCAATGCGGAGAGTGGTATCTTGATGATTTAGATATCGTTGCACTTGGAACCGTTGCTGATGTCGTTCCGTTGGTTGGAGAAAACCGCATCATTGTACAGGCTGGACTTAAGAAGATGAACGAGTTACCTAATTTAGGCATCGACAAGCTTATCGATGTGGCCGGCTTACATGATAAAACGATCACCGCAGGGCATATTGGATTTACCTTAGCACCGCGTCTAAATGCAGCAGGACGCGTTACTCATGCCACACGAGCTGTTGAGTTGCTTGTTACTGATGATGTAGATTTGGCAGAAACAATTGCTCAAGAATTACAAGAAACGAATATGGAGCGTCAAGAAATAGAACGTTCTATTCATGAAGAAGCCCGCACTAATGTGGCTGCTCAAGGCCATTTAGCAGATTATGTAACCGTAGTAGCTGGAGAAAATTGGCATCCCGGTGTTATCGGTATCGTCGCATCGCGATTGGTAGAAGAGTTTTACAAGCCTACACTTGTTATTAGCATTGATAATGGCGTAGGTAAAGGCTCTTGTCGTAGCATTGAAGGTTTTAATATATATAATGCATTAAAATCCTGTGAAGATATATTGATTCAATTTGGCGGCCATGCCGCAGCGGCTGGATTTAGTATAGATGCTAGCCGTATTGATGAATTGCGTCATCGTTTAACAGAATATTGTAAGGTTCAAGTTTCTCCTGATGAGTATATTCCCGTTGTATCCATTGATGCCACATTGCCTGTTGATGATATTGATGTAGATATCGTAGATCGTGTGTCAGCCTTAGAACCATATGGAATGGGGAATAGCACACCTATATTTGGCGTTATGGATGCAAAGGTGCAGGACATTATACTTATGGGGCAACTTAAAAATCACTGTAAGGTGATTTTGACTACAGCCAATGGTAGCGTTGATGCTATCGCTTGGAATCGCCCCGATTTGTTTAGACATATATTTCAGGGCATGAATGTGAAAGTTGCCTTTACACTTCAAAAAAATGAATGGCAAGGTTTTGTATCGCCACAACTCATGATTCAAGATATAGAGCCTATCATAGAAGAACCTATTCAATTAAGTGCTGAAGGTTTACGTGAAATATATACAATTGTACGCCTAGCATTAAAAGGCGGTGCTAAGTCTTTATACCATGTGGAACAAGAAATTTTGCGGCGTAAATCCACCAATCAAAATGGTTCATCGGCATTGATGGCCCTTGATGTGTTTAAAGAATTAGGTATTATTAGCGAAGAAACGAACGATAATGGACAAGCGATGATCCGTTGGAATGTCATCAATGGTAAGCTTGATTTGACCACATCCGTTACGTTTATTACATATAGTCAGCAGGAGGTGATATAATGATGACCATAAATGAAGAAGGTAAAGCCTTAGTTGAACAAAAAGGCTTTAATAAAGAAGAGGCCTTAAAAGAGTTTATGGATTATGTGCATTCGTATCTAGGAGATGATGAATGCGACCAAATCATGAAGGCTTTCACTCTTGCAGACAAAGCCCATGAAGGTCAATTTAGAGCCTCCGGTGAACCATATATCATGCATCCTCTTGCAGTGGCAGAGATTTTGGCTCATTTGCAAATCGATCATATTACATTGATTGCAGCCTTGCTCCACGATGTCGTTGAGGATACGGAGTATACAAAGGAAGATATTGAAAAATTATTTGGCGCTGAAGTGGCGTTCCTCGTTGATGGGGTAACAAAATTAAATCAGTTCCAATATGAAACTAAAGAAGATCGCCAAATGGAAAATTATCGCAAGATGATTTTAGCCATGGCGAAAGACGTACGCGTTGTCGTTATCAAACTGGGTGACCGGTTGCATAATATGCGTACCTTGAAACATATGCGTAGCGATAAACAAAAACGCATTGCTAAAGAAACATTGGAGATTTTTGCTCCTTTAGCTCATCGCCTCGGTATTTTCAACGTAAAATGGGAACTGGAGGATTTATCCTTCCGGTACCTAGAACCAGATAAATACTATGATCTCGTTGATCAAATGAAACAAAAGCGCCAAGCTCGTGAAGATATCGTTAACGATACGATGGAACAATTGACGAAGGCTCTTGGTGAGGCCGGTATCAAAGCGGATATAAAGGGACGACCAAAGCATTTTTATAGTATCTATAAAAAGATGAAAAAGGATAATCGCGACTTGTCTCAAATCTACGATTTACTGGCTGTACGCGTTATCGTTGATACGGTACCGGATTGTTATGCTGTTCTAGGTATTGCTCATAGTATTTGGAAACCGTTGCCTTATCGGTTTAAAGATTATATTTCCATGCCGAAATCCAACATGTATCAATCATTGCATACTACGGTTATCGGTACGATGGGGCAACCTGTAGAAATCCAAATTCGTACATGGGAAATGCATCGTGTTTCCGAATATGGTGTCGCCGCTCACTGGCGCTACAAAGAAGGTAATAAGGGCGCTGATAAAGAATTTGACCAAAAGGTTGCATGGCTTCGTCAAGTGTTAGAATGGCAAGATACGTCTAACCCTAAGGAACTTGTTAATGCTTTGAAATTAGACGTATTCTCTGGTGAGGTATTTGTATTTACACCTAAGGGTGATGTGGTTAAGTTGCCTATCGGTTCTGTACCACTCGACTTTGCTTATCGCGTTCATACCGATGTAGGCCATCGTTGTGTGGGGGCAAAAGTTAATGGCAAAATTGTGCCTCTTGATTACACATTGCAAAATGGGGATATCGTTGATATTATTACCTCCAAAACTGGTAAACCAAGCCTTGATTGGCTCAATATTGTAGGCTCTTCTGAAAGTAAGAACAAAATCCGCAATTGGTTCAAACGAGAAAATAAAGAAGAAAATATTGAAAAAGGTCTTGAATCCCTTGAACGTGAAGCAAAACGCCTCAATTATAGTTGGAAAGAGCTTTGTAGTGACAATCGCATTCAACAAGTTGTAAAACAGTTGAAGTCAAATACTGAAAATGAACTATATGCCGCTTGTGGCTATGGTGGTATACCGGTAAGTACCGTTCTATTGCGATTGGTTGAACTATACAAAAAATCAAAAGAGCATGAAGATGCTCGTAAAACAACGGAACAAATCATTGAAAAGTTAAAGGTACAAGGGGCTAAAAAGGCTAAGAATGGCACTGGTGTTCTCGTAAAAGGCGAGCCTGGTGTTATGGTTCGTATGGCGAAATGTTGTAATCCTGTACCAGGCGACGATATTATCGGTTATATTACAAGAGGTCGTGGTGTTTCTGTACATCGCTCTGATTGTACAAGCCTTGGTCATACACCGGAAGATTTAGAGCGTATGATTGAAGTTTCGTGGGATGAAGCATCGAGTGAATCCTTCCATGTAGGCATCGATATTCAAGCTTATGATAGATCAGGAATCCTCATGGAGGTAATGGCGGTACTTTCAGAATTGAAAATTACCATTACCAATATGAATGCCAAAGTCCTTGAAAATACGAAAAATGTAATGATCAACATCGTTGTTGAAATTCGAGATATATCGCAACTTGATTTTGTTATGACTAAATTGCGTCGTATCCGTGAAGTTTACACGGTACAACGTAGTAAAGGTGGTGCATAATGGATACATCAAATTTAGTTCTCATGCGTATGCCGTTGGGACCGCTTGGAACCAATTGTTATGTGATAGGCGATAAGGAACAGGGGAAAGCGTTCATTATCGATCCTGCTACGACAGAAGTGTTGGAATCCTTAAAAAAACATAATTTAAAGCCGAAAGCAGTTCTCTTAACTCATGGTCATGGGGATCACATCGGTGGCGTACAAGGCATTGTAGATGCTTACGATGTGCCTATCTATATACATCATAATGATGTGAAATACTTAAGTGATCCGGAATTGAATCTAAGTAATTATAGCAATCCCACACCTATCACCGTGAAAGGGCGCATTATAGAGGTTCATGAAGGTGATCACATCACATGTGGTGCTATTGATTTGACAGTATACGAAACACCAGGTCACACACCTGGCGGCGCATGCTACTATATGCCGGGTTTAGTATTTGTTGGGGATACTTTATTTAATCAATCTGTGGGGCGCACTGATTTTGTAGAAGGTGATTATGATGCTCTCATCAACGCGATTAAAACAAAGTTATATACATTGCCAGACAATACGATGGTATATCCTGGACATGGTCCAGAAACACAAATTGGTTATGAAAAACAATATAATCCATTTGTAGGTGCTTAATTAATTTATTTAGTAAAGGGGATAGTAATTATGAATACAACATTGGAAAAATTAAAAGAACGTATTAAAGACAAAAAATACAAATTGACTACACAACGTCAAACGATTTTACAAGCTTTCATCGATGCTGAAGAAAATCACTTGAGTGCAGAAGACGTATATGTATTGGTAAAAGAAGTAGCGCCAGATATCGGACTTGCTACTATCTACCGTACATTGGATTTATTTACAGAACTAGATTTGTTAAAACGTCTTGACTTTGGTGATGGCCGTAATCGTTATGAATTAAATGACGAAGAGTTTGCCCATTTCCATCATCATTTGATCTGTGTAAAATGCGGTAAGGTTTCCGAGTTTGAAGATGATATGCTAGAAACATTGGAATCTATCATTGCAAAGAAATTGAATTTCCGTACCATCGACCATCAATTAAAAGTATATGGTTACTGCAGTGATTGCCAAGCGCATATGACGCCAGCAGAACTTGAAAAGCTCGATAAAATGGCACATCATGCTTAATGGATATCATTACACAGGGCCACTACCGCTTGGATCGGTAGTGGCCCACAACTGTGGCGCAGCCGGATTGTTTTCACGCAATGAAGAGGCTGATGTGATTCTGCGTGCTGTCGAACGTGATGATATGTATGTCTTGACCGTATTTATTCGTGGCGTTGAACATACTTTGACAGGTCCTGTATCTTCTATGGGCCGACGCTCAATAGGCCAGTCATTACTCGTATTGTTGCGTACAGAACAGGGTTTACCTGCTCATAACGAGTGGGGTACGATGGTAGGGGTGCGTCCTACTAAATTACTTCATAAATATATAGACCAATATGGTTCATTAGAGGATGCAACTCGTCACATTAGGGACGAGTTTTCTGTGTCTTTGGAAAAATTAGATATTCTTAGTCGTATTGGACAATATGAGCGTCCTTTTTTAGAGTCTTACTCTGATAAGGATATAAGCCTCTATTGTGGTATTCCATTTTGCGAAACACGTTGTATATATTGTTCATTTCCATACGGTTTGTATCAAGAGTATCATCGACAATCTGAATTTATAGCAGCCTTATTAGAGGATATAGATGATGTACGCCAGATTTGTGAAACTTACAATTTGCACACGAATACGCTCTATATGGGTGGCGGTACACCCACTATATTGAATAATGAAGATTTTTATCATGTCCTAACTGGATTATCTACATTGATACCTAAAGGGCATGAATTTACGGTTGAAGCGGGAAGACCAGATTCTATAACCCCTGAAAAAATACAGTCTATGCAACGATGTCATGTGAATCGCATTAGCATTAATCCTCAGACGATGGACGATACCATATTACGTCGCATCGGGCGTGGACACAGCGCACAAGATATCGATGATATGTATCAATATGTTAAAAAACAGACAGATTTTGCTGTTAATATGGATTTTATAGCAGGTCTACCAGGGCAAAATATAAAACATATGGTGCATAACATGGATTATATTTGTCATAATTTGCCTGAAAATGTTACAATTCATACGTTAGCTATCAAACGTGGTAGTCCGCTATATGATTTGAACATGCAACATGATGTACCTGATGAGTCCATAGTAAAACACATGGTACAGTATGCTCAGGAACGATTAGAGCAGGCAGGTTATGTGCCGTATTATCTATATCGTCAACAATATATGAGAGGTCAACTCGAAAATATTGGATATACATTACCAGGTAAAGCGTGTGAATATAATATTCAAATCATGGAAGAGCGGCAAACAATTATATCTATGGGACCAGGTGGATCATCTAAATGGATTAAGGCTCCTGCGTTTAGACAGAAAAAGCAACACATGCCAAAGGATGTAGATGTATATACAGATACATTAAAGGCTTTATTAGCTAAGAGGCATGCATTATGTAAATCATTTTGGGAGGTTGTGTAATGGCTATTAAAAGACCAAGAGGTACACAAGATTTCTTGCCAGAACAAATTGTAAATTGGCATTATATAGAACAGCATATGCGCGAAATTTGTAAAGCTTATGGCTTTAGTGAAATTCGCACACCTGCCTTTGAAGATACAAAATTATTTTTACGGGGCATTGGGGAAACTACGGACGTAGTATCAAAGGAAATGTATACCTTCTCCACTGGCGATGACAAGGAACAAAGCTATACATTGCGCCCTGAAAATACGGCTTCTGCCGTACGGGCTTACCTTGAAAATAAGGTGTATGGTAAAGAAAATTTAACAAAATGGTTCTATATGGGGTCCATGTTCCGTCACGATAAACCGCAAGCTGGTCGCTATCGTGAATTCCATCAATTTGGTGCAGAAGTACTCGGATCTCCATCTCCTGTAGTGGATAGCGAAGTTATCTGTATGATTGTACAGTTGTTGAAAGATTTCGGCCTTAAGGATCTCAATGTAGAGGTGAACTCTGTAGGTTGTCCAAATTGTCGTCCTACGTATCGTCAAAAGTTGATTGAATTCTTTGAACCTAAAAAAGATCAACTTTGTGAAGATTGCCAAGAGCGGTTATATAAAAATCCATTGCGCTTATTAGATTGTAAAAATGAAACGTGCAAAGCCTTATCCGTAGGCGCTCCTGAGATTCATGAACATCTATGCGAAGAATGTAATACCCATTTTGAAGAACTTAAAACATTACTTGATGCGGCGAATATTCAATATAATCTAAATCCACGTTTGGTTCGTGGCCTAGATTACTACACAAAAACTGCCTTTGAAGTTCAATATACTCCATTAGGTGCGCAAAGTGCCGTTGCCGGTGGTGGTCGTTATGATGGCCTTGTAGAGGAACTCGATGGTCCTCATACACCAGCTATTGGTTTTGCAATGGGCATGGAACGATTGTTATTGGCTTTAGAAAAACAAAACTTGTTGCCTGAACCGACAATCGAACCAGCAGTATTTGTAGTAGCCCTTGGAGAAACTGCAAAATTAGAAGCTTTCAAAATTTGCCAAACATTGCGTAGCGCATATATCACTGCAGAAATGGATGGACAAGGTAAAAGTATGAAGGCTCAATTAAAATATGCTAACAAAATTCATGCAAAATATGTTATCATATTGGGTGATGATGAATTGGCTAAGCAAGAGGCCATCATTCGTTTTATGGAAACAAGTGAACAAGAAACAGTACCATTAGCGTCTGTTTCTGAACGTATATCTTCTTTGGTGAAAGGATGACAAGTAGAATGGAAACAATGAAAGGCTTACACCGTACGCACGGATGTGGCACTATTTCTGAAGCAGAAGTAGGTAAAGAGGTCGTATTATGTGGTTGGGTTGAACGTCGTCGTGACCACGGCGGTTTGATTTTCTTGGATTTGCGAGATCGCTCTGGCATCGTTCAAGTTGTAGCGTCCCCAGATCATAATGTGGAATCTTTCCACAAGGCTGAAGATGTTCGTAATGAATATGTGCTTTGTGTACGCGGTAAAATTACAAAACGCGATGAAGAAGCAATCAATCCGAACTTGCCTACAGGCGCTTATGAAATGTATTGTGAAGAACTTCGCGTATTGAATTCTGCGAAAACACCTCCATTCTACATTCAAGATAATATCGATGTAGATGAAAATATCCGCTTGAAATATCGTTATCTTGACTTGCGTCGTCCAGAAATGCAACGCAACTTGATTTTACGTCACAAGGTAACAAAGGCTATGCGCGATTTCTTCGATAGTCGCGATTTCCTTGAAATTGAAACACCTATGCTTACAAAATCTACACCAGAAGGCGCGCGTGACTATTTAGTACCTTCTCGTGTGAATGCAGGTACATTCTATGCATTGCCTCAATCTCCACAAATTTTCAAACAAATTTTGATGGTAGCAGGTTATGAAAAATATTTCCAAATCGTACGTTGTTTCCGTGATGAAGATTTGCGTGCAGATCGTCAACCAGAATTTACACAACTCGACTTGGAAATGAGCTTCGTTGATGAAGAGGACATTTACGCATTATTGGAACAAATGGTTGCAGAAGTGTTCAAAAAGACATTGGGCAAAGAAATTCTATTGCCTATGCCTCGTATTACATGGGATGAAGCGATGGATAAATACGGTTCTGATAAACCAGATCTTCGCTTTGACATGGCTTTTACAGATGTAACTGACCTCGTAAAAGATACTGAATTCAAAGTATTCCGCTCTGTTATCGACAATGGCGGTATCGTAAAAGGTATCGTAGTACCTGGTGATGCAGGTATTCCTCGTCGTGAACTCGATGATTTGGTAGCATATGTAAATCGCTACGGTGCAAAAGGTTTGGCTTGGGCTTGCTTCAATGAAGACGGTTCCATTAAATCTCAAATCATGAAGTTCTTAGGCGAAGATACAATCCGCAATATCGGTGAAAAAATGGGCGCTAAAGGCGGCGACCTTGTATTGATGATTGCTGATAAACCAGCAACTGTTGCTCGTGCACTTGGTGAGTTGCGCCTTGAAATGGCTCGTCGTATGAACATGATTGACGAAGATAAATTGGCTTTCACATGGGTAACAGATTTTCCTATGTTCGAATATAACGAAGATGAAAAACGCTATGTTGCTATGCATCATCCGTTCACAATGCCTCGCCACGAAGATCTTGATAAATTACAATCCGATCCTGGTAGCGTAAAAGCAATTGCTTACGATATGGTATTGAACGGCGTTGAAATCGGCGGCGGTTCCTTGCGTATTTATCAATCTGACGTACAAGAAAAAGTATTTAAAGCAATTGGTTTATCCGAAGAAGAAGCTAAATCTAAATTCGGTTTCATGCTTGATGCATTTAAATACGGTGCGCCACCTCATGCAGGTTGTGCATTTGGTCTTGATCGTCTCGTTATGTTGATGGCTAAACGTCAATCCATCCGCGACGTTATCGCATTCCCTAAAACACAATCTGCTTCTGATATCATGAGTCAAGCGCCATCTGAAGTAGAACCTAAACAATTAAAAGAATTACACATAAAACCAGATGTAGAGGAAGAAGAGCAATCCTTGGTATAATCGCAAGTGAGCATATTATAAAAGGACCGCAAGAATTGCTAAAATTTTAAAAGTCAAGTCTTGTAAATGATAAATCTTTCTGCTACTATTTATGTATAAGATATCCCTGCCATGTGCGTGTGATATCGCAGTTTTGAGCCAACACATTTTCTTCGGGAGTCCAGAACTCTCGTCTGAACGTTACGCCCTCACGGGACAACTGCAGGATGAGGAGGACACCCACCTGCTCTTGCAGGATCAAAACGCGGTACATTACGGCATGGTGGGGCTTTTTTGCATGTAAAGAATGAATGGAGGTAGCATGGATAGTTTATTTGATGCATTACCTACGAATAAATATGAACCACTACCAGTGCGAATGAGACCGACAGAACTTGATCATTTGTATGGTCAAGAACAGGCGGTAGGGAAGGGGACATTCCTTCGCGCCATGGTGGAAAAGGATACAATACCATCCATGTTGTTTTACGGGCCTTGTGGAACTGGTAAAACGACATTAGCCGGTATCATTGCTAAGATGAGCAATAGTCATTTTGTCAATTTAAATGCGACAAATGCAGGTATCGGTGAATTGCGAAATATTATAGAAGATGCGTGGAAACGCGTTCGTTCTTTGCAACAACGAACCATTTTATTTCTCGATGAAATACATCGCTTTAATAAGAGTCAACAAGACGTACTGTTACCCTGCGTTGAAGATGGTACGATTATTCTTATTGGGGCAACTACAGAAAATCCATTTTTTGAAGTCAATCGCCCATTATTATCGAGGCTACGACTTATTACATTGGAGGCCTTAACGCCGAAGGCAATTAGTCAAATTTTAAAGCGAGCTCTTACAGATAGCGAAGTAGGCTTAGGGGCTCGTAACTTACAGGTAAAGGATGAGTTGCTTGAGGATATAGGTATCTTCGTCAATGGAGATGGTCGTATGGCACTCAATATTTTGGAGCAAGCTGCGGCCATGGTACACGATGGCGAAGAAATCACTTTAGAAATACTTGAAAAGGTCGTAGGCCGTCGTATTTATACATACGATAAAAAAGGAGATAGTCATTACGACACAATTTCTGCCTTTATTAAAAGTATGCGCGGGTCCGATGTACAGGCTACACTTCACTACTTAGCACGTATGATAGAGGCCGGTGAGGATCCTAATTTTATCGCTCGTCGTATTGTCATTTGTGCTGCCGAAGATGTAGGATTAGCAGATCCACAAGCCTTAATATTGGCTAATGCAGCAGCACAGGCCGCGCATATGGTGGGATTTCCAGAGGCGCGTATCATTTTATCTGAGGCGGCGTGCTATGTGGCGTTGGCGCCTAAGAGTAATTCTGCATATCTAGGTATAGATGCAGCTATTTTTGATGTGCGTCATAAAGATTGTGGGCAAGTGCCGGATCATTTACGTGATAGCCACTATAGTGGGGCGAGTAAACTAGGACATGGGTTAACTTATAAATATGCTCATAACTATCCGAATGGATACGTTAAGCAACAATATTTGCCGGATCCTTTGATACATGCTGAGTATTATAAGGGCGTCGATCGTGGGGTAGAACATAATCTATTAAAAGATTGGAACGATAGACGTAAAGATAAATAGAATGGTTAATATATGGTATAATATAATGATGATTTGAAATAGATTTTTATATAAAAGTAAGGGGTTTGTATACGATTATGGCAGAAGAGAAAAAAACTTCTACACGAGGGCGGAAGCCTCGCAAAAAACGAGCTACACCGGCACCAAAAAAAGAAGGATTTTCACTGCGCAATGAAGTGAAAGGCATTATTGTCATAGGTGTTGCCATACTGGCATTGCTAGGCTTTTTTGGCTTTAATTTAGGCATTGTAGGCGAAATATTGACGGGAATATTTCGCTATGGATTTGGCTTTGGGGGCATAATTCCGTGCATTGCTGTACTATGGCTTGGATGGCGTTTGTTATACCAAGGTAAATTTATGTCTATTACACGTCGTGGTCTTCTCATAACAGTTTTTTACTTATTAGCCATTACCATGGTTCCACTTTGTCGTGTACCTGTTGGTGATGAATTGGCGACTACAGCGCTTGCAGATCAAGGTGGTGTTGTGGGCGGCTTCTTGGCTTCCTTTATACGAACTATGTTCGGTGAAGTTGGCTCCATTATTGTTGTTGCCGTACTTATGCTTTGCTGTGGTCTCCTTATTACGCGCCTATCCTTGGGGAACGGATTGCGTAAGGCTGCTGATAAAACGCAAGTAGGCCTTGATAAGGCAAAAGAAGTGGCTGTTGAAAAGGTAGCAGTAGCCAAAGAGGTTATCGAAGATTGGAATGAACAGCGTAAAGAAGCAGCACAGCGCAAGGCTTATGACCGCGAAAAGGATACACGATACACCGATGTAGCTCAGAATGCTGTAGAGACTCTTGAAAATAGAGGCGTTGTAGCTGCTAATGATGATTATGAAGTTGAGCCAATCGATACACATACGCCTTCTTCATGGAAAGAATTAGCCGAGTTAGAGGCTCGTAATAGAGCGGCAGAACGATTAGCACAAATCTCTGAAGAATCTGGTGATGCTGTCGATAACGGTGAAATTCGTACTGATAGTATGGATGATAAGCCAAAATCAATGCCTGCATGGCTCCATAATCATGATGAAGAACATGTCGATATTGAAAAATTTGATACAGATGATAGTGTTGAGAATGATGCGTATAGCACCGATGAATCAGGCCCAGCAGAATACTCTTATCAACCAACAACTATTGGTCCGTTAGAAACCAATCATGCGGCGATTGCAAGTGCCGTACCTGGTACAAGTGCTGCTGCTAGTTCTGTTAGTGCTGGCGCAGGCATGAGTTCTATGCCATTATCTGTACCGTCTTTGGCAAGCACTGCTGAGGATACAGCTCAGGTAGCCGTATCAAAAGATGGTCAAATTCATAGAACTTATGACAAACCATATCACTTCCCAAGCCTTAATATTTTGGCGAAAGGGGAGGTAGGTCAAAACAATAGTAATGAGGTTGCATACAATGCGATGCGCCTAGAAGATGTATTATCTAGTTTTGGCATTTCTGCCAAGGTTGTTAATGCTACGCAAGGTCCAACCGTAACACGGTATGAAATTGAACCCGCACAAGGTGTTAAGGTAAGTAGAATTGTAAACTTAACAGATGATATTGCTTTGAATCTAGCGGCTCAACATATACGTATGGAGGCGCCAATTCCAGGAAAATCTGCTATCGGTATTGAGGTGCCTAATACGAAAACCGAAGCCGTTCACTTGCGTGATGTGCTAGATTGTAGTGACTTTAAAGACGCGAGGGGCGGTATTCCTGTAGGCCTTGGTAAGGATATCGCTGGTAAACCGGTGATTACAGACTTGGCTAAGATGCCACATCTATTGGTAGCTGGTACAACAGGTTCCGGTAAATCTGTATGTGTGAATACATTGATTTCCAGTATTCTCTTTAGCCGTAAACCAGAAGAGGTTAAGTTATTACTTATCGACCCTAAGATGGTTGAATTATCTGTGTATAATGGCATTCCTCATTTGATGGCACCAGTTGTAACGGATATGAAAAAAGCGGCTGCTGTATTGCGTTGGGCAGTTCGAGAAATGGAAGCTCGCTACAAGGCGTTTGCTGCATCTGGTAAGCGCGATATTAAAAGTTATAATGAAGCGCATCCTAAGTCGGCAATGCCTCTTATCGTATTGATTATCGATGAGTTGGCGGACTTGATGATGACTGCTCCTGATGATATTGAAGAATCCATTAGTCGATTGGCTCAGATGGCACGTGCTGCTGGTATTCATATGGTACTAGCTACACAGCGCCCATCTGTTAACGTTATTACCGGTTCTATTAAGGCAAACGTGCCAAGCCGTATTTCTTTTGCCGTAGGGTCCCAAATCGACTCTCGTACAATCCTCGATATGGCGGGTGCTGAAAAACTATTAGGCAAAGGTGATATGTTGTTCTCTCCAATTGGGGCTAATAAACCAATTCGTGTACAAGGTGCTTTCATCTCTGATGATGAAGTGGAACATTTGGTAGAGTTTGTAAAACAACAACGAGAACCAGAATACGATGATACGGTAACGGCTGAGGCAGAAAAGGAAACCGCAGCACAAGATAATGATGAACAAGATATTTATCGTGATGAGTTATTAGAACGAGCTGTCAATCTTGTAATGGAATCTGGTCAAGCATCCGTGTCGATGTTGCAACGTAGATTCCGTATCGGTTATACGCGTGCTGCACGCCTTGTAGATACCATGGAGGATCTTAAAATTGTAGGTCCTAATATGGGTAGTAAAGCACGAGAGATTTTAATGAGTCCAGAACAGGTGAAAGCTCGATACTTCTCTGATTCTGAGGAATAGAAAGGGATATACTGTGGCTGAGTTAGGTGAAGAATTACGTCGAGAACGAGTACGTAGAAATCTCACATTTAAAGATATTGAACAAGTACTTCATATTAAAACAACCTATTTAGAAGCCATCGAAGATGGAAACTATGCAGTTATCCCAGGACGTGTATACGCGAAAGGTTTTATTCGCAATTATGGCAATTACCTTGGTCTTGATGGAGATCGCTTAGTGAAGGTTTATCAAAATCAAGTAGGTGAAGTGGATACATTTACAATACGTCCTATTATGCGTCAAAAGAAACAGGAAACCATTAATTCTGTGCAGAGTGAGTACGTTGAACATCAGATGGCAAAACGTCGTATGTCGCTTGAAACGAGACAGAAAAAGCGACAACGGTCCATTGAACAAGAACGCATTATGCTTGCTATTATTGCCGTATTCATGATGATATTTTTGATATGGTTGTTTTTATTCTAAGATACATCGTTACAGTTAAAGGAAGGTTATATTGATGGATACATTTTTAGTTACAGAACGCGCAGATATGGAAGCGCGCGGGTGGGCAGAACTCGATTTTGTGCTCATCAGTGGCGATGCGTATGTAGATCATCCATCTTTTGCGCCTGCCGTAATTGGTCGTTATCTAGAATCCAAAGGCTATCGAGTTGGTATTATTGCCCAACCTGATTGGAATAATGTTAATGCTTTTAAAAAATTAGGGAAGCCTCGTCTTGCATCGCTTGTTACTGCAGGCAACTTGGATTCCATGCTCAATAAGTTTACAGCAGCTAAAAAAATCCGTCGTGAAGATGATTACTCACCGGGAGGTGAGGCAGGACATCGCCCCGATAGAGCGACCTTGGTATACTCTAACCGCATGAAAGAAGCCTTTAGAGATGTGCCTCTTATTATTGGTGGCATCGAGGCTTCATTGCGGCGTTTTGGGCATTATGATTATTGGTCTGATACGGTGCGTCGGTCCATTCTTGTAGACTCTAAGGCTGATGTACTTATATATGGCATGGGTGAATTACAGATTATAGAGTTAGCCGAAGCACTAGATCAAAATCGATTCGAAGAATCATTGCCAAATATACGTGGTATTTGTTATATGTCAAAAGACATACCATCCATTGATTGTGTTGAATGTCCTTCCTTTGAAGAAATTAAGGTAGATAAAATGGCCTTTGCCGATGCTTTTCGCATTCAATATGATGAACAAGATCCATTCTATGGACGACCTATTGTACAAAAACATGGAGATCGCTATGTTGTACAAAATGTACCGGCCTTACCATTAACACAGGAACAAATGGATGCGGCTTATGATTTACCATACACTCGTAAATGGCATCCAGCGTATGATGATAAAGGGGGCGTGCCTGCATTAAGCGAGGTGCAGTTTAGCCTCGTTAGTCAACGTGGTTGTTTTGGTAGTTGCTCATTTTGTGCTATTACCAATCATCAAGGCCGTATAATTCAAAATCGCAGTCATCAGTCTTTGATTGATGAAGCTAAGTTGATGATCAATATGGATGGGTTTAAAGGCTACATTCATGATGTAGGTGGTCCAACGGCCAACTTCAGACATTTAGCATGCGATAAACAAGCCGTCTTTGGCGCTTGTAAAGGTCGCACCTGTGCGGCGCCGGAACCTTGTGAAAATTTGAATACTAATCACGATGATTACATTGCATTATTGCGCAAGTTACGAAAGTTAAAGGGCATAAAAAAGGTCTTCGTCAGATCGGGGTTACGTTATGACTATGTTCTAGCCGATAATAACAAAGCCTTTGTAAAGGAACTTTGTCAATATCATGTGAGTGGTCAGCTAAAGGTTGCACCGGAACATGTATCCAAACGTGTAACTACTATGATGGGCAAGGCTGGAAAAGAAGAATTTTTGACCTTTAAAAAATGGTTTGAAGAGGCAAATCGTGAATTAGGGAAAAAACAATATTTAGTTCCTTATTTTATGAGTTCTCACCCAGGATGTACATTAGAGGACGCCATAGAATTAGCTGAATTTTTACGAGATCAGCATATGTATCCTGAACAAGTGCAAGATTTTATTCCTACACCGGGCAGTCTTTCAACGTGTATGTATTATACGGGGATTAATCCTCTTGATGGCAAGCCTGTTTATGTGGCTAAAAAAGGTCGTGACAAGGCTAAGCAACGGGCTTTGATGCAATATAAAAACATTGAAAATTACGACTTGGTAAAAGAGGCTCTTATCGAAGCTAATCGGCGTGATTTAATCGGCTTTGGACCTGAGTGCTTAATTCCATCTAGACCAATTGGTCAAGGTAAAGTGCAAAACCAAGGACGTAAAAAATCAGGACAATCGAGAGGTGGTCAATCTCGATATGCTCGAAGTGGTTCTCCTTCACAGGTCAATAAGACTAAGAGAGAATGTAAAAGGAGATTTACGCGATGAAACGATGGATGGCATTTATTGTATTAATGCTTTTTGTCTTAGGTATGATGGGGTATGGAATATATTTTTATCGAGAGGAGCAAATTGAAAAATCAAAAGCGCCTGTACGCGGTGAAATTACGGTTTATACTGACTTACCTAATAACTTAACAACACTATTAGCTGATAAATATTTAGAGGATAAAAACGTAAAAGTTAATATTATGCCACTCACTGAGGAGCAAATGGAACAGCGGGTTTCCTCTAAGTTAGCTGATTCATCTGGTGATGTAGTGATTACATCTGAGGATAATCTCGTCATTGGTGCTAGTAAAGATAAGTTTGCTCCTATTGTAAATGAACGCATAGATGAGGTCTTGGATCGTCTAAAGGATTCAAATAGTTATTGGGTTGGTTTATGGTATGACCCTATCGTTTTTGTACAAAATGAATCATTTTACAATAAACTAGGTCAATATATTACGACTTGGGATACCTTGCAAAAGCCTGGGAACTGGCGTGTGGTGATGACAGATTTTGGGGCTTCTCAAAATGCGGCTAATCTTTTGTACAATTTGGTGGAATATAAAGGCGAGCCAGGTGCTCTTGCAGATTTATTAGCTTTAAAAACACATGTTATACAACATTCTAAGTTCCTTTCCACACCTGTACGGCTAACAGCTCTTGGTGAATCGGATATTGGCATTGGGAATCTTTCTGATGCACAACAGTACATTCGCCATTCTTATCCTGTAAAAATGATTTATCCTAGTGATGGCACATCATTTTATGTAACAGGTGCAGCGGTGCAAAAAGATTCTAAGCATAAAAATGAAAGTATAGAGTTTATTACGTGGTTGCTATCTAGTGAAACTGCAAAATATATGATGAATAATAATTTTACCTATATATTCGCTAATCCTGAAGTTACCGAACCCGTAGATGCACTAGGGCGTTCCGTAGTGTTATGGCCTGTTAATGGTGGCTATACAGTGGAGGGAAAAGAACTTTTATTGAATCACTGGGTTAGCCAAGTACGTTTTAGAAAAGATTAATAGAAGAGTATTTCTATAAAATACGTATACAATATCGTTACATTCTATAAATAAGAAAGGATTTAGAATGACCAAATCATTGGGATATATTAGCCTAGGTTGTGCTAAAAATTTAGTAGATACAGAGGTTATGCTTGGATTGTTAAAGGATGATGGTTATACTATTACCGATAATTTACATGAGGCTGACTTAATTATCATAAATACATGTACCTTTATAGAGAAAGCTAAGGAAGAATCTATCAATACGATTCTTGAAGCTGCTCAGTATAAAGAAACTGGTTGTTGTAAAGGCTTAATTGTAGCAGGTTGCTTGAGTCAACAATACCAAGATGAGTTGTTTACAGAAATCCCTGAAATTGATGCCCTTATTGGTACTGGTGCATGGGATCAAATTATGGTAGCTGTTGATGCGATTGAGCATGGCAATCGTAGCTGTATCATGGAAAATATCACTAATATCTATGATGAACGCATGCCTCGCATTCAAACGACGCCTCGCTACAGTGCGTATGTAAAAATTGCAGAAGGTTGTAACAATGGTTGTACATTCTGTATCATTCCTAAGGTGCGTGGTGCATTTAGAAGTCGTTCCATTGAATCTATTGAGGCTGAAGTTAAACGATTAGCTGCGTCAGGGGTTAAAGAAATCGTTCTTATTGCACAAGATACGACTAGCTACGGCATTGATTTAAATAATGGTAAACCATTACTTACAGAGCTGTTAAAAGAATTAACTAAGGTTGAGGGAATCGAGTGGATTCGCATGCTCTATTTATATCCAACATTCTTTAGTGATGAATTGCTTGATATTATCGTCAATGAACCGAAGCTTTGTAAATATGTTGATATACCATTACAACATGTAAACAACGATATTCTTAAACAAATGAATCGTCGTGATTCTCGTGAGGATATTGAGCGATTATTAAAGAAAATCCGCAATGCACCAACTCATGTTACATTGCGTACATCGATTATTGTTGGATTCCCTGGTGAAACAGATGAACAGTTCCAAGAACTTTGTGAATTTGTGAAGGATATCAAATTTGATAACATGGGTGTATTCACTTATTCTCAAGAGGAAGGAACCATTGCAGGGGCTCGTGAAGATCAAGTGTCAGAAGAGGTCAAAGAAGAACGTTACCATACGTTGATGTCTATACAAGCCGCTATCTCTGAAGAGAACAACCGCGATTTAGAAGGCACTATTGATTACGCTATGGTTGAAGAGTTAGAAGAAGGCGATAATGATACTGTTCTTGCAAAAGGTCGTTTGAAATCGCAAGCTCCTGATGTAGATGGGAACATGTATATCGAAGACTGTGGTGATAAGGTTAAGCCTGGCGATATTGTGCAGGTACAGGTAGAGCAAGGTTTTGCTTACGATGTAGTAGCTACTATCGTAGAATAATATTAATTGGTGTATTAGGTAATACCACTATTAACACATCTGAAGTGATGGGAGGTATTTACAATGATTGTAGAATTAATTTCTACAGGTTCTGAATTACTGCTAGGGGATACGGTGAATACCAATGTCTCTTGGCTAGCTCAGGAACTTAATAAATTAGGTTATACCATAGCGTATCAATCTGTGGTTGGCGACAATCCAGGCCGCATGGCTGAAGTGTTTAAAAAAGCAGCTCAACGTGCGGATCTTGTGATTAGTACAGGTGGGTTAGGGCCAACTCAGGGGGATATAACACGTCGAGTGTTGGCGTCATCCTTGAATCGCAGTGTCGTATATAATGACGATGCTATGGCTGAAGTGCGACAGTTTTTCAAACGAGTAGGTCGTGAAATGCCTGATGCGAGTCGTAGAGAGGCTATGTTGCCTGATGACTCTAGTGTTTTAGCCAATCCTGTCGGTGTTGCACCAGGCGTAGTAACCGTAGATGGCGATGTAACCTATATACTATTACCAGGACCTCCAGGTGAAATGAAGGGGATGTTTACACAAAGTGTAGTACCTTACCTTCATAAGCGTTTTGGCTCACAAGGTGTTGTAACGTCTTATCGATATGGCGTTTATAATATTCGTGAAATCGATTTAGAAGAGCGCGTGATGGATTTAATTAAGCAACAATCAAATCCAACCATAGCCTTGTTAATAAAAAAAGGCTACATTGAATTACGCATTACTGCAAAGGCTGCATCCCTCGATGAAGCACATAGATTATTGGATCCATGGGACGAAATTATTCGTCGTCGGTTAGGTACGTTGATTGGCCGTAAATTGGATATTTCTATGGAGGAAACTCTAGGTAATACGTTAAAAGAATCGGCGGCTACCATGGCTACGGCAGAGTCTTGTACATCTGGTTTAGTTGGTAAACTATTGACAAACGTAAGTGGTAGTAGTGATTACTATATGGGTGGTATTATATCCTATAGCAATGATGTAAAACATCGGGTCTTAGGTGTGCCACAAGATTTACTCGATACATATGGTGCCGTGAGCGAACAAGTAGCCAAAGCGATGGCTGAAGGTGCAAAACGCGTATGCAATACGACATATGCGGTGTCTACAACGGGGATAGCAGGCCCTGGTGGTGGTACGCCAGATAAACCAGTGGGTCTCGTTTGGTTTGGTGTAACCGGGCCACGTGGAACCGTTGCTCATAAGGCTAATCTTATTGGTAATCGAGAAGATATTCGACAAAGTGCAGCTGAATTAGCATTATATTATGTGAATTTGTATATTCAAGAAAAAGGGGATAAATAATGGCTGTTGATGGTAGACAAGCAGCGTTGGATAACGCATTAAAACAAATAGAAAAAGACTTTGGGAAAGGTGCTATCATGCGCCTAGGTGAAGCGGCAGACCGTATGAATGTTGAGGTTATTTCCTCCGGTTCTCTTGCCATTGACCTTGCCGTAGGTGTAGGTGGCTTCCCTCGTGGTCGTGTCATTGAAATTTATGGCCCAGAATCATCTGGTAAAACAACTGTTGCTCTTCACGCTGTAGCTGAAGCGCAAAAACAAGGTGGCGTCGCTGCATTTATTGATGCGGAACATGCAATGGATCCAATTTATGCACGTAATCTTGGTGTAGATATTAATAACTTGTTAATTTCCCAACCAGACAATGGTGAACAAGCCTTAGAAATTACAGAGGCGCTTGTACGTAGTGGAGCTGTAGATATCGTTGTAGTTGACTCTGTTGCTGCATTGGTACCTAAAGCAGAAATTGAAGGGGAAATGGGTGATGCTCACGTAGGTCTCCACGCCCGTTTGATGAGTAAAGCATTGCGTAAATTAACAGGTACTATCAATAAGACAAAAACGGTCGTTATCTTTATCAACCAATTGCGTGAAAAGGTAGGCGTAATGTTTGGTAATCCTGAAACAACGACCGGTGGTCGTGCCTTAAAATTCTATTCTTCTGTACGTCTTGATGTGCGTAAGGGCGAATTGATTAAGGCCAATAATGAAAATGTAGGGGCCCGTACAAAGGTTAAGGTTGTTAAGAACAAGGTGGCACCTCCATTTAAAACTGCTGAATTTGATTTGATGTATGGTCAAGGGATTTCCAGAGAAGGTACTCTTATCGATATCGGTACTAATATGGAAATTATCAAAAAATCTGGCGCGTGGTATTCCTATAATGGGGAACGGATGGGACAAGGTAAAGAAGCGGCAAAACAATACCTCTTCGATAATCCTCAAGTAGCTGAAGAAATCGATCGTATCATTCGTGATACATTAGCAGCTGAACCAGAAACATTTGATGTTGTTGGCGAAGATGCTACACCAGAAGAAGATTAATCGATATAGCATATAAAAAAAGGGCTACTGTGTAGCCCTTTTTCATTGAGGTTATTATGATAGACGATATGTTTACAGAAGAGGAAAAGCAGGCTGCGTTAGATCAAGCCTATCGATTTCTTGCACAGCGCTTTTTAAGCTCTTATGAGCTGCGCCAAAAGATGAAACGAAAACAGATTCCATCGGATCTCATCGATTACGTAGAAGAGCGATTAATTTACTATGATTATATTAATGATGAGCGTTTAGCAAAACAGGTTGTATCCTATTTGATGAGTGAGCAGAAATATGGTGCATATCTTATAAAGAAAAAAATGAAACAGAGAGGACTTGATGTGCCTCGTGATATTGAAAATTATGATGAAATGGCAGCCGCTTTTCGAATCGTAGATAAAAAATATGGTGAATCTATAAGCGATATTCCGCGTATAAAAATAATGAATTTCCTAAAAAACAGGGGATTTTCTATGAGCACTATTACTAAGGTTTGCGAGGCCTATCAATCTTGACAGAAAGGGCTTTCAAGAATAAAATTAAAATAGCCTTGTAAACATATAATGTATTATAGGTTATTAATTTAATATGTTAAAAATCAGGAAACAAGGGGCGTAGTGCCCGTATGTGAAGATACAGGAGGTGAGACTGATTTTAGAGTATAGTCTAATTGCAGTAGTAATGGTGCTAATTGGACTAGGTGTAGGCTATTTTTTACGAAAAAATATCGCTGAAGGAAAACTGAATCAAGCTGAGCAAGAGGCTGAGCGCATTGTCGCAAATGGTGAGCGCATGGCCGAGTCTAAAAAGAAAGAAGCTTTATTAGAGGCGAAAGAAGAAATTCATAAGCTCCGTTCTGATGTAGAACGAGAAAATAAAGAGCGTCGTTCTGAATTACAACGTATGGAACGCCGTATTCTTCAAAAAGAAGAATCTTTGGATAAAAAATTAGACAATATTGAGCACAAAGAGGAAGCTTTACATCGTAAAGAAGCTGACTTAGTTCAAAGCAAAGAAAAAATTGATGCTTTGTATGAAAAGCAAATGGCAGAATTAGAACGTATTTCTGGTATGACCTTTGATGAAGCTCGGAATATCTTGTTAACCAATGTAGAACAAGAAATCCGTCATGAAACAGCTATCATGGTAAAAGAAATGGAACAGCAAGCTAAAGACGAAGCTGAGAAAAAGGCTAAGGAAATTATTTCCGGCGCTATTCAACGTTGTGCAGCTGATCATGTCGCAGAAACAACTGTTTCTGTTGTCGCATTGCCAAATGATGAAATGAAGGGACGTATTATTGGTCGTGAAGGTCGTAATATTCGTGCTCTAGAAACATTAACTGGCATTGATTTAATTATCGATGATACACCAGAAGCTGTTATTCTATCAGGCTTTGATCCAATTCGTCGTGAAGTAGCGCGAATTGCATTGGAAAAATTGATTGTCGATGGTCGAATTCATCCAGCTCGTATTGAAGAGATGGTGGCAAAAGCTCGTAAAGAAGTGGACCAAACAATTAAAGAAGCCGGTGAACAAGCAACCTTTGAGGCAGATGTTCATGGCTTACATCCTGAAATTATTAAAATTTTAGGGCGTTTGAAATACCGTACTAGTTACGGTCAAAATGTGTTAAAACATTCTATCGAAGTATCTCATTTAGCAGGTCTTATGGCTGCAGAACTTGGCTGTGATGTGACATTGGCTAAACGAGGTGGTTTAATTCATGATATCGGTAAAGCTCTAGATCGTGAAATCGAAGGTTCCCATGTGGAAATCGGTGTTGATGTAGCCCGTAAGTATCGTGAAAGCGCAGCAGTAATCAACTGTATTGGAGCCCATCATGGTGATGAAGAATTCCAATCCGTAGAGGCTGTTCTCGTAGCAGCAGCAGATGCTATCTCTGCAGCCCGTCCAGGTGCTCGTAGAGAAACCTTAGAAAATTACTTAAAACGATTATCTAAATTGGAAGAAATCGCTGAATCTTTCGACGGCGTTGAAAAGTGCTTTGCTATTCAAGCTGGTCGAGAAATTCGCGTTGTAGTAAAACCGGATAAGATTGATGAAGCTGAATCTACATTACTTGTTCGGAATATTGTAAAACGCATTGAATCCGAATTAGAATATCCTGGTCAAATCAAGGTAGTTGTTATTCGTGAAACACGCGTTGTTGATTTTGCTAAATAAGCATTATACCAAAAATTGTAGGCTGCAATATTATATTGCAGCCTATCCTTTTTAATTGTAGGCTATTATATTAGAGGATTTTTGAAAGTTTTATCGAATATAGAATTATAGACCCTTTTTTCTATGATTGTATATTCGATAAAATATAAAAATTAAAAGGAGGTGTTCTGGTGAGTCGATATTTTGAAAATGAATTAATTGAACAAATTAAAGATGCCAATGATATCGTATCCGTTGTATCAGAACACGTTACATTAAAGAAAAAAGGTAAGAATTATTGGGGTTGTTGTCCATTTCACAATGAGAAGACGCCATCTTTTAGTGTGGCTCCTGACAAGGGGTTTTATTATTGTTTTGGCTGCCATGCATCGGGAAATGCCATCAAGTTTTTGATGGAACTAGAAGGAATTACCTTTGTTGAGGCCTTGGAACGGCTTGCTAATCGAGCTAATATACCATTGCCAGAAGCAAAGCTTTCACCACAGGTGCGAGCTAGAGAGGAACGGCGAAAGAAATTATATGAGGCTTGTGATTTGGCGGCCAATTTCTTTCATAATTGCTTGCTTAAAACATCATATGGTAAGGCCGGTTTAGAGTACTTAAAAAAGCGGGGACTCACAGATGAAACCATAGAAAAGTTTAGACTTGGATTTGCCCCTGATGGTTGGGATAGATTATATAAGGCCTTTAGAGAACGGGGCATTGAAGAATCTATTTTGCTTGAACTTAATTTAATTCGCAAGAATGATAAAGGTCAGGCCTATGATTTCTTCCGTAATCGGGTCATGTTTCCAATCATGGACGGTAAAGGTCGTGTTGTCGGCTTTGGGGGCCGTGTTATGGATGATAGCACACCGAAGTATTTGAACTCTCCTGAATGCCAAATCTTTGAAAAGGGTAAAATTCTATTTGCCTTTGATAAGGCTTATAAATCAATACGCGAAGAAAAACAAGCCATTTTAGTAGAAGGCTATATGGACGTTATTTCCGCTCATAATAAGGGTGTAACCAATGTAGTTGCTTCGTTGGGGACGGCATATACAAAGGATCATGGTCACATCTTGATGCGCCAAGCAGATGAAATTATATTGGCTTACGATATGGATGGCGCTGGTCGTCAGGCTGCTGCACGGGCTATTGAATTACTACAGAATACGGATTTTAAGGTTCGCGTGTTGGCTATGCCTGATGGCAAGGATCCTGATGACTATGTGCGAAATCACGGCGGAAAAGCTTTTAAGGAATTAGTAGAAAAGGCTGTTAAGCCGCTCGACTATTTATTAAGCGAATCTCTTATTAAACACGATACGAATGACGCAGAAGGGAAACAGGCGGTTTTGCAAGATATATTCCCTTATATTGCGAATATTCATAGTCAAACGGTTCGAGATGATGCGTTAAAGGCCTTAGCATTGCCATTATGGCTAGATAACAGTACTATATTCCGCTATTTTAGGAATTATACCCAAAAGGGGAATATTGAATTAGTCGATGAAAAGATTACACAGCCTAAGAAGATTGTCAGTGGTGATGAAGAGTTATTGATGGCTCATGTCATTACTGATTCAAAGGCTTTACAAGAGGTTGTACAATATTTACCGCTTGATGACTTTCAAAATATTCAATATCGGGGTATAATAGAAAAGATATACACCTTATTTACTCAAACTGGTCAATATCAGCCGGAATCTGTGGAGGACGTATTGACGCCTCAAGAATATGAAATTTTCTCACGGCTTATGATAATTGAGGCAAATGAGGCTGTACCTGTACTTATCCGCAAAATACGGCTACATTCCCTACGGGAACAATATAAAATGCACTCAATTTTGGCCGATCAGTTAAAACGTGCAGGAGATTCGACATTTATTAGCGAATTACATAAATGTCAGGAAATACAAAATCTAATTAGAGAATGGTCTAAATAGTAAGTAATAAAGGAGAGCGCTGTGGCTAAGAAAGTACAAAAAAGTCAAATAGAGGAGATTGTGGCACAACTTCTTGAAAAAGGCCGTAAAAGCGGTGTGTTGACACAATCAGAAATTTCAGATGCTCTTCATGAGCAAACTGAGTTAACAGCAGAACAATTAGATGATATTTATGTTACTTTTAACAAACTAAATATCGAAGTTGTTCCGGATGTTGAGGATGATGATAAAGACGATGCCCTCGAACCAGACGATGATGTTGATGAGGACCATGATGCGGCGTCCGAAAAGAATATTTCTATTGACCTAAGCGTAGATGCTAGTGTTAATATCGACGACCCAGTTCGTATGTATTTGAAAGAAATTGGTCGTGTTCCATTGCTTTCAGCTGACGAAGAAATCGTATTAGCAAAACAAATCGAAGCAGGGGCAGAGGAAGATGCTACTTATAAAGAAATTCAACTTAGCAAAAAGGCTAAGAAGAAATTGGTAGATGCTAACTTGCGCCTTGTTGTAAGTATCGCTAAAAGATATGTTGGCAGAGGCATGTTGTTCTTGGATTTGATTCAAGAAGGTAACTTGGGTCTTATCAAAGCGGTTGATAAATTCGACTATACAAAAGGCTATAAATTCTCCACCTATGCGACATGGTGGATCCGTCAAGCCATTACGCGGGCTATTGCAGACCAAGCGAGAACAATACGTATTCCAGTTCACATGGTTGAAACTATCAATAAATTGATTCGTATTTCCCGACAATTATTGCAAGATAAAGGCAGAGAGCCAACGCCAGAAGAAATTGCAGAAGGCATGGGTATCACTGCTGAACGTGTTCGTGAAATTCAAAAAATTGCACAAGAGCCAGTATCCTTGGAAACACCAATTGGTGAAGAAGAAGACTCCCATTTGGGCGATTTTATCGAAGACCAAGATGCGGTGGCACCAGATGATGCGGCTAGCTACATTTTGTTGCAAGAGCAAATCGAAGACGTTTTCACATGCTTAACTGATCGTGAACAACAAGTATTGATTTTACGTTTTGGTTTGAAAGACGGTAAACCACGTACACTTGAAGAAGTAGGACAACACTTTAACGTAACACGTGAACGTATTCGTCAAATCGAAGGTAAGGCGTTAACAAAATTACGCAATCGTGGTAAACGCGATAAAATTAAAGATTTCTTATAAGATTATAGTAACCATTAGGGTTGCAGTACACATACATGTATTGCAGCCCTTTTGTGCTATAATAAAAGTAATATAATACACTAAGTTTTTAGATATATAGGGGATAATATGTATACCGTTAGCAAACGCTTAGAGGTGAGTGCATCTCATCAATTAAAATTAGATTATCCGAGTAAATGTCAGAATTTACATGGGCACAATTGGATTATAACCGTTCATGCGCGCAGTGAAGAATTAGATCACAATGGCATGGTGATTGACTTTACGATTATTAAAGAAAAAATTCATGGTCGCCTTGATCATAAACATATTAATGACGTATTAGGAGATATTAATCCTACTGCAGAAAATATGGCGAAATGGATTGCCGATGAATTAGGCCCAAAATGTTTTAAGGTAGAGGTTCAAGAGTCAGAAGGAAATGTTGCTATCTATGAACGTGATTGAACTATTTTCATCCATTGATGGAGAAGGTAAACGGCAAGGTTTTTTGACTACCTTTTTGCGCCTCCATGACTGTAATATTCGCTGCTCTTATTGCGATACATTGTATAGTTATGGTCCTGAAAGCACTTTTGAAAGCATGAGTGTTCAGGCGGTAGCTGATGCGATTGAACAATTGGGAAATCATCGCATCACCATTACCGGTGGAGAACCGCTTTTACAGGAATCAGCTGTTGTTGAACTTATTGATGAGTTAACAAGACGTAATGCGCGATATGATTTTAATATAGAAACGAATGGTACAATCATACCCAGCTTTCAAAGAGATAATGTATGGTTTACTTATGACTACAAGACGCCGTCATCCTTAGCAGAAGATGCTATGAACTTAGATATATTCAAGGTGGCTACGCCTGCGGATATCATTAAATTCGTAGTTGGTTCTATGCAAGATTTAGACCGTATGGATGAAATTCTAAAAACATATCCTACAGAAGCGCAGATTTTCGTATCTCCTGTATGGGGCAATATCGAAGGGGCTACAATCGTTGAGTATATGAAAGCTCATGATTGGCAGAACGTTAGATTCCAGTTGCAAATTCATAAATTTATTTGGGACCCTGATGCGAAAGGAGTATAACATGGACATAAAACGAATCGAATCACTAGTGTATCAATTACTGGAAGCATTGGGAGAAAATCCAGACCGTGAAGGCCTCGTAGAAACACCAAAACGGGTGGCCCAAATGATGGAAGAAATGTTTGAAGGTATCCAATATACGAATGCAGACATTGCGGATATGTTTGGAAAAACTTTTGACGTCGATACAAACCAAATGGTAATTGTAAAAGATATTACTTGCTTTTCCCATTGTGAACATCACATGGCTTTGATGTACGATATGAAGATCAGCATCGGCTATATCCCTCGTGGCCGTGTCATTGGCTTGTCTAAGATGCCGCGCATTGCAGAAATGTGCTGCAAACGATTACAACTACAAGAAAAAATCGGTGAAGACATCGCCGAAGTCATCTCCATTGCTACCGGCACCGACGACGTCATCGTCCATATCACCAGCTCCCATAGCTGCGTCAGCGCTCGCGGTGTAAAATCCGCCCATAGCAAAACCACAACCCTCGCTACCAAAGGCGCCTTCCAACAAGAAGATATGATCAACCGATTCCTAACACTAAAAAATGCATAGGCTAATTTATCCTGTACCTTTTCGTGGCAATACGTATCTTGACGTGAGCAAGAATTTTCAGTATAATTTTATACGCAAGCTTGGGCCTATAGCTCAGGGGTAGAGCAACCGGCTCATAACCGGTCGGTCCCTGGTTCGATCCCAGGTGGGCCCACCAAACTTGTATAAATTGAATCAATGAAACCTGCTCCGACTGGGGCAGGTTTTTTGTTATAATATAGATATGAAGAATAGATAGTATGAAGTTCGGTGGACCTGTTAGTATACGAGGTAGTTATGAAAGCAAGAACTATGACTGATCGTTTAGAGGCGGTCTTCGATATTGTTCCCCATGCAGAATCTATTGCAGATATTGGAACAGATCATGGTTATTTAGCTGTAGAGCTAATTGTGAGGGGAAAGGCCAAACGCGTTATCGCTGGTGATGTTCATAAGGGCCCTTTGGAATCGGCCAAGTCCTATGTCAAGTTTCGAGGGCTTAGCAATGTGATCGATTGTCGCCTTGGTGATGGCTTGCAAGTTACTAAAAAGGGCGAATTAAATGGAGCCATTTGTTGCGGTATGGGTGGATTTTTAATGCGCGATATTGTCGAGGAAGGTCCAGAATCGCTGGAGTTCTATGTGTTACAACCTCAGAATGGCCAAGCTGAATTGCGCCAATATATGGTGGAAAAAGGATACCGTATTGTCAAAGAAATTATCATGAAGGATATGGGTAAAATGTACACTGCAATTGTAGCTCTTCGTTCTGACTGTATCGATACATATGGTGATAATGCGAATTATTCGATTCATTCTGATGACCTTTATGATACATTACCGTTGACGTCCATTCTTTGGTCTGTTGGTGCATTGTTAGCCAAAGAGAAGCCTGCATTGTGGAATGAATACGTAGATTTTTTGATTTACCAACGACAATGTGCGCTAGATGGCATGACAACGGAGCTTTCACATACGGAGAAATATAAACAATTACAACGTGAAATAGATGAATTGGCGAGTTTACGCTGATTATTGATTAGGAGTGATACGATGGTGTTAGCAAAACAAATTATAGAATCGATGGAACAATGGGCTCCTCCTCATTACGCTGAGTCATGGGATAATGTGGGCCTTATGGTGGGGTCGAAACAACGTAATGTATCTAAAATCGTTACGACGCTCGATATAACACCTGAGGTCATAGAGTATGCGATAGCTGAACAGGCTCAAATGATCATTAGCCATCATCCATTTATTTTTAAAGGTTTGAAATCGTTAAATTTAGATAGCTCTCAAGGAAAATTAATTGAGAAACTTATAAAAAATGATATTGTTGTATATAGTGCGCACACGAACTTAGACATTACAACCGGCGGGCTCAATGATATGTTGGCGAACCGATTAGGATTGACGAATATAAGAGGCTTTGTTCCGACTGGTTCAGATGTAGTATATAAAATTATCACATTTGTGCCTACAGATATGGCTGATACAGTACGTGAAGCAATGGCTCATGCTGGTGCTGGACGTATTGGCAATTACGAAGCATGTAGCTTTAGTTTTGCGGGCGAAGGTCGTTTTAGAGGTAATGATGAATCCCATCCGGTCATTGGCGAAGCAGGATCATTGACGATTGTGCCTGAGGTAGCTGTTAATGTTATTGTAGACAGTGGTCACAAACAGGCTGTTATCAATGCAATGAAAGAGGCTCACCCTTATGAAGAAGTGGCTTATGAAGTATTTACATTACATGAACCTAATGTAGGTCGTACGTTGGGTCGTATCGGTGAATTGCCTGAGACTATGGATTTTGAAAGCTTCCGCGAGCACCTCCAAGAATCTTTGCCACATGCTAATCTTAGATTTGGAGGCATTAAAAAAGATTCTATTAAAACGATAGCCCTTTGCTCTGGTGGTGGTGCAGAGTTTATCAAAAATGCAGTTAAGGCTGATGCATATGTAACAGGAGATGTAAAATACCATGATGCACAGCTAGCTAAAGAACTAGGCTTACTCGTAGTAGATGCTGGCCATTTTGGTACAGAAGAAATTGTGGCTGATGGTATTCGCGATTATTTACGAGACCAATCTGACAAAGGAGGATGGGAAATTGCGGTACAATCCTTTGAGAATCAAGTAGATTTTTTCTTTGAATAAAAATCTGTTTTAATAGTAAATTTCGATATTCTTGCATAGTATATACAGCTATGATAAACTGAATTGAAGCAAGTATGAAAGACGGTTGCGAGTCCATTGGACTCGAGGAAAGTCCGAGCTCCATAGGGCAGGATGCCAGATAACGTCTGGCGAGGGTAACCTTAGGGAAAGTGCCATAGAAAAGGAAACCGCCACGTAAGTGGTAAGGGTGGAAAGGTGAGGTAAGAGCTCACCAGCAGTCTGGTAACAGGCTGGCTCGGTAAACCCCATCCGGAGCAAGACCGAATAGGGAAGGGTTAAGGGTGGTCCCGCCTACCTTCCGGGTTGTGTCGCTCGAGCGTGCAGGCGACTGTACGCCTAGAAAGATAATCGTCACCGCGCAAGCGGAACAGAACTCGGCTTAATGATTGCTTGCTTCTTATATTGTTTATACTATTTAACACATAAAGGAGGCCTTTTGATGGCTATCACTGCTATTACAAGCGTAGAACAATTTGATGAATTAGTATTAGGTTCTAAAGAGCTCGTTATTGTAGATTTTTGGGCTGGCTGGTGCGAACCTTGCACAATTATGCGTCCAGAAGTAGAAGCTGTAGCAGCAAAATTAGACGGCCGCGTTAAGTTTTTCAGCGTAGATGCAGAAGATAAGGCTTTGCGTCCTATTCTTTTGAAAGAAGATGTAGAAGGTATTCCTTCTATGGTATTCTTTAAAGATGGTAAATTATTGGATCGCATCGCAGGTTATAAAAAGGCTGATGTACTAGAATCTTTGATCAATGAAGTGATTAAATAGTTCCAATTAATAAGAACACCTATCTGGATAATTATAGATATTATCTAAATAGGTGTTTTTTTTATCAATTTTTTTGATATATATACATAATGTCATAGTTTTATGTAATTTAAAATGATATAATGAGTTAATCGAGATAATATATCTCTCAATAGTTATAGTTGATTAGGTAATATATACATATTGCTGCAAAGTTGTTGTAAGGAGGCTGTATACCATGAAAAATCGTGTGAACAGTTTATGGACTCTCTTCCAAGAGAGACGTCTCAGTCGGCGTACATTTATGAAATCTTGCGTGGCGTTGACTGCTATTCTAGGGTTGCCACCTACTATGCTTGATACAGTTGTAAAAGCTGCAGAAACAACAGAATTACCTACTGTAATCTGGCTTCATGGTCACGAATGTACCGGTTGTAGCGAATCCTTTATTCGCTCTTCCTCACCATTTACATCCGATGTAATCTTGAATATGATTTCTTTGGAATATGATGATACATTGTCTGCAGCATCCGGAGAACCTTTAGAGGAACACCTTAAAAAAATCATGGCTGAGAAAAATGGCAAATATATCCTCGCTGTTGAAGGTGGGGTCCCATTGGATGAAAATGGTATCTACTGTACAGTAGGTGGCCGTACATTTAAGGAATCTTTAGTAGAAGCTGCTAAAGGCGCTGCTGCAATCATCGAGTATGGTTCTTGTGCAGCTTGGGGCGGTATTCAAGCGGCAAAACCAAATCCAACAAATACAGTGTCTGTATCCTCTGTTGTATCTGGTAAACCTATTATTAAAGTTCCTGGCTGTCCTCCAATTCCAGAGGTTATGACTGGTGTAGTTATGCACTACGCATTATTTGGTCAAATTCCTCCTTTGGATTCTCAAGGCCGTCCTAAACAATTTTATGGCAATCGTATTCACGATACTTGCTACCGTCGTGCATTCTTTGACTCCGGCCTATTCGTTGAAGAATTTGACGATGATGCATCTAAGGCTGGTTGGTGCTTATATAAAGTAGGTTGTCGTGGACCTCAAACATATAATTCTTGTGGTAACTTGCGTTGGTGGAATGGTTTATCCTATCCAATTCAATCCGGTCATGGTTGTATTGGTTGCTCTGAAAAAGGTTTCTGGGATAACGATGTATTCTACAAACGTTTACCAGATATTCCATTGGCGAACACCATTACTACAGCTGATACAATCGGCACAGTAGCTGCTGTTGGTGCTACTGCTGCAGTTATCGTACATGGTGCTGCAACTCTTACGCGTAATAGAATTCTTGATATAAAAGAAGAAAAACGCTTAAAAGAACAAGGCTTATGGGATGAAAAGAAACACAATAATGGAGGAGGTCACTAATGAAACGCGTAGTAGTAGATCCTATTTCCCGTATTGAAGGTCATTTACGGGTAGAAATAAAAGTTGATGAAGCAAGTGGTAAGGTAGAGGACGCATTATCCTCTGGTACTGCTTGGCGTGGCATCGAACTTGTTGCAAAGGACCGCGATCCTCGTGACCTTTGGGCATTCGTACAACGTATTTGTGGCGTATGTACAACAACACATGCATTGGCATCATTACGTGCTGTAGAAGATGCACTTGGCATTTCCATTCCTAAAAATGCGAACTATATTCGTAATATCATGCATAGCTCTTTAGATGTGCATGACCATCTCGTGCATTTCTATCATTTACATGCTCTTGACTGGGTTAGCCCTGTAGCAGCACTTAGTGCAGATCCAGCTAAAACAGCTCAATTACAAAATGATGTATTAGCTACTTATAATGTAAGTGGTCTAGCACCAGCTGAAACAGCATCTAAGGATTCTGCATATCCTAAAGAATTCCCTAAAGCTACAACTGCTTACTTCACAGCTGTACAACAAAAGGTAAAGAAAATTGTAGAATCTGGTCAATTAGGCATTTTCTCTGCTCAATGGTGGGATCATCCTGATTACCAATTATTGCCACCAGAAGTTCATTTGATGGCCGTATCTCATTACTTGAACATCTTAGACCGTCAACGTGACGTAGTTATTCCGCACGTTGTATTCGGCGGTAAAAATCCTCATCCACACTATATTGTAGGTGGTATGCCATGTTCTATTTCTATGAATGACATGAATGCGCCTATCAATACACAACGTCTTGCTGCTGTAGAACAATCTATTGCATTGGCTAAGGATTTAGTAAGTAATTTCTACTTACCTGATCTATTAGCTATCGGCAAAATTTACGTTGAAAAAGGCATGGTCGATGGTGGTGGCCTTGCGAAAAAACGCGTTCTGTCTTATGGCGATTATCCTGATGATGCGTATACAGGTATTTCCGATGGCGATTACCATAAAAAATGTATCGTTCGCTCTAATGGTGTTGTAGAAAACTTTGCATTAGGTGTAGATAAAGCTACATTTATCCCATTGGAAGGTAAGGATTTCATGGATCCTCAATACCTCAGTGAAGAGGTTGATCACTCCTGGTTCGCATATCCAGATGGTACTAGCACACTTCATCCACTCGATGGTGTTACCGATCCTAAATTTACAGGCCCTAAATCTGGTACAAAAGAAAAATGGGAATATCTTGATGAAGATAAAAAATATTCTTGGATCAAGTCCCCAACTTTCAAAGGCAAAACAGCAGAAGTGGGTCCATTAGCTAAATATATCGTTGTATATACAAAGGTAAAACAAGGTATTATCACTGATCCAACTTGGGCGGAATCCATGATGGTTCGTCAAATCGATACTGTATCCCAAGTATTGGGAGTGCCTGCTCATGTATGGATGACAACAATGGTTGGTCGTACTGCATGTCGTGGCCTCGATGCACAAGTGGCTTCTAATATTAGCCAATACTTCTTTGATAAACTCGTAGCTAACATCAAAAATGGTGATACTACTGTTGCGGATACATCTAAATTTGAACCAAATAAATGGCCTAAGGATGCTAAGGGAGTTGGCCTTGTAGAAGCACCTCGCGGTGGTTTGGGTCACTGGATTCATATTAAAGACGGTCGTTCTGCAAACTATCAATGTATCGTACCATCTACATGGAATGCATGTCCTAAGACTGTAGCTAACGAACATGGTGCCTACGAAGACGCTATGATTGATACACATGTTAAGATTGCGGATAAACCTCTTGAAATCTTGAAAGTTATCCACTCCTTTGACCCATGTCTCGCATGTGCAACCCATTTATACAATAAAAAAGGCGAAAAAATCGTTTCCGTCAATACAGATGCATTGTGTAAATAAAGGGTGGTGGGCTTATGTTAATACATACTGACAAAAAAGCGTATGTTGTATTTAGTTTATGGCTGCGCATATTCCACTGGACAATGGTGCTTTCCGTAACAGCTTTATTCTGGACAGGCCTTTATATTGGCGATCCAGGGTTTGCAGCTATTACAGGTCATCCGGAACCAACGTTTGCTATTGATGGCTGGTTCTCTATGGAGACGATGCGTCGTATCCATTTCATTGCGGGTGTTATTTTGATATTCTCCTTTATATTCCGATTTGCTGGTGCACTTTGGAATCGCGGGGATAGATTATTGCCTAAATTCCGTCAAAAACGGTATTGGTATGGCCTTCGTGAAACAACATTGCACTATTTGATGATTCCACAAAAGCATGAACATCACTGGTTGCGTAACTCTTTGGCGAGAACGGCGTATATGATGGTGTACATTATGTTCTTTTTCGAAATCATTACAGGCTTAGCAATGTATTCTATGATTGATCCTAATGGTATTATAGGAACACTCTTTGCACCGATTATTACGCTATTTGGTGGTGAATATAAAGTTCATATTATTCATCACTATATTGCATGGGGATTCTTATTCTTTACTATTATTCACGTGTACATGGCATTCCGAGAAGATGTTATGGAAGAATCTGGCGAAGTATCCGCTATGGTTTCAGGCATGAAATATTATGCTCATGATCCTATCGATATTGAAGATCTTAACGGTAAACGCCGTCGTGGTGAACGTATCGATAAACCATCTGGTACTACATATCGTCCAAGCAATCCTGACGATCCACGAGAAAAGGAATTACAAGATGACTAATATAACCACTGAAGAACAACTTGGTGGCATAGAATACGCGGGCTCTGAGAGCCCGCGTATTGATTTACATGCCATTTATGATGATTACGAGAATTCTATTGTCGTCCTAGGGGTAGGTAATATTTTGCTTACCGATGAGGGCCTTGGAGTTCATGTTGTAGAAGATTTGAAAGCTAATTATACTTTCACCCCACAGATAAGCTTAATTGATGGCGGAACGATGGGCATGGAATTATTGACCTATATGCGAGGTATGAAGAAAATTCTCTTGATTGATGCTGTTAATGGTGGTGAAGCACCTGGCACAATCTATGAGTTCCCACATCGCGAATTAGAACAGTATTTTACGGATCATATTTCGGTTCATGAAGTAGGCATGCAAGATATATTGCGTATTCGTGCTATTCAAGAAAATCCATTAGAAGATGCTATTGTTATAGGTGTTGAACCGGAGTCCTTAGACGTAGGATTTGAACCTAGCGCGCCTGTACAAAAGGCATTACCTGAGGTAAAGGACCGTGTTCTACGTGTTCTTCGTGAATGGGGCGTACAAATCGAACCTAAATAAACTAATACATATATATAGATAAGAATAGATTGATATGATGAGAAAGGAGGGGCACTATGATTGAAAATTACAATAATGTACGGGCCGTTCTAAATGAGTTACGTCAAGCACTAAAGCAGCTACGTGAAACTGGTGCAACCTATTCCATATATATAGAGAAGACTGGCCTTGCAGAAGAAGAGCAAGTAGAGGTGCTAGAAACTTTGGGGCGTGGACATATTACGATTACCTTCAATGAAACAGATCAACCTGTAGAATGGTATGAATCTCAATTTTCTGGCATTTGGATTGGTACCTATAAAAATGGTCGTGATGACTCAATCCTACATACGGTAGAGGTAGCTCGTTATCCTGAAGTAGTAGGTGCTTTTGATGAAGATATGGTGACAGCAGAAGAAGATCTTACGACATGGATTGATGCAGCTGGACTATAAAACAAATAGTTTAATGCCTATATATATGATATTCGTAAAAGCGTATAAATATAACATTTTAATAAATAAAGTGCTTATTAATAAGTATTCGAGATAAAATGGCGATATGAAGAGAATGAACCTCAAAATCCTGAAAAGTAGCATAGCTATGGGAATTATGAGGTTCATCTTCTTTATTGTTAACCTTTTAAATTTGCCTATATTGACTATTTAACGCTAAAATATAGAAGTAATCGACGGAGGATATATGTTAGTTTCAATTGTTGTACCTGTATATAATGAAGAAGAAAATATAGCTATTTTTTACAATGCCGTAACAAAAGTTATGACAGGTCTACCATATGAATATGAACTTATCTATGTCGATGATGGATCTACGGACTCGTCTGTTGTCGTTTTGCGCGAGATTGCAAAACTTGATACGCGAGTGAAGGTTGTGTTATTGGCACGAAACTTTGGTCATCAGACTGCATTGACATGTGGTCTTGATTATGCCAAAGGTGATGCGGTAATCACCATGGATGGTGACATGCAACATCCGCCGGCTTTGATTCCAGAACTGATACGTTTGTGGGAGGCTGGTTACGATGTGGTACGTACCATACGCGACTCTACGGAGGATGCCAGTTGGGCAAAATCCTTCACTTCTAAATATTATTATAAACTGATGAATAAAATGGCAGATGTTCCCATCGTAGAAGGGGGATCTGATTTCCGTTTAATGAATCGTAAGTCGCTAGAAACTTTGAAACATTTCCGTGAACACGGGCGTTTCTTGCGTGGCATCGTTGGTGCACTTGGCTATCGCCAAGCGGAACTTCACTTTGTTGCGCCTCCTCGCTTTGCAGGGGTTTCGAAATTCAGTGTGCGCAAAATGATTCGCTTTGCTCTAGATGGGGTAACGGCGTTTTCCCGTGTTCCACTGCGTGCGGCTTTGTATGTAGGTGTCCTATGTGGGGGCTTGAGTTTTCTCTTGATTCTACATTTGCTCTACGTGTACTTAACGGGTCAAGCATTAAACGGGTGGACCACTTTGGGCGTGTCCATATTATTTATCGGTGGCATCCAATTAGTTGGGCTTGGCATTATCGGCGAATACGTGGGACGCGTATTTGAAGAGGTAAAACAACGTCCATTATATTGGGTGAAAGCTGCTATAAATTTTGATGGTGAAAATCCAGAAATAGCTTATGAACCATCAAAAGCTGATATATTTATAGCCAATCAAGTACCTGGCCCTGAAGAAGATAAAGACTAGCTGTATTTGTTGGATGCAAATAGAGAGACGGTTAGTATATTTTGAATAAGTAAACTCACTTTGAAGTTTTAGGAAGGAAGAATATGAAGTCAAAATATAGTAAGAGTAAAATTGCGGCATTAACATTAACATTTGTATGTGCGACTACTGCGATGGCAAGCGCTACAACATTACAATATGGTGATAAAGGTAGAAACGTAATTGCTGTACAACAACAATTAATTAAACACGGTTATAATGCAACCGATAAAAATGGTGTGTATGGCAAAGAAACGAAATGGGCTGTACGCCTATTCCAACAAGATCGTGGTTTACCTGTAGATGGTATTATCGGACCTGCAACGTACAATGCGTTGATGGGTGCTCCTCGTACAACTAAAGCAGTACTATCCAATAATGCAGCTACAAAAGCAGTGGCAACAAAATCTGCTTTCACAAATCAAAATGCACAATCTAGACGTCTTGAAGGCCAAAACGTTAAGTTAAATAATTTGAAAAAGGTACAAACGCCAAACAATATTCATGCTATTTTGGCAGAAGCCGATAAATATCGCGGTGTTCCTTATGTATTTGGCGGCACTACACCAAGTGGTTTTGACTGCTCTGGTTATGTTAAATATGTATTTGCAAAACAGGGTATTTCTCTGCCACGTTTAGCGGATGAACAATACAACGTAGGTGTTGAAGTTTCCCGTGCGAACCTTAAGGCTGGTGATTTGGTATTCTTCGAAACTTATGAACCAGGTCCATCTCATTCCGGTATTTACATTGGCAATGGTAAATTTATCAGTGCTACATCTAGCCGTGGCGTAGCCGTAGCGGATCTTGATACTGGATACTGGGGCGAACGTTACATAGGTGCAAAACGCGTTATATAATATATGGTTTCTTTATGTAGAACCATTGGCGAACTATATATGAGCCATAAAAGGGGCTATACGAATCAATTATGTTCTGTTGATTTGTATAACCTCTTTTTTGCTTCTCTTTTTTTTATAAGTAGTTGGAATCAAAAACGCTGATGAGGGTTAATTATATCTGGATATATAGAGGTTATAATAGATTTTCTATGGTTTTTACGTTATAATTAAGAGTAAATTATTTTAGGAGGAATATACACATGAAAGGTAATGAACTGCGTCAAGCATACTTGCAGTTTTTTGAAAGCAAAGGACATTTAAAATTAGATAGTTTTTCTCTTATCCCAGAAAATGATCCGTCTCTATTATTGATTGGGGCAGGTATGGCGCCATTAAAGCCTTTCTTTACAGGTAAATTGGTACCTCCTTGTCATCGTATTACAACAAGCCAAAAATGTATGCGTACAGGAGATCTTGAAAATGTAGGCCGTACAGCACGTCACCATACATTCTTTGAAATGCTTGGTAACTTCTCTTTCGGTGATTACTTCAAAAAAGATGCTATTCACTGGGCATGGGAATTTTTAACAGAAGTTATTAAACTCGATAAAAACAGATTATATGTCACTGTATATCCAGATGACCAAGAAGCATATGATACATGGCATAACGATTGTGGTGTAGAAGAAAGCCACATTACACGCCTTGAAGATAATTTCTGGGAAATCGGTGAAGGCCCTTGTGGACCAGATAGTGAAATTTTCTTTGACCAAGGTCCAGAACATGGTTGCGACGATCCTAACTGTGCACCTGGTTGTGACTGTGACCGTTACCTTGAAATTTGGAACCTCGTGTTCACTCAATTCAATAAAATGCCAGACGGTTCCTATGAGCCATTGCAACATAAAAACATCGATACTGGCGCCGGTCTTGAACGATTGGCTTCCGTATTGCAACATTGCAAAACAAACTTTGAAACAGATTTGATTTTCCCAATCATCGAAGCTACTGCAAAACGCGCTGGTGTTAAGTATAACGAAGATCCTAATACAGATGTGTCTTTGAAAGTTATCGCTGACCATGCACGTGCTGTAACTGCATTGATTTCCGATGGTGTGTTGCCATCCAACGAAGGTCGTGGTTATGTATTGCGTCGTATCTTGCGCCGTGCTGTACGTCATGGCCGTTTGCTTGGTATCGAAGGCCTATTCTTAACACCACTTATCGATGTAGTTGTAGATATTCTTGGCCCTGGTATTAAATCCATCGCTGAAAAACAAGACTTTGTTAAACGTGTCGTTCAAAACGAAGAAGAACGTTTTAACCAAACATTGGAACAAGGTCTTGAATTATTGAATTCCTTGATCGATACATTAGCTGCTGAAAAAGCAACCGTCGTTCCTGGCACAGAAGTATTCAAACTATATGACACATATGGATTCCCTTGGGAATTAACAGAAGAAATCGCATCCGAACGCGGTTTTACAATCGACCATGAAGGCTTTGACGCTGCCATGAAAGAACAACGTGAACGCGCTCGTGAAGCTCGCGTAAAAGAAGATGCTAAGGTAGCAACACCAGATATTACATTCTTAAAAGATGAAGAACTTGTAGAAAATGAAGCGGAAATGGCATCCTCTGTATTGATGCTTGGTAAAGGCTCTGAACGCTTACAAACCGCTGTTGATGGCGATGAAATCACTGTTATTGTACGCACTACACCATTCCATGCAGAAGGGGGCGGTCAATTGGGCGATACAGGCATCATCGTTGGACCTATGGGCAAGGTAGAGGTTCATAATACAAAACGCTTACCAGAAGGTACTGTATATCACATTGGTACTGTTGTAGAAGGTTCTATCTCCGAAGGCGATGACGTAACACTTGAAGTAGATACAGCTCGTCGTGCAGCGATGGCTCGTAACCATACGGCAACTCACTTGTTGCATGCTGCATTAAAACGCGTGCTTGGCGAACATGTTAACCAAGCAGGTTCTTTGGTAACACCAGATTACTTGCGTTTCGACTTCACACATTTCTCTCCGGTAACACAAGAGGAACTTGATCAAATCGAAGCTCTTGTAAACGAAGAAATTCTTAAGTCTACAGATCTTGCTATTGCTGAAATGTCTATGGACGAAGCAAAAGCAAAAGGTGCTATGGCACTCTTTGGTGATAAATATGGCGATGTAGTTCGCGTAGTAGAGGTTCCTGGCTTCTCCGTTGAATTGTGCGGCGGTTCTCATGTGGGCAATACAGCTTTCATTAGTTCCTTCCGTTTAACATCCGAATCCGGTATCGGTTCTGGTGTACGTCGTATCGAAGCGATTACAGGTCGTGCCGCTCTTGATGCAGCAAAACATGATCGTTTGACTATCGAACGCATTGCTAGTGAATTAAAAACTAAACCTGCCCAAGTAGAAGAACGTTTGCACCAAGTATTGGCAGAGGCTAAAGAAACAGCTAAAGAATTAGACCAAATTCGCAAAGAGGTTTCTGCTGCAGGTGCTGCTGATATCGTAGCTGGTAAGGTTATGATTGGCGATGTAGCATTTGTTGCTGCGTCTGTGAAAGCATCCTCTGTTGATGAATTGCGCGACTTCGCTGATATGGGCCTTGATAAATTAGAAGGTTCTGGCGTAGTACTCGTAGGTGCCGTTATGGGTGATGACAAGGTAAACTTTGTATGTAAAGTTTCCAAAGATGTTGTCGGTAAAGGCGTAAAAGCAGGTAATATCGTTAAAGCAGCAGCTCAAGTAGCTGGTGGTAATGGCGGTGGTCGTCCAGATATGGCGCAAGCAGGCGGTAAAGAACCAGCTAAATTGATGGATGCCTTAAAAGCAGCTGGCGAAGCTGTTAAAGAAGCTCTTAACGCATAATACGTTCTATAGGTATATCTTGCATATGCTATAATAGAAACATACAATACATATATGTGGGCCACGTACGTGGCCCATTCATACAAAGGAGGGATACCCATGAAGGTTTCAGATGAAACTATGTTATTCCGTAAAGTAGACGATGAACCGATGACTGCCGAAGAGGTATTAACTCGCGTTTATAAATCTATTCAAGAAAAAGGATATAATCCTATCAATCAAATCTTAGGTTATCTTATCTCTGGGGATCCAGCGTACATTACAAGCTATAATAATGCACGTAGTGATATTCGCCGTTTAGAACGTGATGATTTAATCGAAGAATTATTAAAAGAATACGCAAAGGCTAAACAACTATAATGAGAATTATGGCATTAGACGTAGGTAGTCGCACCATTGGCATCGCATGTAGTGATGCGCTATTGATGACTGCTCAAGGTATAGAAACGATTCGTCGTACATCCTTAGAAAATGACTTTAACCGATTGTGTGAATTGATTTCAGAATACGAAGTGCATGAACTCGTAGTGGGCATGCCGAAGAATATGAACGGCACCAAGGGTGATCGCGCTGAAAAAACGGAAGAATTTGTCGAAAAAATGAAGGCTGTCATCGACTTGCCTGTTACATTTTGGGATGAACGTTTATCTACCGTTATGGCCGAACGTCAACTCATCGCAGCTGATGTGAGTCGTAAAAAACGAAAGGGTGTCATCGATAAAATGGCTGCTGTCGTTATTTTACAAGGCTATTTAGACAGGCTACAATTTAGTAAATCTTAATTCGCATAGATATCTAATGCGAATATCATAGAGGTTCTTATATACATAATAAAGGAGGGAATACCCATGGTTGATCAAAATTACGAAGGTGAAATTTTCTATCTCGAATTTGAAGATGAAGATGGTAACAAACAATATTTTACAGAAGATGTAATCTTGAACCATGAAGGTCAAGAATACGCTGTACTTGTTCATGTACAAGATGAAGATCATGAAGGTCAAGATGATACATATATGATTTTGGCTCGCATTGAAACAAACGATGAAGGCGTAGAAGAATACGTTCCATTAGATGAAGATGATGAAAACTTCGAAGTATTGGTAAATATGTACGAAGCAATGGGTGAAGAAGAGTAATTTCTAAGCCCTCAAAGACTCTAGTATAACGGTTGTTATACTAGGGTCTTTTTTGTAATTGTAATCTCTTGTGTACTAATTGACTCATGGTTATTTTGTATGATAGATAATATAAAAGAATAGATACATCGAAAGCCTTTAATATGGTATAATAAGATGATATACAATGGTTTGCAATAGAAAGGAACTCATCCATGAGAAAAGCCTTAAAATATGTTTCCGTAGGTGTTCTTAGCCTTGCTATTTTAGGTGGTGGTGCATTAGGTGCATCCTATTTTGTACCCAATACCTTTAACGATGACGGAGGATCTCAAGTCCTCGTAATAGGCAAGGATGCAACAGGAACAGAAATTGCCGATATGCTCTATGAACATGGACTAATTCGGTCTACACAGGTGTTTAAATTATGGTTAGCTCTTAGTGGAACCGGTTCAAAACTACAATCTGGTCACTACCAGATTCCAAATAAGGTATCGGTCCATGAATTAATTAACTTATTACAAGAGGGCCACGTTGAGTCCATTAAATTAACGATTCCTGAAGGATATACCGTAGGGGATATCGCCATTGCTCTTGAAAAAGCTCAAATTATGAAAGCTTCTGATTTTCTGGCAGAGGCAAAAACATTTGTTCCATATCCATATATGAAGGGCACAAGACCGACTACGTATCCTGTAGAGGGTTTCTTATTCCCAAGTACTTATGAAGTGCCAGTTGGTGCTACGCCAAAGGATGTCATTTTGATGATGTCTGAGCAAATGAATCGCTATTTAACACCAGCTGTTAAAAAGCAAATTCAAGCACAACACATGAGTATTCATGATTTTGTAACCTTAGCATCCATCGTTGAACGTGAATCATTATATGATGCGGATCGCCCAACTATTGCGGGTGTATTTAAGAAACGCTTAGCACATGGTATTCCATTGCAATCTGATGCAACCATTTCTTATGTTCTTGGTTATGCAAAGGAAAATGTAACGATTGGAGATACGCAGTTACAAAGTCCTTACAATACATATGTAAGTAAAGGATTACCACCAGGACCAATTGCGAACCCTGGTAAAAAGGCGTTAGATGCGGTACTTCATTCTGAAGATACAGATTATCTATACTTTGTAGCAGATAAAGATGGTCATAATCATTTTTCCAAAACCTATGCTGAACATTTGGCTGAGGTTGAAAAAATTTATGGTGCTGAACAAGCGAGTGCAGGCTCTTCTAATCAAGGTCAGGCTCCTGCATTGGCACAAGCTGGTCCTAACTATGACGTGGCGGCTACATCCGAACCTGATTATAACTATAGCTCTGCAGAGGCTGTAGCAGCGGATTCTCAATATGTAGATGTAGAACCATCATATACATATACACCGACAACTGTACCTGCAGCAACTCAAGTAACGCCAGCGCCAGCAGCACCAGCGGCGACTGAACAACCGGCTACAACATCATCGCCTAGCCAAATACCAGAAAGCATGCAACAAGTAATTCCACAGCAATCAGCACCAGTCCAATCGGCGCCAGCAGCGGAAGAACCTCGTGTGATCAGACCTAGTACACAAACGGTACCTGCTTCTGGTAATAATCAAGGCGGCGTTGATAGATAATCAGCGTATTTAGATACTGTAAACTATTATATTGTATTAGCATGTCATATACGCACATACCTTGTGCGCATATGATTACTTTCATAGTCAAATATATAGCGGGAATTTATAATACATTTTATGGAATTAAATGAGATATTAAATGAGCAGCGTATTTACGCGATGATTAATAATGTACCAATCCTTCGGGAATCTGAGGTGCATTTATTTGAAGAATTGATTGGATTATACCGGCCCACCTCTGTGCTAGAGGTGGGCACCGCCATTGGTTACTCTACATTACTGATGGCACCTCTTATTGAACGGGGTGGACGGATAACATCTATTGAACTCGATGAAGTGCGCCACGAAATGGCTAAATATTATATCGGTCAATCGGCATACAAGGATCAAATTACATTGATTAAAGGTGATGCGAAGGACGTATTAACGCAAATCAAAGGTGAATATGATCTCGTATTTCTTGATGGCCCTAAGGGGCAATATCTTAATCAGCTAGAGGTCATATTGCCTCATGTGAAAGAAGGGGGCGTCATCCTCGCCGATAATGTTCTCTTTAGAGGCTATGTACGTGGCGATAAAGAGGCTCCACATCGATTCAAAACTATTGTTAAGCGATTACAAGCGTATTTAGCATATGTAGAAAATAAAGAATTATTTAACACCACCATTTACCCAATGGGGGATGGCATGAGTGTAAGTGTGTGGAAAGGACACAACAAATAATGGCAGATCATTTTATGGAATTGCTTTGTCCAGCAGGTAATATGGACAAATTAAAAATGGCCATTCGCTATGGTGCGGATGCCGTATATTGTGCAGGCAAACGCTTTGGCTTGCGAGCAGGTAACTCTAATTTCTCCGATGAGGAATTAAAGGAGGCTGTAGAATTTGTACATGCTCATGGCAAGAAAATCCATGTTACATGTAACATCATTCCTCACAATGAGGATTTTGAAGGCCTTGAGGACTATTTGAGATTTCTTGAAAGTATCGGTGTCGATGCAATCATCGTTGCCGATATGGGTATCTTTAGCTTGGCTAAACGGGTAGCACCAGGCCTTGAACTTCATGTAAGTACACAAGCATCCACGACGAACTGGCATACTGTGCAAATGTGGAAGGAACTTGGTGCGGCTCGCGTTGTAGCAGCTCGCGAAGTATCTGTAGCAGATCTTAAAGAGATGAAGGAGCATGTAGATATCGAAATCGAATCCTTCGTACATGGCTCCATGTGTATTTCTTATTCTGGACGTTGCTTATTGTCAAACTACATGACAGGTACACGCGATGCTAACCGCGGTCAATGCTCTCAATCTTGCCGTTGGAAATATAGTATTGTAGAATCCAATCGCCCTGGCGAATATTACCCAATCGAAGAAGATGAACATGGCACATACATCTTTAACTCCAAGGATTTATGCCTCATTCATCGCATTCCAGAATTGTATGAAGCAGGCATCGATAGCCTTAAAATTGAAGGTCGCATGAAATCCGTTCACTATTGTGCAACGGTAGCTAAGGTATACCGCACGGCTATTGACACCTATTTGAAGGAACGTGAAAACTGGTACGTTCGTCCTGAATGGATTGCTGAATTAGAAAAAATTTCCCATCGTCCTTACACCGATGGCTTTGCGAATGGTCGCCCTGATGAAAGCGCACAAAACTACGGGAAATCTACAAATACTCAAACCCATGATTTCATCGGTTTAGTGCTTGGCTATAACGATGAAGAAAAATATGTGGACCTTGAACAACGCAATAATTTCAAAGTAGGGGATAAGGTTGAATTTTGCCAACCTAAGGGTGAACTCGTAGAGGCTGTTATCGAAAAAATGACAGACGAAGATGGTAATCCTATCGACGTAGCACCTCATGCGCAAATGAAGGTTCGTTTGTATATGGATACAAAATTGGAACCATATTCCATGATGCGCCGCGAGTGCAAGGTGAAAGCAGAGTAACATGGTAGATGAAAATACTATTGCAATGTCTGTACATGATGAAATGACACCTGATGAGACGATACCATTACGCGATAATCAAGAACCATTGATGCCGTCTCGTTCACTGTCAGGCTTTCCTGAACCGCCTTCGTATAGTGGCACAGGGGAGGAAGGATATTTGTACTTTCACATAGATCCAAAACATACAAATTATGTTAATCGCATCTTAGAAGGCTATGAATACGTAGGTGTTATGACTAGCCTAGACACGTCGGGGCGCTGCATGGTACGGTGTACACCGGATACGCGCAGTCTAGCCAGCGAAATCCTATCGCGCTTGCCAGAGGTTACCTTAGAAATATAGTTCAATAACATCGATTAGAGAATTATCCAAATATAGGAGAATAATAATGAAATGTAATGTATTAAAACGCGCATTAGTCTTAACAGCACTTGGTGCTTCTATGGCAACAGCTGCTTTTGCAGCGCCAAATGGTCCTGTCATGATTCCACAACCAGGTACGGTTGTTGTGATTAATCATAATCCAGATGTAACATTTGCTGGCAATATTAACTTTGATGTTGAAAGCCAAGAAAACAATAATTTGAAAATAGGTTCTACTGTTGTACCAAATGTATTATATGGTGCCGTATTCAACAAGTCCGGTGCGCCTGATACAATTGTGCCAGCACAAACCTATGTATTTACAGGTGCCAAAGACGTGCCTGCTGCGTTGACTGCTCCTAGCGATGAAGGCAAACCAGGTGCAACTTGGTCTGTGGAAACCATTAAGAAAACTAAATCTGGTGATATTCAAGTGGCTAGCCGCGGTGTACCTGAAAAACCATTGGGTGTACAAATGGAAATTATTAAAGATACTTTTACAATGGGCGCTATCGACAATAGTAAAACCGTACAAGGCCAAAATAGCAAGGGTACATTGTACATGACCGTGCCTAAGGATTTGAAGCTAAATCCTAGCAACGACATTCCTGCAGATGTTCGTGAAACAATGCCAGCCATGCTTCGTGGTCGCATGGGCGAATCCATGATGGTTAATCTATTACCATTAAACGATGAAGAAAAACAACAACTTCGCAACAACCCGCACAATGCGAATGCTATCGTATTTAACCGTGCTATGGGTATGGCGAGCAGCATCGGTAATTCCGCTAAACAAAGTAAAGTTTACACATACATGAAAGACCATTACCTCAACATGATTATCGTTGCAAAAGATTACGACGATAATGGCGCTCGTGGTAGCGGTGTTTTGATGGTATCTAAACAAGACAATTCTGATGATGTAATGTTGATCCTATTCAAGGGCCCAGACATTACAAATTCTAAAATTGAAAAAGTAATTGGATCCATGCTATCTGCGCACTTTGAACGTAAGTAACTAGTTCTTGGAAATACTACAGGCCTGTACTAATTTGAGGGATATGTTAATAGAGCATATTTAGAAATAGAACAGGCCTGTACTATTTTTTAGGAGGTACTTATATGGTTGAAATTTTTTAGGACCTATGATAAGATATTTTAGTAAAAGTGATGCAAAGGACATGATTCTTATATCCCTGTGTACCAGAGAGAGGCAGATGCTGGAAATGCCTTACACATATATTTGAGTTACCCCCTTTAAACTGATTTGTCGAACTTACAGTAGGCAAATACGGCAGCCACCGTTATCGGGCTTAATGAAGTGAATGAACTGTATCCTTGTGATGCGGTGAATTAACTAGGGTGGAACCGCGAATGATCTTCGTCCCTTGTTGGTAGGGATAGAGGGTCTTTTTTTATTACCAAAATCCAATCTATCCTAGTTCATAAATTGGAGGAAATTAAAATGGCAGATGTAAAAATTATTTTACCTGATGGTAGTGCAAAGGAATACGCTGCTGGCACTACTCTTGGGGAAGCAGTAAAAAAATTGTCTAATAGTTTGGCTAAAAAAGTGTTAGCAGCCAATGTAAATGGAGAATTAACAGACCTTCGTGAAGAACTTGTAGATGGTTCTGAAGTAGCATTTTTAACATTTGAAGAAGATGGTGGTAAACACACATTACGCCATACAGCTTCTCATGTTATGGCACAAGCAGTTAAACGCTTATGGCCAGAAGCAAAATTGGCTATCGGTCCTGCTATCGATAAAGGTTTCTACTATGATATCGATATGGAACATACATTAACTCCTGAAGACTTGACTAAAATCGAAAAGGAAATGAGCCGTATTGTAAAAGAAAACTTGCCTATTACTAAATCTGTAATGTCTCGTCAAGAAGCTATCGAGTTCTTCAAATCTAAAAATGAAGATTACAAGGTAGAATTGATCGAAGACCTTCCTGAAGATGCTGTGATTTCTTGCTATACTCAAGGCGACTTCACAGACCTTTGTGCAGGCCCTCACGTTGCATCTACTGGCAAAGTGAAAGCTTTCAAATTACAAAGCATTGCAGGTGCATACTGGCGCGGCGATGAAAAGAATAAAATGTTGCAACGTATTTACGGTACAGCATTTGAGAAAAAAGAAGAACTTGATGCATATCTTCACATGCTTGAAGAAGCTGCTAAACGCGACCATCGTAAACTTGGTAAAGAACTTGGCTTATTCGTTATCAAAGAAGAAGGTCCTGGCTTCCCATTCTTCTTACCAAAAGGGATGGCTCTTCGCAACGAATTGGAAAACTTCTGGCGTGAAGTACATCATGATTTCGAATATGATGAAATCCGTACACCAATTATTTTGAATAAACACTTGTGGGAAACATCTGGTCACTGGGATCATTACCGTGAAAACATGTATACTACAATCATTGATGACGAAGACTATGCAATTAAGCCAATGAATTGCCCAGGCGGTATCTTGGTTTACCAAAACGAAATGCATTCCTATCGTGACTTGCCACTTCGCTATGCAGAACTTGGCCTTGTTCACCGTCATGAATTGTCCGGTGCACTACACGGCTTGTTCCGCGTTCGCGCTTTCACACAAGACGATGCACACGTATTCATGTTGCCTGAACAAATGCAATCTGAATTGATGAAAGTCATTGAATTATTTGACCGTATCTATAGCCAATTTGGTTTGAAATACCATGTGGAATTGTCTACTAAACCAGACAACGCAATGGGTGATGATGCAATTTGGGAAGCAGCTACAGAAGCATTGCGCAATGCGATTGAAGCAAAAGGTATTCCTTATGTAATCAACCCTGGTGACGGTGCATTCTATGGCCCTAAACTCGACTACCATATCGAAGACTCCTTGGGCCGTACATGGCAATGTGGTACTATCCAATTGGATATGAACTTGCCTGAACGCTTCAACGTAGAATATATTGGTGAAGATGGTCAAAAACATCGTACTATCATGATTCACCGTGCATGCTTCGGCTCCATGGAACGTTTTATCGGTATCTTGACTGAACACTATGCAGGTGCATTCCCAACTTGGATGGCGCCTGTACAAGTTAAAATCTTACCTATTTCTGAAAAACACGTAGAATATGCTAACCAATTAGCAAAACAAATGCGTCATGACTACGTTCGCGTAGAAGTAGATGACCGTAACGAAAAAATCGGCTACAAAATCCGCCAAGCACAAATGGAAAAAGTTCCTTATATGCTTGTTGTTGGCGATAAAGAAATGGAAGACAATTCCGTTAACGTACGTAAACACGGTGGCGACGAATTGGGTACCGTTCCATTCGATGAATTCTTCAATTCCATTAAAATTGAAATTAAGGAACGTAACTAATTATTAGCTTAACTAGCAAAAGAATACATGTTACAAATGTAAAGGCGCGGTCTTGAGACCGCGCCTTTACTATATGCATTTATAAGTTCTTAAGCAATTCCAATCCAGTGCCAGTATGTAAGGGCGAATATGAGCATCATTATATAACCGATGATGGTTAAAGGAATACCTGTTGTCATAAATGTTTTTACATCGAATGTATCTGTACCGTAAGCCACCATGCCTTGTGGTGAGTTCACTGGTAGTACTAGACCGAAGCAAACTGCATATTGCATAAGCATTGTTACACCGAGTGGATTGAGACCTTCTGCGGAATGGCCCATAACGATGGATATAACGATAGGAATCATGGCAGAGGAGAGGGCTGTGGCTGAAGCAAATCCAAGGTGGATTAAAATCAGGAAGGCAGCCATAATAGCGATTAAAAGGAATACGCTTGCTGTTTCAAGGGAAAAGGCATTTACAAATACTTGAGCGAGCCAGGTGGCCGCTTTCGTTTTAAGTAATACGGAACCAAGACCGATACCAGCACCAAACATGATAATGGAGCCCCAATCTATGTTGGATTGGGCAAATTTCCATTCCAGAATACCTAGTTTAGGGAAGAAGAATAGTGCGATGGCTACGATTGTTGAGGTTGTAGTATCGATGG
>CAJMLW010000011.1 GCA_905214495.1 uncultured bacterium | reverse complement strand
GCATTGCTGCAACTGCAGCATTTTGAGCATCCATATCGAGAGTGGTATAAATTTTTAAACCATCTTTGTAGATTGCATCATCGCCATATTTTTCAGAAATTTGAGCAATTACGTAGTTGATAAAATACGATGCATTGTTGTTTTCGTGAGTTTGCTCTTGTTTAGCAACCAAACCTAAATCTGCTTCGCGAGCTGCATCGGCTTTATCTTGTGAGAGGTAACCATACTTAACCATTTGGCTCAATACAACGGCTTGGCGTTTTTTACCAGCTTCTAAGTTGTTGAATGGGGAGTAGTAGTTAGGACTTTGAGGTAACCCAGCAAGCATAGCACATTGGGCTAATGTTAAATCGCGTACATCTTTACCAAAGTAAACGTGAGCAGCAGATTGAACACCATAAGCACCTTGACCAAAATAAATTTGGTTCATATACATTTCAAGAATTTCTTGTTTTGTATAATGCTGTTCGATTTTAAGTGCTAATAAAGCTTCGGAAATTTTACGTTTGAGAGTTCTGTCTTGGGAAAGAAAAGCATTACGAGCCAATTGCTGTGTGATTGTGGAACCACCTTCGGCTACACCACTATGTACAACATTAACCCAAATAGCACGTAAAATACCGATAGGGTCGATACCATGATGGCTATAAAAACGAGAGTCTTCAGTAGCTACAAAAGCATCTTGTAATTCTTTTGGTACTTCGTTAATTGGAACTGGCAAACGATTCTCTGTGGAATGAACCGTAGTAATTAAATTGCCATGTACGTCATAAATCTGAGACGATGCAGATGGTCGTACGTTAGATACATCTGGAAGGTTAGACATGGTAGCACTTATAAATCCACAACCGCCACCGGCTACAATAAGAACAAGTAATAATACAATCATCCAAATCGTCTTTTTAGTTGATGCCTTTGGATTGCTCGGGTTAGGAGCTGGTTTACGACGAGCTCTTATATTTGAGTTATTACCCATAGAGTCACCTCTTTTTTAAAGTAAATATAACGTAAAATATATTACGCAGTTATAAATAGTATACCATAAAAGACATAAAACAAACACTATATATAATTGTGAAAGCCTATTTATAATGGTATACTATAAAGAATAGATTTTATGTAGGAGGATTTCCATGATTACAGCACAAGAACAAGTGCGCCAAATTACACATGGCGTATCTGGAATAATTAATGAAGAAGACTTAGTCAAAAAAATAGAACGATCTATTAAAGAAAATAAACCATTGATCGTAAAATTGGGCCTCGATCCTACGGCTCCTGACATTCATTTAGGTCATACCGTACCACTTCGTAAGCTTCGCTTGTTCCAAGAGTTTGGCCATCAAGTGGTTATTGTAATCGGTGGCTTCACAGCACGTATCGGTGACCCTACTGGTAAAAGCGTAACACGCCCACCACTTACCAAGGAAGAAGTATTAAAAAATGCGGAAACCTATAAGACACAAATCTTTAAGGTATTAGACCCTGAAAAAACAATTGTACGCGATAATAGTGAATGGCTTGAATCCATGAACTTTGCTGATGTACTTCGCTTGGCAAGTTCTTATACTGTAGCACGTATGATGGAGCGTGATGACTTTGATAAACGTTACAAAGAAGGTCGTCCTATCGGCGTGCATGAATTCATGTATCCATTGATGCAAGGTCAAGACTCTGTAGCATTGCATGCGGACGTTGAATTTGGTGGTACAGATCAAACTTTCAACCTACTTATGGGGCGTCACTTGCAAGAGTTGGCAGGACAAGAACCTCAAGTAGTTATTACTATGCCTTTGCTTGAAGGTCTTGATGGCGTTCAAAAGATGAGTAAATCCTTGGGGAACTACATCGGTATTGATGAAGCCCCTAAAGATATGTATGGTAAAGCCATGTCTATTCCTGATGAATTGATGATGCGTTACTTCATGCTCGTTACGGATATGTCTATCGAAGATCAAAACGATATGGAAGAACGTTTAGAAAATGGTACATTGCACCCACGTGATGCAAAAATGCAATTGGCAAAAACGATCGTTCGTTTATATCATGGGGAACAAGCAGCACAAGAGGCGGAAGATGAATTTAAACGCGTATTCCAACAACACGCATTGCCAACCGATATTCCTGAATATGCTATTGATAAACCTAGCGAAGCTATTTTCGTACCACAATTTTGCACGGATGCTGGTTTGACTGCTTCTAATGGTGAAGCACGCCGATCTATTAAAGCTGGTGCGTTCAAAGTCAACGGTGAAAAATATGGCGAAGAGAACCTAGTTCTTGAAGATGGCATGATCGTTCAAGTAGGTAAACGTAAATTTATCAAAATTAAATTTAACTAATATAAAACTGTGATGAGGTTTAGAAATCTCATCACAGTTTTTTTGTTTAATTCTCACCTAACATAGCAGTTTCATCTATTATGGGATATTTAAAAGATAAACTTTTTAGCATTGTTATATTTTGCATCTTAATGCCAATATAAATTGACATAATTTAAATTAAGTTATACTATTTATATGTAAAAGGTTTAATGTGTTGCACTAATTACAAACAGGAGGTTCTCACATGAATCGCGAAACAGCTTATGTATTATGGTTTGATGAATTAAAACGTGAAGACGTAAATTTAGTAGGTGGTAAATCTTCATCCTTAGGTGAATTAACTTCCTCTACAAATGTACCTGTACCTTATGGTTTTGCAACAACTGCATATGGGTATCGTGAGTTTATGAAAGAAACTGGCCTTGAAGATCGTATTCGTCAAGAGTTAGATGATTTAGATGATGTAGAAAACTCTGCATTACTTCGCGAAGTTTGTACAAAAATTCGCCGCATGATTTGCCAAGAAGAAATGCCTGCTGCATTGGCTGAAGCTATTCGCAAATCGTATGAAGAACTAGGTGAAAAAGTAGGTGAAAAAGATCCATTCGTAGCTGTTCGTTCTAGTGCAACTGCAGAAGACTTACCAGATGCTAGCTTTGCTGGTCAACAAGATACATATTTAAATGTTCGTGGTGCAGATACGATCATTGAAAAAGTAAAAGAATGTTATGCATCCACATTTACTGATCGTGCAACATATTACCGTGTAAAACAAGGCTTTGACCATATGACAGTAGCGTTAAGTGCAGCTGTTCAAATGATGGTATTCTCCAAAGCTGCTGGTGTTATGTTTACGGTTGACCTTGTAACAGGTAATGATAACAATATCTTAATCGAAGGTTCTTGGGGCCTTGGTGAATATGTAGTACAAGGTACAGTTACACCAGATAACTTCCGTGTAGATAAACAAAAAATGGTTATCACAGATCGTATGATTAATGATAAAAATATTCGCCTTGTACGTAAAGCTGATGGCGATTGCATAGAAGAAATCGTACCTGCTGATGAAGCTAACAAACAAGTTATTTCCGATGAACAAGTATTGGAATTAGCTGAATACGCTAAAGCTATTGAAAAACATTATGGCTGCTACATGGATATGGAATGGGGCGTAGATGAAAGAAATGGTAAAATCTGGATTCTTCAAGCTCGTCCAGAAACAGTATGGTCCAGAAAAGATAAATCCGAACAAACTGCAGATACAAGCGTAGCAACTACAACAGATCGTGAAATTGTAGTTAAAGGTTTACCAGCGTCCCCAGGTAAAGCTGCTGGTAAGGCACATGTTATCATCAATCCTGAAGATATTGATGAATTCAAAGAAGGCGAAATCCTTGTTACAGCTATGACAGCACCTGACTGGGTTCCAGCTATGAAAAAAGCGAAAGCTATCGTTACAGATGCTGGCGGTATGACTTGCCATGCATCTATCGTTAGTCGTGAACTTGGCATTCCTTGTATTGTTGGTACTAAGAGTCGTAGCCATGAAGCTACAACTTCTATTAAAGAAGGCCAAATGATTACTGTTGATGCAACTAATGGTATTGTTTATGATGGCGTATTAGAAGATGTTGTTAAACCAGCTGCACCGCAAGAACAAGCTGTTGTAGCAAGTGAATATATTCCTGTAACTGGTACTAAGATTTACATGAATTTGGGCGATCCAGACTTGGCTGAAAAATACGGTGTATTGCCTTGTGATGGTATCGGTTTGATGCGTGAAGAGTTCATTTGGACTACATTCATCCATGAACATCCATTGCACCTTATCGAAACAGGTCGCAGTGATGTAGCCGTTAATACATTGGCAGAAGGTATGCGTAAGGTCTGTCAAGCATTAGCGCCTCGCCAAGTAGTAGTTCGTTTAAGCGATTTTAAATCTAGTGAATACCGCGACCTTAAAGGTGGTGACAAATATGAACCACATGAATCCAGTGCATTACTTGGCTGGCGTGGTGCTTCCCGTTACTATGATCCTAAATATACACCTGCTTTCAAATTAGAATTAGAAGCTATTAAAAAGGTGCGTAATGAATTTGGTTTTAAAAACTTACAAGTTATGATTCCATTCTGCCGTACTGTGGAAGAAGCTGAACTCGTAACCAACTTGATGGCTCAAGAAGGCCTTGTACGCTGTAAAGATTTCAAAATCTGGCTCATGGCTGAAATTCCGGCAAATATTATCTTAGCTGACCAATTCAATAAATACGTAGATGGTTATTCCATCGGTTCTAACGATTTGACAATGCTTGTTCTAGGTTGTGACCGCGATAATGAAACAGTTCAACACATTTATGATGAACGTAATTTAGCCGTTCGTAGAGCTATTCGTCATCTTATCGAAGTGGCTCATAAAGATGGTAAGACTGTATCCATTTGTGGACAAGCACCAAGTGTTTACCCTGAACTTTGTGAATTCTTAGTTAAGAGTGGTATCGACTCCATCTCTGTTAACCCAGATGCGGTTAAAAATACTAAGAAGATGGTGGCTCAAATTGAGCAACGCATGATGATGGATGCACTTACAGGTCGTGGTCGCCAAGATGTAGAAGACCTTGAATGGTAATAAAGATATAGTTTATTTGATGATGTAAAGAGGAGGCGAGAGCGCCTCCTCTTTTTCTAAAATGATACATAGGATATAATATTTATATGTGAAAGGAGGGACGGGTGTGAAACTTTCAAAACGACAAGAAGCAATAGCCCATATTGTACGTGAAAAAGGACCTGTTACGGGAAGTGCTATAGCGGAACATTTGGATGTGACACGATCTGCATTGCGTTCGGATTTAGCCGTGCTCACCATGATTGGCGTTCTTGAAGCAAGGCCTAATGTAGGATATTACTATGTTGGCTTGTCGCCAAAGGACCAAACTGCTGAAATTTTAAGGTCTTATAGTGTACATGATGTGCTTTCACAAGCCGTTATTGTATCGCCAGAGACTAATCTATATGATACAATCGTGACCATTTTTACAGAGGATGTGGGTACGATTTTGGTTTGCGAAGGTTCCTATTTACAAGGTGTTGTATCACGCAAAGATTTATTGCGTGCCTCCATAGGTCAAACCGATGCACATACAATGCCCATCTCAATGATTATGACACCCATTAGCAAAGTTATCACCGTAGAACCATCAGATTCGTTGGCTGTGGCGGCACAAAAGATGATTGATTATGAAGTCGATTGTTTACCTGTTATAGTTAGAGAAGACGATGAATCACAAGATAGTCCTAAGAAACGATTAAAGGTAGTAGGACGTGTATCTAAAACAACTGTTACTAAGGCGTTTTTAGAATGTAGTACACAAGAGGTATAAAGAATGGCAGAAAAAATTATTTATGCGATATCTGACTCCTTAGGCGAAACTGCAGAGGCCGTTGCGAGAGCGACAGCTAGTCAGTACGATAAGGAACAAATTGAAATTGTTCGCATCCCATATATTGAAGATAAGGCTCAAATTGATGAAATTATACGAGATGCCCAAAATGGTAATCACGTAATTTGTCATACAATTGTGTCATTAGAATTACGCAATTATTTACACGAAAAAGCGGCAGATAATAATATTCCTGCTGTTGATATTATGGGCCCTGTATTGGACGCAGTAGGTACAGTAGCATCTACCAAGCCACGCATGACGGCCGGTATGGTTCATAAATTGGACCAAGAATATTTTAAAAAGGTAGAAGCTATCGAGTTTGCTGTAAAATACGATGATGGTAAAAATCCATCAGGCTTTGAAAAAGCTGATGTTGTGATTATTGGTGTATCTCGTACAAGTAAAACGCCATTATCCATGTTTTTAGCGTATAAAAAAATCAAGGCGGCTAACTTACCACTAGTTCCAGAGGTGCCATTGCCAGAGGAATTATTTAAGATTCCGCCTAAAAAAATTGTGGGGTTGATTATTGACCCATATAAATTGAATAATATCCGCAGTGAACGTTTGCGTGCCATTGGTTTAGAAGATGAGGCTAATTATGCTTCTATTGAACGCATTAATTCTGAATTAGAATATGCAAAAGCCATTATGCGTCGTCTACATTGCCAAGTGCTTGATGTTTCTAACAAATCCATTGAAGAAACAGCATCTCTTGTTATGCAATTAGTAGATAAAAACCGTATGGCTGCCGGAAAATAAATAGGGGAGGCGCAAGCCTCCCTATTATTAAATATTATATTGTTAACATTTTTGATAAAGAGGTACTATGAATATTAGAGAACGTATAGAAGAACGAGAAGATATGATCTTATCTCCCTATGCGGCGAGAAGCAGTATGGCATTGCGCGATATTGATGAAGAGCCAGATCCACTACGTACCGCATTTCAACGAGATCGGGATAGAATTATACACAGTAAATGTTTTCGTCGCTTAAAACATAAGACACAAGTATATATTGCACCTGGTGACCATTATAGAACAAGAATGACGCATACCCTTGAAGTAGGACAAATCGGTCGTACTGTTGCGCGTGCTCTTAGACTTAATGAAGATTTAGTGGAAGCCATTGCGATGGGGCATGATGTGGGGCACACGCCATTTGGACATGTCGGAGAATATGCATTGCGCGATATGGTGGGCCATTTTAACCATAATGAACAAAGTTTGCGTATGGTTGAAGTATTAGAGAAACATGGCAACAGACAAGGCCTTAATCTTACAAAAGAAGTACGAGATGGTATTTTAGGCCATACGGGGCCGACCATCCCATCTACATTAGAAGGGCAAATTATACGTATTGTGGACCGTATTGCGTACTTGTGTCATGATTATGATGATGCACAACGGGCTGGTATGCTAGAAGCTAACGATTTACCAGAAGAAGTACGTTTCTATTTTGGTGATACTCCGTCTAGCATGATTACGGCTATGGTGAAAGATATGGTTGAACAATCTTTAGATAAACCAGCGATTCAGATGTCTGCTGATATTGAAAGTACGATGAATGTTTTTAGACAGTTTATGTTTAAAAACGTATATCTAGCACCTGCATTAATTCCTGACCGTAATAAGGCAGCTCATGTAGTAAAAAATTTATTTACACACTTTATGGAGCATTCAGGTGACATAGAAACCTATGTAGAACGAAATGGTGTGTATTCCACTGTTGATATTGTCGACTATGTGGCAGGATTAACAGATCAATATGCTATAAAATTATTTAAAGATTATTTTATTCCCAATATTACGCTGTAATAGGATAACAAAAAGACCGTTACCAAATGGTAACGGCCTTTTTGTTTAAGAGTACATGTACTATTTATTTTACGCGCGTGTAATTTTATTAGAACGAAGGCAGCGTGTGCATACATTTACTTTTTTTGTAGCACCGTCTACAACCGCCCGTACTCTTTGAATGTTCGGTTTCCAAGTTTTTCTTGTGCGAATGTGAGAATGACTCACGTTCATACCGCTAGATGTGGATTTACCACATACTTCGCAAAGGTTTGCCATAGTTTCCACCTCCAAGCTTAATCTATAACATAACAAAAGTATATTATCATAAAGCTAAGGTTTAAGCAAGTGTTTTTACTACATGCATTGATATTTTATGAAATATACTACAATATTTGGTATACTATAGCTAATATTGTAGTCGAAATCTATGAGATATGGCAAGAGAAATATAAAAATGGATATATTTTCACTATATTCATTAATTATGTTATATGTGAGGCATTATAATGAACGAAGCACTGACCTCTATTAAGGGAATTGGACCAGGTCGAGAAAAACAACTTCATAAATTAGGCATTGATACTGTATCTAATTTATTGGCTTATTTTCCACGCTCTTATGAAGATAGACGCAAAATTTATTCCATAAAAGAATTGGAAACTGGTATGACCGCAGGGGTGGTAGGTACTGTCGTATCCATTATGGAAAAACGTCCACGGCCTCGCTTATCTATTTTAGAGGTTACCATCACAGATGGCACTGGTCTGATGAAGATTGTATTATTCAATCAAGGATATAAAAAGAACTTTTACAAAAAAGGACAACGCCTTTATGCGTACGGTAAGGCAGAATTTCAATATGGCTCTATGCAGATGAATTCTCCGCAAATAGAAAATCTTGGGCCAGATGCTATGCCGGATACGGGCATTGTCCCGATTTATTCCTTGGTGGATGGCGTTTCTCAATATGTGGTGCGCGCATCGATTCGAAATTGGTTCGAAGCGCATCATACAATGGATGAAATTTTACCGCCTGAAATCATGGAGCATCATGCGAGTATGAAGCGATATGATGCTTTTAAAGAAATGCATTTTCCTTCAAGTAGTGAAAGTTATGAAAAAGCACGGTATCAATTAGCCTATGAAGAACTATTTATCATGCAGTCTGGGTTGGCTCTGCTTAGAAATAAAGAGCAGTGTCATGTAGGGCCTAAGATGGAGCCAGATAGTACATTGATGGAACAATGTAGGACGAATTTACCCTTTCAGCTAACCGGTGATCAAGAACGGGCGGTAACAGAAATTTCACAGGACATGCAAGATGAACGGCCCATGCAACGATTATTACAAGGTGATGTGGGCTCTGGCAAAACTGTTGTGGCTACATTGAGCCTTGTAAAAGCCGTAGAAAATGGATACCAAGCTGTTATCATGGCACCTACAGAAATCTTAGCGACTCAACATTTTGAAGGGATAACTGAATTTTGTAAAAATTTGCCTATTAATATTGCATTGCTTACAGGATCCACACCTAAAAAAGAAAAGGATAGAATTTATGAGGAGTTAGCAAATGGAACCATTCAATTGATTATCGGTACTCATGCGCTCATTCAGGACAAGGTTCAATTCAAGAATTTAGGATTGGTTATTATCGATGAACAGCATCGTTTTGGTGTTAATCAGCGTGCCGCATTACAACATAAGGGCGTATATCCTCATGTTTTGATTATGACAGCCACACCGATTCCAAGAACAATGACTCTATCCGTATATGGTGATTTAGCGGTATCCCTTATTAAGGAAATGCCTCCAGGACGTAAACCGGTTAAGACCTATGTAGTAGATAGCTCATATAAAGAACGATTGCGTGTGTTCTTTGGTAAGGAAATGGCGGCAGGTCACCAAGTATATGTAGTTTGCCCTCTTGTAGAGGAATCTGAAAAACTTGATTTGCAAGCCGCAGAAGAACTCTTTTTGGAATTGAAAGACTATTTTTATAAAAGTTTTGAAGTATGCCTTGTTCATGGGCGTATGAACCCCAAAGAAAAGGATGAGGTGATGCAAGCCTTTCATGATGGCCGTATTCAATTACTTGTGTCTACAACCGTCATCGAGGTTGGCGTCAATGTTCCTAATGCGACAATTATGTGCATAGAAGGGGCTGAGCGCTTTGGGTTATCACAACTACACCAATTACGAGGCCGCGTTGGACGTGGTGATATTCAGGCGTATTGTATTTTGGTTAGTGATTCAAAGGGGGATGTCAGTCAAGGGCGATTGCGGTTAATGGAGTCTACGCAAGATGGATTTGAATTAGCAGAACAAGATTTATTGCTTCGAGGTTCGGGGCAATTGTTTGGACTGGCGCAATCGGGATTACCTGATTTACGGGTAGCTAATATCATAAAAGATATAGATATACTAGTGACAGCACGTAATGATGTACTGTCATATATTCGAGAATTTGGCATCGATCAACTAGAAATTCGAATGAAAGAAGAATTATCTAAAAGATTTGGTGAAAAATTTCTTAGAATATTGTATAATTAAGAGGTAAGGCTAATAATTCTATAAGGTGCGATAATGCTAGGTTTTATCTAGGTTTTCCCCTTGTATATAACGGCCTATTCTCGTATAATATAAAAAACAATATTTTTGTATCTATGGAGGTGCCATATGCCATTAATTCATGTTGAACTCGTTGAAGGTCGTACAAAAGAACAAAAGAAACAATTAGGTGAAGCTATCACTAAGGCTACTGTAGACATCGTAAAGGTTCCTGCAGAAGCAGTTAAGGTTATTTTTGTTGATATGAAAAAAGATGAGTTTATGGAAGGCGGCATTTTGCGGTCTGAACGCTAATGAAAGCTACGATTATCCGTTCTAGCCCACTGGGCTAGAGCGGGTCGTAGTTTTGTTTTTTATTATACGAGAAAGGAAAAACAAATGAGAGACGATAAATTCGGTATGCATGGATTGACTTTTGATGATGTATTGTTAGTGCCGGCAGCATCTGATGTATTACCATATCAAGTAGATTTAAAGACACAATTAACACGTGATATTTCACTGAATATTCCAATGATTAGTTCTGGCATGGATACTGTTACTGAGTCCCGTATGGCTATTGCTATGGCTCGTGAAGGTGGTATGGGTGTTATCCATAAAAATATGTCCATTGAAGAACAAGCTCATGAAGTTGATACAGTTAAACGTTCTGAGCATGGTGTTATCGTTGATCCGATTTTCCTAAGCCCTCAAAATCTTCTTTCTGATGCAGAAGAATTGATGCGTAAATATAAAATCTCTGGTGTACCTATTACAGAACATGGTAAACTAGTAGGGATCATTACAAATCGCGATATGCGTTTTGAAACTGATTTATCCCGTCAAATTGGCGAATGTATGACAAGTGAAGGTTTAGTTACAGCTCCTGAAGGTACTTCCTTGGAAATGGCTAAATCCATTTTGAGTAAACATCGTATTGAAAAATTACCATTAGTCGATAAAGATGGTAATTTAAAGGGCTTAATCACCATTAAAGATATTGAAAAAGCTACAAAATATCCTAATTCTGCAAAAGATGCTAGCGGTCGTTTATTAGTTGGTGCTGCTGTTGGTGTTTCTAAAGATATGTATGATCGCCTAGATGCGCTTGTAGCAGCTAAGGCTGATGTGATTATCGTCGATACTGCTCATGGCCATTCTGCAGGTGTATTGCGTACCTTAAAAGAAATTAAACAAGCATATCCACATATTCCAGTTATTGCTGGTAATGTGGCAACTGCAGCTGGTACAGAAGCGCTTATTGAAGCTGGTGCGGATGCAGTTAAAATTGGTATCGGACCCGGCTCTATTTGTACGACACGTGTTATTGCTGGTATTGGTGTACCTCAAATCACTGCTGTCTATGAGTCCGCTCAAGTAGCAAGACGTTATGGTATTCCAATCATCGCTGATGGTGGTATTAAATATTCTGGCGACATTGCGAAAGCGATTGCAGCTGGTGCCAATGTTGTTATGATGGGTAACATTCTTGCTGGTACTGATGAAAGCCCAGGAGAAACTGTTATTTACCAAGGCCGTTCCTATAAAGTATACCGCGGTATGGGTAGCTTAGGGGCTATGAAACTTGGTAGTAAAGATCGTTATTTCCAATCAGAAGCTAAAAAATTAGTTCCTGAAGGTATCGAAGGTCGTGTACCTTATAAAGGTATGTTGGCAGATACTATTTTCCAAATGGTTGGTGGTTTACGTGCAAGTATGGGATACTGTGGTTGCCATAATATTAAAGAAATGATTGAAAACACTCAATTTATTCAAATTACGGCAGCAGGCTTGAAAGAAAGTCATCCACATGATGTAAGTATCACCGTAGAAGCACCGAACTATAGTGGTTTATAATGGAGTATTATTTTGAGTAAACGTATTTCGGTATTATCCGTCCCTATTGATTGCATCACTATGGACGAAGCAGTTTCAAAAATTATAGAGATGACAAAGCAGTCAGGGCTACATCTTGTAGCAACTGCCAATGCTGAAATGGTTATGCTAGCAAATCAAGATCCCGTGTTACACGGGATCTTGAATTCCGCTAGTCTAGTTGTTCCTGACGGAGCTGGTATATTGTGGGCAGCAGAGCGCATGGGTGAAAGAGTGCCTGAGCGCGTTACTGGTGTTGATATTACCAAAGAATTGTTTAAGCAGGCTGTAAGCAATCAAATCCCCATATATTGTTTAGGTGCTGCGCCTGGTGTAGCACAACAAGCAGTTTCTAATTTACAAGCAATGTATGGTACTATTAATATAGCTGGCATCCATGATGGGTTCTTTGATGAAGCAGAGGAACAACGTATTATTAACGATATTAAAACTTCGGGTGCTAAGCTCGTATTTGTTGCATTAGGTGTGCCAAAACAGGAACAATGGATTTCAGAAAAACTATCCTCTTTACAAGGCGTTGTAGCCATTGGTATAGGAGGGTCTTTTGATGTATTGGCTGGAAATATTCCACGCGCACCTCATTGGATGCAACGCAATCGTTTAGAATGGTTATATAGATTATATCTAGAACCTAAACGTATAGGCCGAATGTTAGCTATACCAAAGTTTATGTGGACTGTTATTAAGAATAAATAGGGGAGTTTAGTTGTGCCTACAGGACCAATAATAAAAGAAGGATTTCCTTTAATCGGAGTGATGCTCTTCATTACGATTATAGCGGCGTATTTTGGATATTATAGTATCGCAATCATTACATTTATTTTGGCATTATTTTTTGTGAACTTTTTTAGAAATCCAAAACGCAACATTCCTACTGACCCAGATGCTATTTTATCTCCAGCTGATGGCAAGGTAATGGAAATTGAAGATGTATATGAAGATTTGTATTTACATCGAGAATGTAAAAAGGTAACAATCTTTTTATCTGTTTTTGATGTGCATGCCAATCGGGCTCCTATTGAAGGCAAAATTACATATCGTCATTATACGATGGGAAGTTTTTTACCTGCTTTCAAAGAAGATGTGGGGTTTGAAAATGAACGTCATACAATTTGTATAGAAAACGATAAAACAGAAGTACTCGTCACACAAATTGCAGGTTTATTAGCTCGTCGTATCGTTTCTTGGACAGATCTTGATAGTGTATTACAACGTGGCCAGTTATATGGTATGATTAAGTTTGGTTCATGTACTGAAATTTACATGGATAAAAATGTAGAGATTTGCATTGAAAAAGGTCAGCATATTACTGGTGGCGATACGATTATCGGGAGGCTTCGTCATGAATAAATCAGTTATTCCAAATTTATTTACTAGTTCTAATTTAGCATTTGGTGTTATCGGTATTACATTGTCTGCTACGGGCAATACCTTTGGGGCGGCTATTTGTGTGATACTATCACTAATTGCAGATGGTTTAGATGGGCGTGTGGCACGTGCATTAGGCGTAGCAGGTCCTATGGGGCGTGAATTAGATTCCTTATCCGATGTAGTCGGATTTGGCGTTGCCCCTGCTTATATGCTGTATGTTAATGATTTGCAAGGACTAGGCTGGCTCGGTTATATTCCGTTATTAGCCTTTGCTGTTTTAGGCGCTTTTCGTTTAGCTCGTTTTAATATTAAAACTGATGAAGTTCACGGCTATTTTGAAGGTCTTCCTATTCCAGCAGCAGGTTGTTTAGCGGCTACCTATATTTTATGTGGTGTGCAAGTCACACAGCTAGTTTTGTTTGTGTCCATGATTCTTGTTGGTATCTTAATGGTTAGTGAAGTAAAATATCCTGACTTTAAAGGTCACAGTGCAGTTCGCATTAGCAAAATTGCAATCGCATTGGTTGCTCTTATCATTATTGCTGCATTGGTATATGATTGGCATACATGGGCTGTTATGATTTTTACTGGTTATGTGTTGTTTGGTCTGTTTAATACGGCGTTGAATATAGTGCGCAAATAGACTGTGGAGGTTTGTCTTATGGATTACCTACTGGATCTGATATTGATCCCTATGCAGGTAATAATCGTAATTTATACGGTTTATTATTTCGTACTTGCCGTTATAGGTATGTGGCGGTCTCGAGTTCATAAAAACTATACGCCAAAAAATTCATTCGCCATTGTTGTGTGTGCTCATAATGAAGAGGCTGTAGTAGGAGAGCTCGTAAAAAACTTAAAAGGTTTAGATTACCCAGATGATTTGTATGATATTTTTGTTGTAGCGGATAACTGTACTGATAAAACGGCTGAAGTGGCCAGTGCCGCAGGAGCTAATGTACACGAACGTTTCAACAAAGAAGAGGTTGGTAAAGGGTATGCCATGGGGTGGATGTTTGACCGCGTGGATAAAATGGATAGGAAATATGATGCATTCCTCATCTTTGATGCTGACAATTTGGTACACCCTCAATTTATGTTAGAGATGAATGATCACCTCGAAAAAGGTGAATCTGTTATTCAAGGATATCTTAACTCCAAAAACCCCACAGATTCATGGGTTGCGGGCACTTTTTCAATCATGTTCTGGATGGTTAATCATATGTGGCATTTAGCCAAATATCGCATTGGTTTATCAACGGCACTTGGCGGTACGGGTATGTGTATTCGTACATCTATTATTAAAGAATACGGATGGGATTGTACAAGCTTAACAGAGGACATGGAGTTCTCTATGAAGCTATTAACACATGGTATTAAGACAACATGGGCTCATGATGCCATCGTGTATGATGAAAAAGTAACAACTATGATGGCTTCTTGTAAACAACGTTTGCGTTGGGCGCAAGGTCAATTCGATTGTGCAGATCGTTATATTCCTAAATTATTTGCAGCGGGCATTGAGCAAGGTAATATTGTTATTTTAGATGGTATTTTGCAGGTTAGTCAGCCATATTTCTTATTGTTGACGACCGTATATTTGGTATTTTCTTATATCAATGCATATGTACCAATTTATACCAATATTTTATACCAAATTATGCCTATGTCCGTATGGCAAATTATAGGTATTGGGCAATATCTATTCCCATTAATTGTATTGTTGAAAATTAAGGTGCCACCTAAAATTTGGTTCTACTACTTGTTATATCCAATTTTTGTATATTCATGGGTTCCAGTAAATATTTTAGGATGGTTCCGTCGTCATAATAAGGAATGGTCTCATACGGTGCATACAAGAGCTGTTGGCTTAGGGGATGTTAAATTAACTCGTATGGGAGATATGAATAAGAATAAAAAATAGAATCTATAGGAGTGACTATGCATATCTTAATGTGTAACGATGATGGCATTTTAGCTGATGGCTTACGCCAATTAGCGACGTATTTAAGTCAATATTATCGTGTTACCGTTGTAGCACCAGCTACTGAACAAAGTGCTAAATCCCATGCATTGACGACTGAGATTCCTTTAAAATTAGATGCGTACAATGGCGAGGATGAAAATCCTCGCCTTTATGCACTTACAGGAACTCCGTCTGATTGTATGAAATTTTGCCTCAGTTATTTATTAGCCGATGATATGCCTGATCTTGTTATTTCAGGTATTAATCATGGCTTTAATTTAGGTTCTGATGTATTGTATTCAGGAACCGTATCTGCAGCCATGGAAAGTGCTTTTTATGGAATCCCTGGCCTTGCTTTATCTGTAGAGCGATATTCGATTGAGCGTGGTCATGAAATGCATCCGTTTATTCATGAATTAATTGAGAAAATTTATGTGAATGGTAATTTTGAAGGCTTATTAAATGTTAATTTCCCATTGCGCGGAATTTGTGATTGGGACCATTTTAAATTGGTGAGTCAAGGACTTCAAACCTATAGTAATATAATTGATGCTAGAATTAATTCACGAGGTCAAGATTATTATTGGTTGGCTGGAGACTTGGATTGTGGAAAGGAAGACGTACCAACGGATGTTGAATACGTTCGAAAAGGTTATATTACAGGTGTTACTTTGACTTGGAAACAGCAAGATGATGCGGCGATGCATACACTCACAAATATTTTAGAAAAAATATAAAAAATTTGTTGACAGACCTTTGTTATTTTTATATAATTACAAATGTTCCGAGACGCCGGAGTGGCGGAATGGCAGACGCACTTGACTCAAAATCAAGCGGGTAACACCGTGTGGGTTCAAGTCCCACCTCCGGCACCAACTACAAGTGGAAACGCTTGAACAGGTGATAAGAGTAATCTTATCACCTGTTTTTTTGTTTATACGATTCAAGTAGAATGATAGAGGCCTCTATAGATATACAACATATCATGGATTATCTACCAATAACATATGCACTGCAGCAACAAGATGTTAGCAAGACAATGGTTGGTTTAAAACTATTAAAAGAGATACCCATTGATAGTTCCGTCAATCAATGTCAAGGATTCTGCTATAACTCAAAAAAGATGTATTCAATTACTATACATCACTGTTTCAACTCGTTCAGTCTAAAGATATAGATGCTCATTATGATGATTATAATAATAATGGTGCCTTTGCTAATGATGATAAAACTATATTTGCAACGTTATCCACCGTTATTACTGTAGATAAAACAGGTAACGTAACTAAGATTACTTCTTTTCCAAAAAATCTTGAAATTGAAGATATGGATATGCGTCATAACATAATGTACGCTGCTGTAAATATGAATCATAAAGTTTTTATTTATACTATGCTTAACTATTAATAGACTGTACTTTCATCAATGATTAATCTAACAAAATTGTGTATAATAAAAAGATAGATAATCGACATATAAGAGGTTATGATATGAGATTAGGCACAGATATAATAGAAATTGATCGAATTAAAAAAGCTATAGACAGTTCAGCTCGCTTTCGACAGCGCGTATATACGGAACGTGAAATTGTTTATTGTGAAAGTAAACGCACAGGGATCTATCAATCCTATGCAGGTATTTACGCAGCAAAAGAGGCTTTTTTGAAAGCATTGGGGACTGGATTGCGTTACGGCTCATGGCAAGATGTTGAGGTGTGCCATGATGAATTCGGGGCTCCATCTCTAAGCATAACGGGGGCTTTCAAAAAAATTATGCAAGAACGAATGTATACAGAATCTATAGTTTCTATTAGTCACTGTCGGTCGTACGCTATGAGTACGGTCATCATAAAGAGGTAATTAATGTACAGTTTAACGAGAGAAGCATCACAACATATTGATGCCTATGTACCGCGTCATCTACACGTGCCTTTGGAGTTGCTCATGGAAAATGCAGGACGAGGTATAGCCGATGCGTTGGTAGATGTAGAAGGAGAACGTTTTCACGAGGATCCTTTTACAGGTATGGTTCTATTTGTGTGTGGTGTTGGTAACAATGGAGCCGATGGACTGGTAGCGGCTCGTCATTTAATAGAACAAAGAATTCCCGTTACCATTGCATTAGTAGGCAATGTATCACATGGTAGTGAGCTATTTAATAAACAACTGACCATGGTGCGCGCTATGGGCGTTGATATTGTTTCTTTTGAAAGTTTTAGTGATTGGTCCCGCGTTCATGTTGTCGTAGAAGGATTGATGGGAACAGGTTTTCAAGGTGAATTACGAGAATCTGTAACATCTGTATTACATGACATCGATGTGGAACGCAACCAATTTGGATTTTCCCTATGGGCTATTGATGTGCCTGCTGGTGTTGATGCCACAACGGGGCAAGCTTCGGATTATACATTATCCTATGATGCGACAGTGACCTTTGGATCCATTAAAGAGGGGCTATTGTTATATCCTGGCAAATCCTTGGCAGGCACAGTGATAATTGCACCGTTGGGGGTACCTTGGGAATTAGCATTAGGATCAGATGCGCCATTTAACACATCTCATTATGTTCTGTATGACCGTTTAGCTTCATTGGAACTTAGTGATCGAATGCCGCAGGCGCATAAGGGGGTTAATGGTAATGCTTTAATTGTAGGTGGTTCTGAATCAATGGTAGGGGCACCTATCATGAGCGCAGAGGCAGCCGTACACGGTGGGGCCGGTAAGGTTTCATTAGCTGTTCCTATTGGTGTGCGACCTATCGTACAGTCCAAATGTATACCAGAAATCATGGTATTGCCATTGGAAAATATAGGTTCTGCTAATTTACAATCTTATGATGTAGTTGCCGTTGGCCCTGGATTAGGACGCACAGAGGAAGCCAAAGTATTGGTAAATTCTTTGTTAGAACGACAATCAGGACACATGGTTATTGATGCAGATGGACTATATGCTCTCGGTACGATTGGTCATGTATATGCACATGGTGATAAAACAATTACCTATGAAGGCAATATGCAGTTTAAAAATTGCATTATGACCCCGCATCTAGGAGAATTCAGCCGGCTTATTGATACATCCATTAATTTTATAGAGAAGCATTATGTAGATTTAGCTATTCAATTTGCTGTAGCTCATAATGTAGTGCTTGTTTTAAAAGGAATTCCTAGTTTAGTTGCGCTTCCTACCGGTGAAGTATATATCAATATGTTAGGCAATCCTGGTATGGGCACCGGAGGAATGGGTGATAGTTTAACGGGGATTATAACCGCTTTTGTAGCACAAGGCTATTCTTTACAATCTGCGGCTTTATTAGGTGTCTATGTACATAGTCGAAGCGCTGATATATTGTCTGAAGAAAAACCTTGGGGCTATACGCCAAGTGATGTAAGCCAATCCGTTGGTTTGGTACTACAAGAGTTATTGGAAGGATAGGTATATGACGCGATTACAACGAATACTATTATATTTCATAGCTTTATTAGTGCCACTGTTTGTGCTAGCAGGTTGTTCACATTCAGATGTATCTAAAGCGGCTTCACAAGCTGTGTCAGCATCATCCAATTATTCTATTGATACAAAGCAGACCAATGCAGAAGGTCATGTTGACATCTATATGTTAGATATTGGACAAGGGGATGCAATACTTCTTAAAATCGGTGATGAGTATAGCATGATTGATACAGGCGATATAGAACATCGTGAAAATATTGTGGCCCAGCTACATAACCTCGGTATTACTAAGTTGAAAAATGTCATCATCACACATCCTCATGCAGATCATATGGGTGGTTTTTTAGCTATTGCAAAAGCGATGCCTATAGAACATGTATATGATGATGGTATTTCTGTTGACAATAATATGTATAAAACATATGAAAAATGGATTGAGAAAAAGAATATTCAACGCACTACATTAAAGAAAGGTAGTACTGTTGATTTTGGTCATGGTGCAGTATTTGTAGTATATGCGCCTTGGGATGATACATTAGTAGATAAAAAAGGGCAACCGGATTTAAATAATAATTCTATTGTTGGTAAATTTATATTTGGTAAATTTTCTATGCTTTTTACCGGTGATGCGGAATTACAAGAAGAACAACGGCTTATAAAAGAGCAAAATAGTAAGCTCTTTGCTCGTATTTTGAAAACGGGTCATCACGGATCGCGCACAAGTAGTTCTGAAGATTTTCTAAAATCTGTCAAACCAGAGAGTGCATTAATCTCTTGTGGGTTATATAATAAATATGGTCATCCTCATGATGTGACACTACGTCATTTGAATGAACACAATATCGCCATTTATCGTACAGATACTATGGGACGTATTCATATTAGTACGGATGGGAATGAATGGCAAATTTCTACAGAACGATGATAAATATGTATAATCTGTATACATATCTTCATGTTTGTATGAAATAATCTATCTATAATCTAACATTAGTTTATGGATAGATTGGAACGATGAGACGAAACATTAGTATCATCGGCTCATCTCTATGGTTTGGACAAAAAGTATGTCAGTTAGATTGGAGTGAATGTATTGCGTAAATTATTTTTAATTTGCCTTGCTTTTCTCATGGCTATACCACTGATGTTAAGTCAAGCAAAGGCTGCTAATTTACAGGATGCTCGTTGGGTAACGAGAACTGATGCCCCTGTTCCATATGTACGTATGGTTATGGATTTATCTACTCCTGTAAAAGCGGCAGCATCCATCAGTAAAGATGGAAAAACGACAACGGTTACTTTGAATAATACGAAGCTAAAAACGGCGAAGAACACTATTTATATGGATTCTTCCATTGCTAGCGTAGCTCAACTTTCACAAGTTGGAAAAGATGTGGCAGTTACGATTAAAACTCCATCCGCATTGGATACTAATGATGTGAAGGTTTTCTCTTTGAAGAAGGATACAGTTAATCAAAAGCCGTATCGAATTGTTGTAGATGTACAGAAAAAAGGCGTGAATCCAAAACCTATCAATTATGGTAAGAAACCATCTCCAGCTACAGCTCCAGCAAGTAGTAAAGGGTCCGGTAAATACTCTGTATCAGGAGGCTTATCCGGTAAGGTGATTACTATTGATCCAGGTCATGGTGGTAGCGACCCAGGTGCTATTGGCCCTACAGGGTTCCAAGAAAAAAGTGCAACATTACCGATTTCTAAATATTTGAAATCAGCTCTAGAAGCTCGCGGTGCAAAGGTATTCATGACGCGTACTACAGATGTCGATGTATATGGTCCTAATGCGAGTGGTGTTGATGAGTTGGGTGCTCGCGTTAATGTGGCAAATTCCCATAATTCGGATGCTTTCGTAAGCATTCATATTAACTCCTTTAACAACCCAAGTGTAGGTGGCATTGCTACATACTACTATTCTAAAACTGGTAATGACGCTCGCTTAGCACAAAAAGTACAAGATCAAATTGCTAATGTACCAGGTTTCAATGGTGACAGAGGCATCCAAGAAGGTAATTTGTATGTATTAAGACATACAAATATGCCGGCTATTCTCGTAGAATTGGGCTTTATTTCTAATCCTAACGAAGAGCGCGCTTTGAAGAGTGAACAAACAGAACAAGACTTTGCTAATCGTATTGCTGCTGGTATTGCTAATTACTTTGGAGGCTAAGGATGAATATTCGAAATCAAATGGCAGTGATTGCTTGTATTGGTATCCTAGCTTTTACAGCGGGCTGTAATTCCAATCAAATACCTAATACAGGTTCTCCCACAGTAAGTCAAGAGGTGAAGGTCAATAAAGATGCTGAAACAGCTAAGGCTTCTAGTGAAACTGTTAAAATGGTATTCTTTGTTCCTACTGAAGATGGTTCAGGTGTGAAACAACAATCCGTGGATGTTGCAGCTGATAAGGTAACACCAAAGGCTGCATTACTCGCCATGTTAAAAGCTGATCGTCAACAAAAGTATCCTATTTTTGATAAGGCTATAGAAATCAATTCTGTAACAGTTAAGGATGGAATTGCTTCTGTAGAGGTAAATAAAGCTTTTGTTGATGGTAAAGGTGGCGACTTAACTGTTAAGTTGCAAATGGCTGCTATCGTGAATACATTAACATCTTTTGATAATATCAATGGAGTACTTTTTGTATGTGATGGCAAAAAGGTTCCTGTCGTAGGTGCATTTGATACGAAGAGCCCTGTTAAACGGATGGAACAACTCATAAAAAAATAATGTACGAATCGACCTCATCAGTAATGATGAGGTCGATTTTTTTTTGCATTCCTATATATGTTACAATACATATAGTGTATAAGATAAAAAAGGTGATATAGTGGAACTTAAAACTCTTGGTGAATTTAATTTCATACATAGTATTGAATCGGATACAATATATGACAATAAGACAGTGGTGCAAGGCATTGGCGATGATTGTGCCATTTATAAAGCTAGTGAAGGGTATGATCAGCTCATAAGTACGGATACCATGGTGGAAGGTGTTCATTTTAGCTTTCAATATATGATGCCCTATGATGTAGGATATCGTTTGATGACGGCTAATTTGAGTGATATTGCTGCGATGGGAGGAATACCTCGTCAAGTTGTACTGTCTGTGGCTGTCCCAGGACATATAGATACGCAAATTTTAGATGAAATTTATAGAGGTATTAAGGAGCAATGTCAGCGATATCATGTAAATCTTATTGGTGGTGATACGGTCAATACAGATGGCCCCATGGTGTGGACTATTACCATTATAGGCGAGGTACCTAAAGGTAAAGCGATATTAAGATGTGGCGCTAAACCTGGGGACGTAGTGGGCGTTACTAATTATATTGGTTATGCTGCAACAGGGTTAGGCTCTTTATCGTATAATCTAGACGGCTATCCAATGACGAGAATTGGACACCAAAGACCAGAACCACAGATTGAATTAGGCCAAGAATTGCGAGACCTAGGCATTCATAGTATGAACGATATTAGCGATGGTCTTAGTAGTGAATTGAATGAAATTGCAAAGGCCTCACATGTTTCAATTGTTATTGATGAATCACTTATACCGTTGCATGAAGAAACATATAAATTAGCAAACACATTACATACTAATCCTGTTGATTATGCATTGTTGGGTGGCGAAGATTTTCAGCTCGTATTTACGGCGCCTAAGGAGCTTTCACAGGTATTAGAACAGTTGGGGCCTATTACATTAATAGGTGAGGTCATAGAAGGAAAAGCGATGGTACAATCGGTGACTAAGGATAAAGAGATACGATTATTAGAAGCGAAAGGGTATAATCATTTTCATGAGTAAAAATAAAGTTATATTAGAAACGCATTCCGTACAGGATACGCAATGTTTCGGTGAACGCCTGGGGCAGTGGGTCAAAGAGTCTGGTAGTCCACTATGCATGGCTTTAATCGGTGATTTAGGGACTGGTAAGACTCATATGTCTCAGGGTATAGCAAGGGGCCTTGGCGTGTCAGAGGATATTACAAGTCCTACATTTTCTCTTATGAATACCTATATGACATTGTCCGGTGAAATATATCATTTTGATTTATATCGCATGGATGATGTAAGTGAATTAGAAAATATTGGATTTTATGAATTTACGGATGGTCAAGTTGCTATTGTAGAGTGGGCTGATAAATTTGAAGATGAATTGCCCGATGAAACGTTATGGATTCATATTGATTCGATTGATACTCACTCTAGACGGATTACATTAGAGAGCGATGTACTTGACGCTGAAACATTGAATACTTTAGGAGGTACGTATGTGGTTGGGAATTGAAACGAGTTCTGTCGTTTCTAGTGTTGCTATAATGAATGAAAGTCAGTTACTTGGTGAAATTACAATACAAGCTGGTCTGACTCATTCTGAGCAATTAGTACCTCATATTCAATCATTGCTAGAGATGACGCGGGTAGAAAAATCTGATTTAAAAGGAATCGTTGTTGCTAGTGGTCCTGGTTCTTTTACGGGTTTGCGCATAGGAATGGGAACGGCAAAGGCTATGGCTTATGCATTACACTTACCTTTATACGGAATTATGACTATGGATGGATTATCACGCAATATTCCATATACTACTGATACGATTTGCACGATAATTGATGCGCAAAAGAAACATGTATTTGCGGCTCTCTATATATATGATGGAGAGCATTTACAGGTTAAAGAGGAGCCATTTGTAGTGGAAGCTGCTTCATTAGTAGAACGATTACGAAACCAACATAAACGCGTCATATTTGTGGGCGATGGTATTAAGCGGATTGCTCCACTAATAGAAGATAATGAGTTGTTAATCATTGCTGATCCTATTTATCGCATACCTAAGGCTAGTTCGTTATTATTAAGTGCCCGCTCCATGATTGAACGAGGTGAAAGTGCTGATCCTATGGATATGGTACCGTACTATATTAGACGGTCTGAAGCAGAAGTATTGTGGGAAGAAAAGCATAAAGATAATCCTGCTATGTTAAAGGAGAATCCTACAGTCACTGTAATCGAAGCGGCAGGTGAAAAATAGACATGACAGTCCGTAGAGCAACGATTGAGGATGCAAAGGAAATTTTTGCTATTGAAATGGAATGCTTTTCTGTTCCTTGGAGTTTAGATTCCATAGAAACAGAATTACTGAATGAAGATAATAAACTCTATTATGTTGTAGAAGATGCCAATGGTGTTGTAGGTTATGCAGGAGCGTGGCTTGTATATGATGAAGGTCAAATTACGAATATTGCGATACGTCCATCTGCAAGACGCCAAGGCTTTGGTGCTAAACTTACGAGTGCATTGATAGAGGAATGTTTTAAACGAGGCATGCATGAAATCTTTTTAGAAGTTCGTATATCTAATTTGTCTGCTTTATCTTTATACCGACAATTGGGGTTTACTGTAAAAGGTATGCGAAAAAATTATTACTCGGAACCTAAAGAAGATGCGTATATTATGTCTCTTATTAAAGAGGAAGGAAAATGAGTATATATACATTAGCATTAGAAAGTAGCTGTGATGAAACATCGGCAGCTGTACTTAAGGATGGCCGTACAGTACTTTCTAATGTCATATCGAGTCAGGTGCCAATTCACCGAAAATTTGGTGGTGTAGTGCCAGAAATTGCATCCCGTCATCATATAGAACAAGTTATCCCTGTTATTGACCAAGCATTAGCGGATGCTCATGTCACATTGGATGACATTGATCATATAGGGGTTACCTATGGTCCTGGATTAGTAGGGGCCCTATTAGTTGGTGTAGCAGCTGCAAAAGGATTATCCTTTGCTACGGGGATTCCGTTAGTACCTGTTCATCATATGGAAGGTCATATTTTTGCTAATTTCTTAGCTAATCCTACATTAGAGCCGCCATTTTTAAGCCTTGTTGTATCCGGTGGTCATACTATGTTAGTTCATGTGAAAGACTATGAAGAATTCGAGATTTTAGGACAAACACGGGACGATGCGGCCGGTGAAGCTTTTGATAAAATTGCCCGTGTTATGGGGTTTCCATATCCTGGAGGACCTCATATAGATGCATTAGCAACAGAGGGCAATCCAGATGCTATTGAGTTTCCGAAGGCCCTTAGTGAGTCGGGAAATTTTGAATTTAGCTTTAGTGGCTTAAAATCAGCTGTTCTAAATTATTTAAATAGTAAATCACAAAAGGGTGAAGACATAAATAAGGCTGATGTGGCAGCGTCCTTTCAAAAGGCCATCGTAGATGTTCTAGTAGAAAAAACTAAGGATGCAGCTCATACACTAGGGGAAACTAAAATAACCATTGCTGGTGGTGTATCTGCTAACCAAGGATTACAAGTAGCATTAGAGAATATGTGTAATGAAGAAGGATTTACGTACTATAAACCAGGTAAAATTTTAGCTACTGATAATGCGGCTATGATTGGATGCCGTGCTTACTATATGGCACAAGCCGGAAAGTTCTGCGATTTACATTTAAATGCTAAGCCTAGTGTGCCAATTGGTACCGTTGCATGGGTAGAAGGTAACTAGTATGACTGTACATATATATGATGAACTTGTTAAGGAAACAAATCTATCTAGTTTGCAAGCAGCCCTACTAGTTCATATTAGTCATATGATTCGCTTTGGCCAATCGGTGAGTAAACATAAGATTGTTTTGTTTACAGAGATTGCGAATGATGACATGATGTGTATATATGAGTCTAATGACTCATTAGTTACATCACGCATACCTAGTTCTGATATGTGGAAAAAACTAATCACCACCGGTGAAAGCTTTCAACAATCCACACAAAATGGATTTGAATATCTATTTCCCATTGTCGATAATGGCGGTAAGACTATAGGAGGCATTTCCTTCTCTTATATGGCACCTGCCAATGGTGTGGAAGGTAAACGAGGATTTATCGTAGCCGATACGATGCAACGATTGATGTTGACGGCCACAGATGAACAAATTAAAGAATATGAGCCTATATCGTATTTGGATGGGCTCATCATTTTTGACCAAAATGGGACTATCTTGTACGGCAATGATACGGCGTTACACTTGGCGGATATTGTCGGTGTTGATCGGCGGTTGGTGGACACATCTATTTTTGGTAGTTCTTTAAAAATATCTGCTATTCATCGTGTCATAGATGAACGAAATGATTTTGTATCCGAAGAAATCTATCATAATATGGTACTAAGACAGCATTTGATTCCTATTCCGATGGGACGCAATGAATGTCGTTGCTTTTTAATTCTTCACGATTGTACCCGTGAAAGTAAACAGCAACAAGAACTACTAGTTAAAAATTCTATTATTAAGGAGATACATCACCGTGTTAAAAATAACTTACAAACAGTAGCAGGTTTACTACGGATGGAAGCGCGGCGCTCTGATTTACCAGAGGTAAAATCGGCATTACAAGAGGGTATTTCCCGTATTGAAAGTATGGCCCTTGTCCATGATTTAGTCTCTCATTATGATGAGGACTATATTTCTATACGATCCATATATGATGAATTGTGCCGATTATTACGCCAGAGCATGGTAAATCGTAATCAACATGTAGAATTTCGCTATCACGGAGACGATTGTATTATTTCATCTCATCAAGCCAGTTATATTTCTCTTGTATTCAATGAACTGATTTCTAATAGTATTGTGCATGGGTTGGATGGGTCTGATGGTGTAATTTCATTATCTGTATCCAGTATGAATGATACTATTGCTCTAGTATTTACAGATTCAGGTAAAGGTTTGCCTCGTGATTTTGATATGGCTAAAAGTAAGCGATTAGGCATGCAAATTATTAATAATTTGGTGACTCACGAGCTACAAGGTCATATGACGATTAAAAATGGTGATATTGGGGTTATTGTTACAATTCATATTCATAAGGAGCAATAAATGCGTATTTTAATCGTTGATGATGAATCTTTAATCCGCATGGATTTGCGAGATATTCTAGAATCTGAACAACATGAAGTGGTTGGGGAAGCATCGAATGGGGTTGAAGCTATTACGATGTGTAAAGAGTTAAAACCTGATGCGGTGTTAATGGATGTGAAAATGCCTAAGCTAGATGGTATAGAAGCGGCTCGTCAAATTGGATTTAATCACTTGGCACCTGTTGTGCTTCTAACGAGTTATAGTCAACAGGATTTAGTGACAAAAGCTCGTGAATCTGGTGTATATGGATATTTAATAAAACCTGTCAGAGAAGAGCAGCTGATTCCAACATTAGAAATGGCATGTGGTCGATTTTTAGATGATTTAGAATCACGTCAACAAATGGCTGATTTAGAGAAAACTCTAGAAGAACGAAAAATAATACAAAAAGCGACAGGCATTCTTATGGATTTATATAAAATTACGGAGGACGAATCATATAATCGAATTCGGCAATTAAGTATGAAGAAACGAGAGTCTATTGTCAACATATGTAAGCTAATCATTCAACAAGCATCGTCTAATTAATAAAAACTATAGGGCGATACATATAACCTTCTATATAAAAGCTTATATAGAAGGTTATTTTATATGAATTAGTACTTGTAAAAACTAAAAAGTCAAAAAATCAAAATTAATACTTGCAATTATTTTGACATAGGTTATAATAATACATGTGATTAGCACTCAGTAAGTTAGAGTGCTAATGAATTATGAATAATATATAGTAAATAAGGAGTGACATCATATGTTAAAACCATTAGCTGACCGCGTTCTTATCCGTTTAGAAGCAAAAGAAGAAAAAACTAAAAGTGGTATCTTCCTTCCTGATACAGCAAAAGAAAAGCCTCAAGAAGGTGTTGTTGTAGCAGTAGGTGCTGGTAAAGTATATGACAATGGTCAACGTGTAGCTCCAGAGGTTAAAGTTGGCGATACTGTTATGTTTGCAAAATACGCTGGTAGCGAATTAGAAATTGATGGCGCTACTCACTTGATCATTAGCGAACGCGATATCTTAGCAGTATTATAATAGCTTTTAAGGCTATACATATTAATGATACATTCTATATTGCCTTAGGGCATATATTTCTTTACATTGGATAGTGTTACTATCTAGGAGGTAATACATATGGCAAAAGAAATCTTGTTTAATGAAGAAGCTCGTCGCGCATTGGGTCGTGGCGTTGATCAATTGGCAAATGCAGTAAAAGTTACATTAGGACCAAAAGGCCGTAATGTTGTTTTAGATAAAAAATTTGGTTCTCCAACAATCACAAATGATGGTGTAACTATTGCTCGTGATATTGAACTTCCAGATCCATTTGAAAACATGGGTGCTCAATTGGTAAAAGAAGTTGCGACTAAAACTAACGACGTAGCAGGTGATGGTACTACTACTGCAACAGTATTGGCACAAGCTATGATTCAAGAAGGTATGCGCAACGTAGCAGCTGGTGCTAACCCAATGATCTTGAAAAAAGGCATTGAAACAGCCGTAAAAACTTTAGTTGAAGAAATCAAAAAACGCTCTATCAAAGTTTCTGGTAAATCTGAAATTGCTCAAGTAGCTAGCGTATCTGCAGCTGATGAAGAAATCGGTGGTTTGATTGCAGAAGCTATGGAAAAAGTTGGTAACGATGGTGTTATCACTGTAGAAGAATCCAAAGGCTTGCAAACTGCATTAAACGTAGTAGAAGGCATGCAATTTGACCGCGGTTATATTTCCCCTTACATGGTAACTGACCCTGATCGTATGGAAGCTGTTATGGATAACCCATACATCTTGATTACTGACCGTAAAATCAGTGCTATCGCAGATATGTTGCCAACACTTGAAAAAGTTGTAAAAGTAGGTAAAGAACTTCTTATCATCGCTGAAGATGTAGAAGGCGAAGCATTGGCTACATTGGTAGTTAACCGTTTGCGTGGTACATTCAAAGCTGTAGCTGTTAAAGCGCCTGGTTTCGGTGACCGTCGCAAAGCTATGCTTGAAGATATCGCTATCTTGACTGGTGGTACTGTTATCACTGAAGATATGGGCCGTAAACTTGATTCCGTAGAACTTACTGACCTTGGTACAGCTCGTCAAGTTCGCATCACTAAAGATGAAACTACAATCATCGATGGTGTAGGCGATAAAGACGTAATCGCTAAACGCGTTAGCCAAATCCGTGCACAAGTAGAAGAAACAACTTCTGAATTTGACCGTGAAAAATTACAAGAACGTCTTGCTAAATTATCCGGTGGTGTTGCAGTTATCGAAGTAGGTGCTGCTACAGAAGTTGAAATGAAAGATAAAAAACTTCGTATCGAAGACGCATTAAATGCAACTCGCGCTGCTGTTGAAGAAGGTATCGTTGCTGGTGGTGGTACTACATTCATCGATATTATCCCTGCATTGAACACATTGGAAGCTACTGGTGATGTTCAAACTGGTATTAACCTTGTAAAACGTGCAGTAGAAGAACCACTTCGTCAAATTGCTTACAATGCTGGTCTTGAAGGCTCCGTTGTAGTTGAAAAAGTTAAAAATACAGAAGCTGGCATCGGTTTCAATGCTTTGACTGAAGAATACATTGATATGGTTAAAGCTGGTATCGTGGACCCTGCAAAGGTTACGCGTTCTGCTCTTCAAAACGCTGCATCCATTGCTTCTCTTGTATTGACTACTGAAACAATCGTAGCTGATAAAGTAGAAGAAAATGCTGCCGCTCCTGCAATGCCTCCAATGGGTGGCATGGGCGGTATGATGTAATCAACCGCTTTAGCGATATATAGATAATATATTAAAATCCTAATGAATGTAGATTGCTACATTCATTAGGATTTTTTATTCTTCAAATGAGTCTTGATAAATTGATTTCATAAGTAATTTATGATATAATTCTATAGAATTTCATATAAGAGTCTTAGTTTGACAGACACTAGTGTATAGCATATAATTTTTATATCTAAAAATATCTATATAATAAAGAGGTGTTATTATGTTAAACTTTTTATTTAAAAGTAAACCTGATTATATTAATTTTGGCCTTTTATTCTATCGCCTTGCATTAGGTATTTCCATGTTCTATCATGGATACTTAAAATATGTAAGTGGAGAACAAGGTCTTTATAAGGTAGGGGCCATGTTATCAGCCTTAGGTGTACCAAGTGGCTTTGAGGTAATTCTGGGCACTATTGCTTCCTATGCAGAGATGGTTGGTGGTATTCTTATCATCATAGGTTTGTTTACACGTATAGGCTCCCTTTTGATCATAGGCACATTAACAGTGGCTACTATACTAAATCTCAACGGTAATTTCTTTAGTTGGGATTATCCATCTCAAATGGGCTTTGGCGCTATTATGTTGTTCTTTGCTGGTGCAGGTCGCTATAGTTTAGATAAGGCCTTATTTAAATAATCAGTTAATTTGAAGACTCATCATAGATGAGTCTTTTTACTATGTAGAGAGGTTATTATGAATCAAAAAACAGTTCCATTTACATCTGAACAATTAGAAGCAATTATTGCTAAATATCCGACTCCATTTCATATTTATGACGAAGAAGGTATCGTTAATAATATGAAGAGATTCATCTCCGCATTCTCTTGGAATAAGGGCTTTAAACAGTATTTTGCTGTGAAAGCTACTCCAAATCCATATATTATGCGTGTATTACAAAAACTAGGAGTAGGTGCTGATTGCTCTTCCTTAGCTGAATTACTTCTTTGTGAAAAGGTAGGTATCACTGGACATGACATTATGTTCACATCCAATGACACACCTTATGTAGAGTATAAAAAGGCGTTAGATATGGGGGCTATCATCAATTTAGATGATATTACTCATATTGAATACTTAGAAAAACATCACGGCTCTTTACCAGACACATTCTGCGTACGTTATAATCCAGGTCCTTTGAAAGAAGGAGGCAATACGATTATAGGCCTTCCAGAGGAAGCAAAATATGGTATGACTCGTGAACAAGTATTTGAGGCATACAAGCAATTACAAGCAAAGGGTGTAAAACATTTTGGTTTACATACTATGGTTGTATCAAATGAGCTTGATATTGATGGATTGGTGGGCACCGCTGAAATCTGCTTTAACCTTGCTGTAGAAATTAAAGAAAAATTAGGCATCGATGTTGAATTTATCGACCTTGGTGGTGGCGTAGGCGTAGCATATAAACCAGAACAAACGCCTGTTGATTTTGAAAAATTGGGCGAACGTGTTCATGAAGCCTATAATCGAATTATTAAAGGCAATGGTCTTAAGGATATTACTTTGGCCTACGAATGTGGTCGTATGGTAACAGGCCCATTTGGATATCTTGTTTCCACAGCTATTCACCAAAAAGACATCTATCGTCATTACATCGGTTTAGATTCTTGTATGGCGAATTTAATGCGTCCAGCATTGTATGGTTCTTACCATCATATTACGGTAATGGGTAAAGAAAATGCTCCTAAAGATCATGTGTATGATGTAACTGGTTCCTTGTGTGAAAATAATGATAAATTTGCTATTCAACGAGAATTGCCAAAAATTGATATTGGTGACCGTATCATCATTCATGATGCAGGTGCACATGGTCATTCGATGGGCTTTAACTACAATGGTAAATTACGTTCTGCTGAATTGTTGTTGCACAAAGATGGTTCTGTTACACAAATTCGTCGCGCTGAAACATACGATGATTTATTTGGTACATTAGACTTCTCTAATTTATAATATTGAGAATTAAATAGAGTTGAGAACTACTATTAATAAAACATAAGATATACGAATATATAGGGATTTTTTCTAATCCCTGTATATTTTAGTAGGAATATCTTGCTATCATTTAGATAAGAATGTATAATGAGTATAGATTGTTATGCACATACTTGCTAAAGTGGCGAGAGAATACGGCGGTATCACCCTTGTGCGTACCGCCGTTTTTCTATGTGACTATAAAGTTTTAATCATATAATCAGATTATCTGATACGAAGGAGTGAAATATTTTGGCTGAATTACTTCAGATTAAAGATTTGGAAGTGTCTGTAGAAGAGAAGAAAATTCTTAAAGGCATTAATTTAACAATAAACAAAGGTGAGATTCACGTCGTAATGGGTACGAATGGTGCAGGTAAATCCACATTGGCAAATGCTATTATGGGTAACCCATTGTACACAGTCGATAAAGGTTCTATTGTATTTGATGGCAAGGATATTACAGAAGATGCTGTAAATGATCGTGCAAAAGCAGGTATCTTTATGTCATTCCAAAGCCCAATTTCCGTTCCTGGTATTACTGTAGAAAACTTCATTCGTACTGCAAAATCTACAATTACAGGTGAAAATGTACGCGCGTTGGCTTTCAAAAAAGAATTGAAAGAAAAAATGGATGAATTGTCCTTTGACACATCCTATGCACAACGTTATGTAAACGAAGGTTTCTCCGGCGGGGAACGCAAGAAAAATGAAATTCTTCAAATGTCTATTTTAAATCCCCAATTGGCTATCCTTGACGAAACTGACTCTGGTCTTGACGTTGATGCTGTTCGCATTGTATCCGAAGGTGTTAATCGTTTCCACAATGAAGATAATGCAGTATTAATCATCACTCACCACAATCAAATTTTACAAAAATTAAAACCTGATTTTGTACATGTTTTGATCAACGGTAAAATCGTTAAGACTGGTGATGCTTCATTGGTTCGTGAAATTGAAGAAAAAGGTTATGACGCATACAAAGCATTAGCATAGGAGGCAACATGGAAGAAAGAAAGAAAACCCAAGTTGCGGATATGGACCGTGGTGTCTATGATATAAAGAATAATTTTGAGTATTCCTATATTGCTGATGCTGGGTTAACAGAAGATATTATCCGTGAAATTTGGTCTAATAAAAATGAACCGGAATGGATGCTTGACTTCCGTTTGAAATCCTTAGAGATTTACAATCGTATGGAAATTCCTAATTGGATTCCTGATATTTCTGGCTTAGATATGGAGCATATTTACACATATGTAAAGCCTAAAGTAGATATGAAGGGCGATTGGGATGAAGTACCTGAGGATATTAAGAGCACATTTGATCGCCTCGGTATTCCAGAAGCAGAAAAAACATCTCTTGCAGGTGTAGGTGCCCAATATGACTCCGAAGTCGTATATCACAGCATTCAAGAAGATCTTGTAAAACAAGGCGTAATTTATACTGATATTGAAACAGCACTTCATGAACATGAAGAAATCGTAAAAAAATACTGGATGACATTGATTCCTCCTACAGATCATAAATGGGCTGCACTTCATGGTGCCGTTTGGTCTGGAGGTTCCTTTGTATATGTTCCTGCAGGCGTGCAAGTGGATATTCCATTGCAATCCTATTTCCGTTTGAATGCACCAGGTGCTGGTCAGTTCGAACATACGATGATCATCGTAGAAGAAGGTGCTAAGGTACACTTTATCGAAGGTTGTTCTGCTCCTAAATACGATGTATCTAATCTTCATGCAGGCGCAGTAGAATTGTTCGTTAAGGATAACGCTACGTTGCGTTATTCCACAATTGAAAACTGGTCTAAGAATATGTACAACCTCAATACCAAACGTTGTGTTGTAGGTAAAGGCGGTACTATTGAATGGGTATCTGGTTCCTTTGGTTCTCACGTATCCTGTTTGTACCCAATGAGTATTCTTAATGGCGAAGGTGCTCATGCTGAGTTTACAGGCGTAACATTTGCTGGTGAAGGTCAATTCCTTGATACTGGTTGTAAGGTGGTTCATAATGCACCATATACAACAAGTAATGTAAACTCTAAATCTATCTCCAAATCCGGTGGCGCTGCTATTTATCGTGGCCTGTTGAAAATTGGTCCTAATGCAGAACATGCAAAAGCAACTGTATCCTGTGAATCCTTGATGTTGGATGAAATTTCTCAATCCGATACAATTCCAGCTATTATTGTAGAAAATGATAATGTCGATTTAGGTCATGAAGCTAAGATTGGCCGTATTTCTGATGAAGCTATTTTCTACCTTATGACGCGTGGTATTAGTGAAGAAGAAGCTCGTGCAATGCTTGTTCGTGGTTTCGTAGAACCAATTTCTAAAGAATTGCCATTGGAATATGCTGTTGAAATGAATAATCTAATCAATCTTGAATTAGAAGGTTCTATCGGTTAAGGAGGTACTATGAGCGAATTACTATTTAATGAACTTCCTAGACCTACCTTTAGATGGTTGCGTGTTAACCATACTCCAGCAAGTCTTTGGGGAGAATCAGAAACAACTACATCTGTATTGGTAAAAGGTAATGATGCCATTATTAGCCCATTGCCAGCTGGTACAGCTTTGATGAATACAAACTATAAAGGTGCTAATGGTGAGGCTGTAGTTAAGCTTGTAAGCGAAGCTGAAGGCTATCGTATCCATGTGCCTGCTAAAGCAAAAGAAGTGGTAGGTATTCGCATTGATGCGAGTGCACGTATTGCCGGTCGTTTCCAATTTATCGTCGAAGAAGGCGCTGACGTAGAAGTACAATTCTTCTTGGATGGTGGTACAAAAGAGGCGACTAATATTCAATATCTTAATGAATACGATGTAAAATCTAATGCAAAGATTGTCGTTAAAAAAGTAAATCTTTTAGACGAAACTGTACAGCATATCGAACATCGCTATACAAAACTAGAGGATAATGCCGATGTGGAATACATCAATGTAGAAATTGGTGGCAAAGAAAACTTCCTAAACTATGAACATGATTTACAAGGTGAATCTAGTAAAATCGTTCATGACATTGCTTATTTAGGGAATAAGGAACAAAAATTTGATATTGCTATGCTCATGACACATGGTGGTAAAAAATCTTTTAGTGATATTCATACATTAGGTGCCTTAAGCGATACATCTAAAAAATCCTTCCGTGGTACATTGGATTTCCTTCGCGGTGCCGTTGCCTCTGAAGGTGCTGAAGAAGATACATGTTTATTGTTAGATCCTACTGTTAAATCTATTTCTCTACCATTGTTATTGTGTAAAGAAGATAATGTAGTAGGTAATCATGCAGCTAGTGCAGGACAAATTGATCAAAATAAATTGTTCTACCTCATGAGCCGTGGTTTTAGTGAAGTAGAAGCTAAACATATTATTGTAGAATCAATGATTCGACCAATCATCGATCGCATTGGTGATGACGTGATTGAAGAAGCTGCTTTGGCTGCAGTACGTAATAAGATTTAAGAGGATTGACTATGAGACCTATTACAGAAGCATATAAGGATTTTCCTATTTTACATAAAGAACATAATGGTCATCGCCTTATCTACTTAGATAGTGGTGCAACGGCGCAAATTCCTCAAATGGTAATGGATCGCCTTACAGAGCATATGCTTCATCACAATGGTAATCCACATCGCGGTTCTCATATCCTCGCTATTGAAGCGTCGGAAGCGTATGAAAATGCACGTGACCGCGTTGTTGAGTTTATCAATGCCCGTGAGCGAGAAGAGGTTGTCTTTACCCGTAATAGTACGGAATCGATGAATCTAATCGCTCATAGCTATGGCGCTAATTTTGTTACAAAAGGCGATAAGATTGTCATTACTGTTGCAGAACATCATGCCAATCTTGTTACATGGCAATATGTTGCTGAGAAAACAGGTTCTACATTAGAGTATATGTACTTAGATGAATCGGGCCATTTGAAAGATGGTGAAATCAATAAGATTGATGAAAGTACTAAAATTGTGGCATTTGCCCATGTGAGCAATGTTCTTGGCATGGAATTCCCTGTGAAAGAATTGACTGAAAAAGCTCATTCTGTAGGGGCTATTGTTGTTCTTGACGGAGCTCAGTCTACACCTCATATGAAGGTGGATGTACAAGCCTTGGACTGTGATTTCTTCGTATTCTCTGGCCATAAAATGTGTGCTTCTCAAGGTATTGGTGTGCTATATGGAAAACGAGAATTACTCGAAAAAATGCCACCATTCTTACTCGGTGGTGATATGATTGAATATGTAAAAGAACAATCTACTACATTCAATGAGTTACCTTATAAATTCGAAGCTGGTACACCAAATGCTCATGGTGCTGTAACGTTACATGCCGCTATCGATTATCTTGAATCTTTCGGCATGGATGCTATTGAGGCACATGAAGAAGAATTGGTATCCTATGTATTGCCTAAGATGCTTGAAATTCCTCATGTTCACGTATTGGGGTCTCAAAACCCTCGTGAAAAACATGGCGTTATCGCTTTTACAATAGATGATGTACATCCTCATGATGTAGCGACCATTCTTGATTCTAAAGGTATCTGTGTACGCTCTGGACATCATTGTGCACAACCTTTGGGCGCATTCTTTCACGTAGCTGCATCTACACGCCTCAGCATGTATTTATACACGCGTAAAGAAGATTTAGATGCATTCTTAGAAGTATTAAAAACTGTCCGTTCGGTAATGGGCTTTAAAGATTAGGAGACATTCACATGGAAATGGATCAATTGTATACGGAACTTATTTTGGAACATAATCAAGATAAGCGTAATAAACGTGAGTTAAGTGAGTTTACTGCTTCCGAACATGGCCACAATCCAAGTTGTGGTGATGATTTGACGCTACAAATTGATGTACAAGATGGCATTATTAAAGATGCAGCGTACACAGGCTCTGGTTGTGCTATCAGCCAAGCTTCAGCATCCATGATGATCGATATTATCAAGGGTAAATCTGTAGAAGAAGCATTGCGTTTGGTAGAATTATTCTTGGGTATGATTAAAAAAGAGGTTACCGACGAATCTAAACTTGAAGATTTGGAAGATGCTATGGCCTTACAAAATATTTCTAATATGCCAGCTCGTGTAAAATGTGCTGTATTAGCGTGGCATACATTAAAAGAGGCTTTAAAGAAATAATTATGAATAAGACAATTATTTTTGACTTGGATGGAACCTTAACAGATTCAGAAGAAGGCATTCTGAAGAGTGTCACATATGCACTTGAATCCTTTGGATACGAAATACCACCTCATGAAACCTTGTTGTTGTTCTTAGGACCTCCACTTGTGGATTCATTTCAAGAGCACTGTGGAATGTCATTGGAAGAAGCGGAAAAAGTATATAAAAAGTTTGGTGAACGCTATGGTACGGTTGGTAAATTTGAAAATCAATTGTATCCTAACATCATCGACCTATTGGACAAGGTTAAAAATGAGCATTATACAGTGGCTTTGGCTACGGCAAAGCCAGAAATGTATGCTCGCGAGATTTTAGATCATTTCTCTATTACACCATACTTTGATGTCATCGTAGGTGCCAATTACAAAGAAGGATTGGTTCATAAGAAAGAGATTCTTCAAAAGGCCATCGAATTGTGTGGTAATCTCTTAACTGATGACACGGGACGTCGTCTCGTATACATGGTAGGGGATAGAAAATATGATGTTGAGTCAGGCAATGAATTAGGCTGTATATCTATAGGTGTTACCTATGGATATGGTACTGAGACAGAGTTAAACGATGCAAATGCAGAATATCTTTGCGATGATGTAGATGATATTGTTATGACCTTAGACCTAGAGGAAATGCTTGTTCGTAGATAAGACTATAAACGTTCATATTAAAAGGCTAGAGATTCGTCTCTAGCCTTTTTGGCGCAGTAAAAAGAACTTGTTCGTATTGAGCAAGGTCTTTTAGATTTTTCTTATGTTATTTTTTTAGGCCACTTTTTTTAGCTAATGATTTGATAACCTTAGCGCTTTGTTTCTTGAGTTTGCCCCCAGTTTGTTTTAATTGGATACGTGTACGGAATACACGACCAAGCGTTGTAATTTTGGTTTTGCGACGCGGTTTCATATCACGTTCGTTACCAAAATCGCCACGTTGGACAGTGGTTGCTTTTACCTTTTCAGAGCCAAATGATTGACGTAAGGATTTCATAAATTGTGTAATTGGTAGGGTACGATTGAAGGCGAATAAATCAACTGCTACATAACCTAATTCTGGATACGCATGTAATGTGAAGTGAAATTGTTTTGCAATAGCAAGAACGACAATTTCATCATCCATAACTTGATAGTTTATTTCGTCTAACTCAATATCTGCTAACTCAAATGCAGCAGCTACACTTTCTTGTACGGCTGCAGCGGAAGAAAGGGATTCTTCATTGCAAGAATATAAATCTAGTAATAATTGATGACCTAATGCATCTGCCATTGTAGCACCTTCTTTCGTACATACGCTATTATATCTTTAATATTATACATTGAATTCTTGTATTAGTCTATTCGTAGAAACATTTAGTTATATACATTGATTTGGTGGCGCAATTCATACAATAAATTTACGTATTTGGGTAATAGTCAAATAATAATTAATTAATATTTGACTTTTTATTTGACAATAGTCAAATAGTCAAATATAATAAAGTTATATCAAAAGAACAAAAAGACAAATTAAGAGATAAATTTATAAAGAGGTGTTATTATGAGCGTTATAGCTGATAAAATAGAAAAATTTATACTTAATAAATTAACAGAAGAACAAGAAAAATTAATTTTAAAGAGAAATGAGTTGGCCGATGAATTAGATTGTGCACCATCTCAGATTAGCTATGTATTGAGTACGCGTTTTTCTAATGAACGAGGATTTGATGTTGAATCTAGACGTGGATTAGGTGGATATATTAGAATTCGTAAGTTACAACCAGAATCTTCTAATACGGTACCAGCAGTGACAACCTATCATATCTATGAAGGTCCAAATCGCGTGGAACGGTTAATCGATTTGCGCGATGTTGATCAATCTTTATTTCAATTGTTACAAGATAATAAAATTACAAAGCGCGAGGCTCAAATGATGCATAATTCATTTGCCAGCATCATTGAACATGTAGATTATGAATATAGAAATGATGCTATTCGCAATCTTTATGCATCTATGATAGAGACATTGCGGAAGGAGTGATGTCATATGAAGTGCGATCATTGCCATACAAACGAAGCAACAGTGCATATGACAAATATCGTGAATAATCAAAAAACAGAACAGCATTTATGTTCGTCCTGTGCTAATAAATTACAAAAAGATGGTAAGTTATCTCCCTTTAGTTCTTTCGTAAATGATATTTGGGACAATGACTTTTTCTCCAATGATTTTTTCAAAAATATGGTGTACCCAGATCATATGTTGCAATCACAGCAGATGAAACGCTGTCCAAATTGTGGAAATACATTTGAAGATTTTAATCGATTTGGGAAATTTGGATGTCCTAGTTGTTACGAAATTTTTAAAAATCAGATTGCATCATTGGTTCAACGCATTCAAGGGTCTATTGAATATGAAGGACGCGTACCGAACCAAGGGCATAATGTGTTTAAAGCACAATATGAGATTAAGCAATTACGACGTCAATTAGAGGCGGCCATCGGTGATGAAAACTTTGAGGAAGCAGCTCAAATTAGAGATACAATCAAAGCCTTAGAATCGAAGGTCGATAGTAAAGAAAATTGAGGAGGATAGTATGTTTGATAATATTTTAGATGCAGCCCTTAGTAAATGGCTCCAACATACGCCATCCGATTCAGATCATATCGTTATTTCTAGTCGTATACGATTAGCTCGGAATTTCAGAGATACATTATTTACCAATAAAAATGATGAAGTCGCTCTACATCATGTTGATTCCATTGCACGTGGTTTAGTTACTACGTTAAAAGATTCCGACAATCAAGATTATTACTCTATTAGTCTTGATAAATTGTCCGATATAGAGCGTGCTATTCTTGTGGAAAAACATTTGATTAGTCCTGTTATGGCTGAAAAACTGCCATATCGTAGCTTACTTGTATCCGATGATACATCGGTAGCAATTATGGTTAATGAAGAGGACCATTTGCGCATACAAACTATGGAGGCGGGCCTGAATTTAATAGATGCTTTTCACCATGCAGAACACATTGATGATGCTATTGATGAGAAACAACCATTTGCTTTTAATGAATCTTTTGGCTATTTAACTGCATGTCCAACGAATGTGGGCACCGGTTTACGCGCTTCTGTTATGCTCCATCTTCCTGCATTAGCAATGACTGGACGCATTAATCGTCTTGTTCGCAGTATTGTTCAGCTTGGCTATTCTGTGCGCGGTTTATATGGCGAGGGTTCAGAAGCATTAGGTCATATTTATCAGGTGTCTAATCAACGTACGATGGGCATCAGCGAAGCCGATACCATTGAGCAGTTGACGAAGATTGTAGAAGGTATCATAGCAGAAGAGCGAAAATGTCGCCAAATATTGGTGCACAACGATAAAGATGGTCTTGAAGATCATTTGTGGCGGTCTTACGGTATATTGCGATATGCAAGGTCTATAAGTGGTCAGGAGTCCCTAGAAAAATTAAGCGATATCCAATTAGGTGTAGATTTAGATATCTTACCTGCATGGTCGAGCGATAGTTTTAATGAGTTGGTGGCTATTACGAGACCTAATTTTTTACTTAAATATATGGGAAAAGAAAAGGTAAGTTCTCAAGAGCGCGATAATTATAGAGCAACAGTCATTAGAGAAAAACTTTCACAAAAATAATAAGTGATTTTCTATTTTCTATGATATTTAAGAATACTATTCATGGAGACATTCCATTTAATATAGATTGATAAAATGTACCTTCATTTTATGAATGAAGTTTATATAGAGAGCGCAAACTGATATTTGCGAACGAGGTAATACATATGATGCAACGATTTACAGATGATGCACAACGAGTGTTATCCTTCGCCCAAGAAGCGGCCTTAGAGCTCGGGCATGACTATGTGGGAACGGAGCATGTGCTCATTGGGCTCATAAAGGTTAAAAATGGTGTTGCCGCAAAGGCTCTTAATGAGCTAGGTCTCAGTGCAGAGACTATTATTGAAGATGTTGAAGAGCATATAGGACGAGGTAATAAGAAGGCTAGTTCCGTCTATATGACTCCCCGTGTAAAACATGTGCTGGAGTTAGCTGTTGAAGTGGCTAATCATATGAACCACAATTATGTGGGGACAGAACATATTCTATTAGGTCTGTTGAGCGATGGTGGTGGCGTAGCAGTAGGTATATTGCGCAATCATAATATTCGTGCAAATGATATTGTGGATACGATTCGAACAATTCTCGGCTCTTCTGACAGCGCTAGTCATAGTGGGGAAGATAGGAAAGATAATAGTTCATTAGGTGAACTTGCTGATTTTAGCACAGATTTAAATGAATCGGCTAAGCAAGGTAAAATTGACCCCGTTATTGGTCGAGATAAAGAGATTGCGAGGGTCATTCAAATTTTGAGCCGCCGCACTAAAAATAATCCGGTGCTTATCGGTGAACCAGGTGTAGGTAAAACCGCTATTGCAGAAGGATTGGCACAGCGTATTGTAAACGGTAATGTACCAGAAATTTTGCGTAATAAGCGAATTATTTCATTGAGCATCAGTTCCATGCTAGCCGGTGTAAAATATCGTGGTGAATTTGAAGAACGATTAAAAAAAGCAATCGATGAGGTTCAAAAATATGACGATATGATTATATTCATCGATGAAGTTCATACATTAGTTGGCGCTGGTGCTACTGAAGGCGCTATGGATGCAGCGAATATTTTAAAACCTGCATTAGCTCGCGGTGAGTTTCAAGTGATTGGCGCTACAACTTTAGATGAATATAAAAAACATATAGAAAAAGATGCTGCTTTAGAACGCAGATTTCAACCTGTTCTTGTTGGTGAGCCATCCGAGGAAGACGCACTTGAAATTTTAAAAGGGTTACGTGATCGGTATGAGGCCTTCCATAAGGCAAAGATTACCGACGAAGCATTGGAAGCCGCGGTTTCACTATCCAGTCGTTATATTACGGATCGGTTCTTGCCAGATAAGGCTATTGATGTTGTCGATGAGGCGGCGTCCAAGGTGCGGATGAAAGTGTTTTCTACCGCACCCGATGTGAAAGCATTGGAAACACAATTAGCAGATGTAAAAAAGGAAAAAGAAGCGGCTGTAACAGCTCAAGAATTTGAGAAGGCAGCTGAGATGCGCGATGAAGAAAAGCGCATTGAAAAGGAAATCAACGATAAGAAAAAAGCAGCTAAGGAAAATAGCGATGCTAAGTTAGTTGTGAATGATGAAGATATCGCCTCTGTTGTAGCACAATGGACAGGCATTCCTGTTTCTAAAATTGCACAGGAAGAATCTGAATCATTATTACATCTAGAGGAAGAGCTTCATAAACGTGTCATTGGTCAAGATGAGGCTGTTGTGGCTGTTTCTAAGGCTGTTCGCCGCGCTAGAGCTGGTTTAAAGGATCCTAAACGTCCTATTGGGTCATTCTTATTCTTAGGACCTACTGGCGTTGGGAAAACCGAATTGGCTCGTGCTCTAGCTGTTGCCTTATTTGGTGATGAGACGGCGATGATTCGCCTAGATATGTCCGAATATATGGAAAAGCATACTGTATCGCGTTTAGTAGGTGCGCCTCCAGGCTATGTTGGCTATGAAGAAGGGGGACAATTAACTGATGCAGTTCGTCGCAAACCATATAGTGTAATTTTACTTGACGAAGTAGAAAAAGCCCATGCAGATTTCTTTAATATTTTATTGCAGGTTCTTGATGATGGTCGATTAACAGATAGCCAAGGTCGTACTGTTGATTTTAAGAATACTGTTATCATCATGACAAGTAATTTGGGTGCAAATGCACTTCGTAAGAGTTCTCCTGAACTAGGATTCTTAGCTGCTAAAAAGTCCGATATTGCATCTGGTGCTTCTAATGAAGTTAACTTTAAGGAAGCAAAAAAATCTGTTATAGATGCGGTAAAACGTCATTTCCGTCCTGAATTTTTGAATCGTATCGATGAAATGATTGTATTCCATGCTTTAACATCAAACGATTTAAAACAAATTGTTACAATTTTAATGGATACTGTAGTAAAACGTCTTGGTGATATGGGACTATCTCTAGAAATTTCACCAGCAGCTATGGATATGCTTGTGAAAGAAGGATCTGATTTTGCAATGGGTGCACGGCCATTGAAAAGAGCTATTCAACGGTTGATTGAAGATCCTATTTCGGATCTTATTTTACAAGGTAATGCTTCTGAAGGTGCTATCATCAAGGCCGATGTAGAAGTTGAACACATTGTTGTAAAAGCTTTTAGTTAATTGGGAATAGATTTTGATGGGGGTTGTATGGCAAAGGTAAAAACCGTTTTCTTTTGTAATAATTGTGGTGCTGAATCTGCCAAGTGGATGGGAAAATGTTCTCAATGCGGTGAATGGAATACATTGGTTGAAGAAGTGGTGAAAGACACTAAACACAGCCGTACACCATCTGTGCGTGGGGTGGGCACTAATACGGCTAAACCGGTGGCATTACCAGATATTGAGATATCCGCTGTATCAAGAATTCCTACAACATATAAGGAGATAGATAGAGTGCTTGGTGGCGGTATTGTGCCTGGTGCGTTAATGTTATTAGGTGGCGATCCTGGTATTGGTAAATCAACACTGCTCTTACAAGTTTCTCAAAAAGTGGCCGATACAGTTGGTACTGTTTTATATGCATCTGGCGAAGAATCACAATTACAATTAAAATTGCGAGCGGAACGATTACATATTAATAGCGAACGATTACATGTTATAGCCGATACAGATTTAGACCATATTCTTGAGGTTGCATTAGATCAAAAACCATCATTACTGGTTATCGACTCCATACAAACAATGTTTACTGCAGATATCGAGGCAGCACCTGGTAGTGTTAGTCAAGTTCGTGAATGTACATCGCGTTTATTACGTTTTTGTAAAGAACAGAATATTCCTACCATTATTATTGGTCATGTAACAAAGGAAGGCAATATTGCAGGTCCTCGTATGCTTGAACATATGGTGGATGTAGTACTCTATTTTGAAGGGGAACGTTCCTATCAGTTCCGTATATTACGAGTCATCAAAAATCGTTTTGGATCTACATCGGAAACCGGTATTTTTACCATGATTGAAGATGGTTTAGCAGAGCTGGCTAATCCGTCGGCGTCCTTGTTAGCTGAACGAGCAGATGATGAAAGTGGTAGTGCGGTCATGATTTATCTAGAAGGGGTTCGTCCCATTCTGGTAGAGGTTCAAAGTTTGGTAGCTACAACAGCCTTTGGAATGCCAAGGCGTACGGCTATTGGCTATGATTTGAATCGTCTAATTGTGCTGCTAGCAGTATTGGAAAAACGCTGCGGCTTTACGTTGGGCAATAAGGATGTTTACGTTAATGTAATCGGTGGGTTAAAGGTTAATGAACCGGCTTGTGATTTATCGATGGCCGTTGCCATTGTATCTAATTTAAAAAATCGCGTAGTGCCTCGTGACATGGTGATTCTTGGCGAGGTTGGATTGACAGGTAATGTTCGTAGTATTCCGCGCATAGAACAACGAATTAATGAAGCTAAAAAATTAGGCTTTACAAAGTTTATTATTCCAGAAGGGAATTATAAGCAAATTAAGCACGATGATAAGTCCATTCAAATCCGTGGTGTTACGTCTATTGCACAAGCGATGCAACTCGTATTTTCTTAATACATGTTATAATTCATAAAAGGCTAATTCATTGAGTATAAACTCTATGGTATTTAAAGGAGGTGAGGCCATGATTTATGGCATTTTACGGTATGTGATTGCTATCCTTATTGGTACGGCAGCATACGTAGGTATGGACAATTTAGCTCCTATTATTGATCCTTATTTAGTATCTCAATTTGCAAGCTTTGGAGATATGTCTTTAACTGTGGCACGTATTTCAGTCATCGTGATAGGTACGATTATTGGTGTTTTAATAGGCTATTTTATTTCGTCCTTTATTTTAAAACAAGGTTTAGTCATTGCTAGACAATTGGAACGGGTATTAACACATATTCCTAACCAAGAATTGATTGCAGGCACCATCGGTTTATTATTTGGTCTTATTATTGCTAATTTAATTGGTGCAGCATTCAATCAGGTTCCTATTATTGGCCCTTATATTTCAATCATTTTAAGTGCCATTTTTGGCTATAGCGGTGTACGTTTGATGGCCCGTAAGGGACCTGAAATGTATTTTAACTATTTGAAGCAATGGAAACGCAGTGAAGCGGGGACTAAAAAAAGTAGAGGCTTCAATATGTTTGGATCTCACAAGTCCAGTGACTCTAATTTAACTGCAAAGCTATTAGATACTTCTGTTATTATTGATGGTCGTATTAAGGAGCTGTGTGCTACTGGGTTTATTGATGGCCCATTGATTGTTCCTGTCTTTGTTTTAAATGAGTTACAAATTATTTCTGACTCCGCAGACGGGATGAAACGAAATCGTGGTCGTCGTGGGTTAGATATTTTGAAAGAAATGCAGGATGCAAAACTTGTACCTATTGAAATTGTAGAAAATGATTATGATGATCTACACGAAGTTGATTCTAAATTGATGCGATTAGCGTTGGAAAAACAATGGAAGCTTATGACCAATGATTTTAATCTCAATAAGGTGGCTCGGGTACAAGGTATTAAGGTTTTAAATTTAAACGAATTAGCCAATGTATTAAAACCGGCCCTCATTGCAGGCGAATGGATTCGCGTACAAGTGATGAAGGAAGGTAAAGAGGTTCAACAAGGTGTTGCTTACTTAGATGATGGTACAATGATTGTCGTAGAAGACGGTCGCCCGTATGTAGGTCAAGAGGTTGAGGTTATGGTTACATCCATTTTACAAACCAGTGCAGGACGTATGATTTTTGCGCGTGTAGATGGAGGTAAGCATGAGTAAGGTTAGCTGTATTGTATTAGCTGCTGGCGCAGGTCGCCGGATGGGTCATGATGAGAACAAAATTTTCATTAAACTTGGTAATAAATCAATTATTCAATGGACGTTAAGTCATATTGAGCAAGTTAAATCAGTTAATGAAGTCATTCTCGTTGTTGCTGATGGCGAAGCAGATTATATGGAGCAACATATTGCGTCATTAGGACTTTCAAAATCAATTAAAATTATCACAGGTGGCAAAGAGCGTCAAGATTCTGTGTGTGCAGGTTTACAAGCGGTTAGCGACGATATGGATATTGTCCTCGTTCACGATGGTGCTCGACCTCTGGCTAAACCAGAACTATTTGACCGTGTCATTGAAGGGGCAGAAACTCATGGTGCTGTGACTATAGGCGTTCCATCTACAGATACAATTAAGCGCGTTGATATTGATGGACAGGTCCTAGAAACTTTGAATCGCAATGAGTTGATGAACATTCAAACGCCACAAGGTTTCCTAAAAGATATATTCAAAGAGGCTCAGGAAACGGCTAAGCGTGATGCTTATTTGGGGACGGATGATGTGTCCTTAGTTGAGTATATTGGCAAAGATGTGTATATCTTGGATGGTGATTATGAGAACATCAAGGTTACCACACTAAACGATATAGCAGTAGCTAAACGGTATTTAGGAATCAAGGAGCAGCGTATGCGCGTAGGTTTTGGATATGATATTCATCGATTGAAGGAAGGAAGACCTTGTATTTTGGGCGGTGTTCATATCGAATCGCCTGTTGGCCCCGATGGTCATTCCGATGCAGATGTATTGATTCATGCATTGATGGATGCCTTACTTGGTGCTGCTGGTTTAAAGGATATCGGCTACTATTTTCCACCAGAAGATGATGCATATAAAGGGATTTCTAGCATGATTTTATTAAAACATGTGAATTCCTTGTTGAAAGAAAGAGGCTTAGAAGCCTATAATATAGATATCATGGTTATTTCTGAAACGCCAAAATTAAAGCCACACATAGATACGATGAAGGCGAATTTGCAGTCTGTTTTAGGAATTCCATTAGATCGTATTAGTATTAAAGCTACTACCAATGAAATGCTTGGCGCCATCGGGCGTCGTGAAGGCATTGCAGCACAGGCAGTAGTTTCCGTATATGAAGGAGAGGTTTAATTATGAAGGTACGTTTTGCGCCAAGTCCAACAGGTCCATTTCATATTGGCGGTGCTCGATCCGCTTTGTTCAACTGGCTATTAGCACGTAAGGAAAAAGGTACGTTTGTACTTCGTATTGAGGATACAGATTTATCTCGTTCTACCCGTGAAAGTGAAGAAAATATTAAATCATCTTTGCAATGGCTCGGTATGAATTGGGATGAAGGTATTGACGTAGGTGGTGAAAATGGTCCTTATCGTCAAACAGAACGTCTTGATTTATACAAAGAAGTAACACAACGCTTACTTGATGAAGATAAAGCTTATGAATGCTTCTGTACAGCTGAAGAGCTTGATGAAGTACGTCAGGCGCAAATGGAACGCGGTGAAACCCCTAAATATAATGGTCATTGCTGCCATCTTACAGAAGAAGAAAAAGAAAAATATCGTGCAGAAGGTAGAAAACCAACTATCCGTCTTCGCGTACCTTTGAATAAAACCTATGCATTCGATGATATGGTTCGTGGTCATGTATCCTTCGAGTCTAATGGTGTAGGTGACTTTGTAATCGTAAAATCCGATGGTATCCCTGTATATAACTTTGCCGTTGTAATGGATGACCACATGATGAAAATTACTCACGTTATTCGCGCGGAAGAACATTTATCCAACACACCTCGTCAAATGGCTATCTACGAAGCACTTGGTTGGGAAATTCCTACATTTGGTCATATCTCTTTGATTCTTGGAAAAGATTATAAGAAGATGTCTAAACGTCATGGTGCTACATCTGTTGATCAATATAAACAATTGGGCTACTTGCCAGAAGCATTAGTAAACTTCTTGGCACTTCTTGGTTGGGCTCCAGAAGGTGAAGAAGAATTCTTTACACAAGATGAATTGATTCAAGCCTTCTCCATGGATCGCGTTGCTAAGAATCCAGCTGTATTTGATATTGATAAATTAAACCACATCAATTTCCATTACATGAAAAACTTGAGCGATGAAGAATTATTCCGCCTCTGCTTGCCACATTTAAAAGAAGTCGGTTTAGCTCCAGACAGCTTGAATCAATCTGATATTGATTGGTTAACATTACTTTGCTCTACATTCCGTGATCATATTAGCTTTGGTGCTCAAATTAAAGATCATGTAGGCATGTTCATGGGGGAAACAGTATTCCTCGAAGAAGGTCACGAAGAAGAGTTAAAGGCTGTACTTAGCGAAGAATCTGCGCCAACTGTATTGCATGCTTTTAAAGAAAAATTAGCAGACATGGAAGAAGTTACACCAGAAGCCGTTAAAAAGGCTATCAAGGCTGTTATGAAAGAAACTGCTTTAAAAGGTAAATTTGTATTCATGCCATTGCGTGTTGCCTTGACTGGTCAAATGCATGGTCCTGACTTAAACAATATTGTTACATTGCTTGGTAAAGAAAAATGCTTACATCATTTAGACAATGTAGGTGCTTTAACTAAATAATAGAACTATTGAAAGGCTCTCATACCTATGGTGTGAGGGCCTTTGTTGTATATAATGTACAGATTTGCTATAATTATCGGCGTATTTTATTTTGATTTTTATGAAAGTGAGTGTTTTGATGAGTTTAATTCGATCTATTAATCATCTCTTCAATAGCTATCTATCTTGGATAGTTTTATTGATGGCCGTATTGGCTTATATGCTACCGACATTTTTTGCATGGATGACGCCATATGTGGCATATATGTTACAATTTGTTATGTTTGCCATGGGTTTAACGTTAACAGCACAAGTATTCCTTGATGTATTCAAACAACCAATGAAGGTTATCCTCGTATCTGTCATTCAATTTTTATGGATGCCTTTAGCAGGCTTTTTAGTAGCCCTTATCTTTAACTTTCCACCGGAAATCGGGATTGGTTTTATCTTGTTAGGTGCATGCCCAGGTGGTACGGCTTCTAATGTCATGACATTCTTGGCTAATGGTAATGTGCCATTGTCTGTATCTGCTACAACTGTATCTACCTTGTTGGCTCCGATTTTAACACCATTATTCGTAGTATTGTACGCAGGTGCTACATCATCCATTGAAATTCAATTTATGCCAATGTTTATATCCATCGTTAAAATCGTATTGGTTCCAATCATTTTAGGTATTGTATTGAATTACTTTATTGGATCTAAAATCGAACCTGTTAAATCTGTATGTCCTACCATAGCAGCTATTGCAGTATTACTTATCTTGGCAGCGGTAACAGCGGTTAACCAAAAACAAATTGCTGAAACAGGTCTCATCATTTTTGTAGCTTGTTTAGTACAAAACTTGAGTGGCTACGTTGTTACATTCATAATTTGTAAAGTTCTTAATATCGATGTATCATCTCGTCGTGCTATGCAAATTGAAGTAGCCATGCAAAACTCTGCATTGTCCGTGTCATTAGCGATGAAACATTTTACACCGCAAGCAGCGGTAGCTGGTGCAGTATTCTCTATTATCCATAATTTTACAGGCTCTATTTTTGCCGGTATTTGCCGCAAACATGATGATAAAGAAAAATATGTTTAATTCCCTTGATAAATGGACATATTCAATGGGTTTGAAAATGGAGGTTTTTCTTGTAATTATTGACATTATATAGCATTATTGGTAAAATAATTCTATATCTTAATATAGGTATAGATTAAAAGCAAAGATTGAAAGAAGTACTCTACAACTAACTTTTTAGCGAGAACCGATGGTGGAAGGGTTCAAGAATAGGTAGACGAAATGCATTCATGAGCTGACATTCCGATTATAGGTAGGTTTGTCCGGTGACGCGCCGTTATGCGATGAGTGGGGACCTTATAGGTGTCTAACAGAGTGGAACCGCGAACCATCGTCTCTGTATGAGATGATGGTTCTTTTTTATTTTTCGAACATGGAGGCATCAGTATCGATGAGAGAAATTACAGTTTATAATACAATGACGCGCCAAAAAGAAGTATTTACTCCTGTAACACCAGGTGAAGCAAAGATGTATGTTTGTGGTGTGACACCATATAATCATCCTCATATTGGGAATGCTCGTCCTTTTGTAACGTGGGATGTAATTCGTCGCTACATGAAACATGTAGGATATAAAGTAACGTATATACAAAACTTCACTGATGTAGATGATAAGATTATTAATACATCTAATGGTGAAGGCGTGGCCTGGGACGTAATTGCTAATCGTTATATCGATAGCTATTTTGAAGTAATGGATGCACTTGGCGTAGAACGTGCCGATGTATATCCTCGCGTATCTACTCATATCCCTGATATTCTCAATATGATTTCTACGCTTATTGATAAGGGCTTTGCTTATGAGCTTGATGGCGATGTGTATTTTAGCGTAGAAAAATTTGACCATTATGGTGAATTGTCTGGCCGTACATTAGATGATATGGAAGCAGGCGCTCGTATTGAAGTAGATGGTCGTAAAAAGAACCCTATGGACTTTGCACTTTGGAAAGCTGCAAAACCAGGTGAACCATTCTGGGAAAGTCCTTGGGGCAATGGTCGTCCAGGTTGGCATATTGAATGTTCCGCTATGAGCCAAAAATATTTAGGCGAAGAATTTGATTTTCATGGTGGTGGTAGTGATTTGATTTTCCCTCATCATGAAAATGAAATTGCTCAATCTGAAGGCTGTTCTGGACATCATCCTTCTGTAAAATACTGGTTGCATAATGGATTTATTACGATTAATTCCGAAAAAATGTCCAAATCCTTAAATAATTTCTTCTTGGTGAAAGATATTTTAGAACAATATAGTCCAGATGCATTGCGCTACTTCTTGTTGAGTACACATTATCGTAGTCCATTGGATTTCTCCGATGAACGCTTAGAAGAAGCAAATAAATCTTTGGAACGATTAGGTACTGCTATCGAAAATCTTTTATATCTTGAAAAATGTGAAGCTGGCCCTTGTGACGACGCTCAACGTTTATTAGAAAAAGCTAAAGAATATGAAGAAGAATTCGAAGCCGCTATGAGCGATGATTTTAATACTGCATTAGCTACATCTAGTATGTTTGGTCTTGCTAAGGAAATTAATATTTACTATCAAGTTGTAACAGGTAGAGAAGGCGTTGTTTGCCAAGATGCTATCGCAGAGGTAAAACGTATCTTCAAATTTATGACAGAGGTCATTGGCGTATTAGAAAAAGCTTGGGAAGGTAATACTGGTGCTGATGCAGCAGAATACGAACAATTGATGGATGTTATTCTCTCTGTTCGTCAAGCATGCCGTGAACAAAAGCAATGGGCTCTTGCGGATTGCATTCGCGACCGATTAGCTGAAATTGGCATTACTATTGAAGATTCTCCTGCAGGAGCACGGTGGAAAAAGCGTGAAATTTAAGCAATTTCAATTTCTGAAACAAGAAGCTATTAAAAAATTAATACTCTTAGATACGGAGGACCATTCTTTTGTATCTAAACCAGCATCTGAAGTTTTAGCTTCAGATGCTGTTATGTTGGCCTATATTGGTGATGCTGTATATTCTATGTACATTAGACAACGCGTTGTAGAAATGAGTATTTCAAAGGTTCAGATTCTACATACATTGGTAACTGAATTTATTTGTGCAAAATCTCAGTCAAAAGTATTGGAACAATTAGAATCAATGTTTACAGAGAATGAACAAACAATTGCTAGACGAGCTCGAAATAGTAATGTCAATGTACCTAAGAGTAGTTCTGTACGGGAATATCGAAATAGTACCGCCTTTGAAGCAGTCCTTGGTTTCTTATATGAAACAGGTCAGCAAGATCGACTTAATGAATTAATGAAAGAGGCCTATTCTATTACATTAAGAGGACTTTCACATGGATAATTATATTGTAGGCAGAAATGCCGTAAAGGAAGCATTAAAAGCAGGCCGTTCTATACAACGCATTTTAGTGAGTGACGATAAAATTAAAACGGGTTTATCTGACATCGTGGGTCTAGCGAAATCCAAGGGGGTAGAAGTTCGTCCCACACCTGTTAAACAGATGAATCGATATGAAACGGATGTACCTCATCAAGGTGTTATTGCATTTGTTAATGCTGTAGAATTCAAAGACCTTGGAGAAGTACTGCAAGAGTCCAATCATGAGAATCCATTGCTTATCTTAACGGATGGTGTAGAGGATCCTCATAATATGGGGGCTATTATCCGGACCGCTGAATGTGTGGGAGCGACTGCGGTTTTAATTCCCAAACGTCATAATGCACCAATTAACGCAACGGTTGCCAAGACATCTGCTGGTGCAGTGGAACAAATTCCCCTTGTTCAAGTTGGCAATGTTACACAAACGATTAAACAGCTTCAAAAGCAAGGATTTTGGGTTCTTGGTGCTCATATGGAAGGTGACCGTACCTTGTATGAAACCGATTTAACTATACCTACCGTCCTTGTTATTGGCAATGAAGGTAAGGGGATTAGTCGTGTCGTAAAAGAAGCTTGTGATTTTCTTGTTACCATTCCTATGTACGGTAATTTAAATTCTTTAAATGCATCTGTAGCAGCTGCTATTCTCATGTATGAAGCAGTTCGACAACGGACTATGAAGGTAAAATAGAGGTGCTACATGTTAAAGGATATTTTAATCGTCGATGGGTATAATGTCATCTTCGCATGGCAAAGTTTAAAAAAACTGGCTAATGAATCCTTGGAACACGCTCGAATGGAATTACGTAATCAGCTTTTAAACTATGGTAAATTTAAAGGCTATGAGGTTATACTCGTGTTTGATGGTAAATATACTAAGTCGATAGCGAGTATCGAAGAAATCACTAAAGGGTTTATAGAAGTATATACCGATGATGGTGAAACGGCAGATTCTTTTATTGAACGAGAAGTATTCTTGCGTCAAGGTAAGTATACTAATGTATATGTCGTTACTTCTGACGGAGCTGAACAAAATCAAATATTAGGCTCTGGTGGACTTCGGATTCCAGCAAGAGAATTGCAAAATGATATGCGTCTTGCCAAGCAAGAGGAACGCTTGCAATATACACATAAACATCATCGTGACCAAATGGTACTCAGGAGAAATGAGGTATATGACCACTTGGATCCCGATGTAGCTAAAAAATTAGAAGCTATACGGAGAGGTACAAAGTAAGCACAACAGATAGACCTGCTGTAGTAGTATGAAGTACATTCTATTTCATAAATATTGCAGAACATATATAATTCAAGTATAATAACATATATTGGTATTTCTACAATATGTGATTGTATGGAGGACCTATGAACAATTTTCATATGAAACAGTCCGATTACAATTTCAAAGAAATGACTGATGAGCAAGTTGTGGTCATAGCTCAACAAGAGCAAAATGAGTTTGCAATCGACTATATAGTCAATAAATATAAAAATTTTGTGCGCGCTAAGGCGCGTACCTATTTTCTTGTAGGTGCCGATCGAGATGATATCATTCAAGAAGGCATGATTGGCTTATATAAAGCTACTCGTGATTTTAGACATGATAAATTAGCCTCTTTTCGGGCCTTTGCAGAACTATGTATTACACGGCAAATTATTACGGCCATAAAATCTGCGACGCGTCAAAAGCACGCACCACTCAATTCTTATATTTCTTTAAATAAACCTGTGTATACAGAAGAGTCTGAACGGACCTTGTTAGAAATGCTTTCATCAGCACGAAGTACAAATCCAGAGGACCTCATTATTAGCCAAGAAGAGCTAGATGATATAGAAAAAAACATAGGACATATTTTAAGTGATTTAGAGTGGCAAGTGTTAGAAGGCTATTTAGATGGTAAATCATATCAGGAGATGGCAAAAGGTACTGATCGTAGTATCAAGTCGATTGATAATGCTTTACAAAGGGTTAAACGTAAATTAGAGAAGTTTTTGGAACATCGTGTATTAGATGCTCCTACACAGGAAGGATGACTATTGTGACAAATTTTTTGATGGTTTTAGAAATCATTGTGTCCATTTTATTGATTGTTGTGGTAATTGCTCAAACTAGTAAGAGTTCTGGTATGGGCGGCGCCGTTTCTGGTGCGGCAGATTCTACATTCGGCGGTAAAGAACGTGGCTTAGATGGGTTCTTATCTCGCTGTACAATCATTTTAGGTATTATCTTTGCTGTGTTGAGCTTAGTTCTAGGGGCAATGATTAACCAATTCTAATTTGAAAGCCTGCCTAGCAGGCTTTTCTTTTTTTCAGCATATATGAATACTATGCAAAGGAGGTGTTTGTATGAAAGAAAAAGTGTTAGTGTTTTATAAATCTATTTATCCTCATACGTATCATATCGATGATGCTGCTATGGATTGTCATATTAAGGGCGGTCGTGAACTGGATGCCTTTATGGATGCCGCTAAAGAACTATTAAAAGAGGGGCGCTTAAGCTTTATACGAAAAGATGTATATGCCTATAATAATGATACAGAATTCATTGAAGGTATTTACAAGGGCTATAGAAAATCCTTTGGATTTGTTATTACTGCTCCTGATGAAGAGGATGTGTATATAGCAGAACAAAATAAGGGTACTGCTATGCACAATGATAAGGTTCGTGTACGTATTATCACATCTCGTGATTCACGCCATAAACGAGAAGGTGTTGTCACTGAAGTCATAGAACGTGCTAATGAAACTGTTGTAGGCACCTATGACAGACAACAATCCTTTGGATTTGTCATCCCTGATGATGAGCGGTTGGGAACCGATATTTATGTCGATTTACATAATACCCTAAATGCTCGCAGTGGCGCTAAGGTTCTCGTAAAAATCATCAAATGGCCAGAAGGCGATAAGAAACCAGAAGGTGTCATTACAGAAGTATTGGGCTACAAAGGGGATGTAGGCCTTGATATTAACTGTATTATGGCTAATTATGACTTGCCATTTTCCTTCCCAGAAGATGTTGTGAAAGCGAGTCAACATATCAATACGACCATTACAGATAATCCAAAACGTTGGGATTTACGCGACGTGCCAATGGTTACCATCGATGGTGAAGATGCAAAGGACCTTGATGATGCAGTTAGTGGTCGTAAACTCGATAATGGTAATTATGAACTGGGTGTACATATTGCCGACGTAAGTCACTATGTAGTGTCGCAAAAGGCTATTGATAGAGAAGCCTATAAACGCGGTACATCTGTCTACCTAGTAGACAGAGTTATCCCCATGTTACCAAAGGTATTATCCAATGGTATCTGTAGCTTAAATGCTGGCGAAGATCGGTATGCCATGACCTGTATGATGGAAATTGATACACATGGTAAGGTAGTGAACTATCGGATTCAACCATCTATCATCCATGTTAATCGCCGTTGTAGTTATAAAGAGATTTATAAAGCATTAACCGAAGATATTATTCCTGATGACTTGGTACCACTTATGCCAATGATTCACAATTTATCCGACATCGCAAAAACTTTAAATGATATGCGCCGTCGTCGTGGTGCATTGGATTTTGATTTCCCTGAATATAAGGTGCTTTTAGATACAGACGGCACACCATTACGCATCGTACGTCGCGACCGTACATTAGCAGAACGACTTATTGAAGAATGTATGCTTATAGCTAATGAAACGGTAGCTACTCATCTAAAGAATACAAATCGCACTAGCGTATATCGTATCCATGAAACACCGAGCGAAGAAAAGATGAGTATGTATCAAAAGGTTCTCAATTACTTAGGGCAAGATATTCGTTTACATCTTGATGAATTGGAACCACGCGTGTTCCAGCATATCTTAGATGCTGTTAAGGGAACTGATGTTGAACAAGTGGCTCAAATCATGACATTGCGTTCCATGCAACAAGCTAAATATAGCATCGATAATGCAGGTCATTTTGGGTTGGCGTCGAAATGCTACACACACTTTACATCGCCTATTAGACGATATCCAGACCTCATGGTACATCGCTTATTAAAAGCCGATATGGGATGGCCTGATGGATACGCAAACCGTGATACTAAAACAGAGTTTTTAGAACGTGCCGCAGTGCATTCTTCAGAACGTGAACAAGTGGCTGTAGCTGCTGAGCGTGACACCGTGGATTTAAAGAAAACCCAATATATGGTTCCATTTATTGGCGAAGTCTTTGAAGGTAAAATATCTAGCATCACATCCTTTGGTATGTTTGTAGAGTTAGATAATGGTATCGATGGCCTTGTTCATATGAATATGATGACCGATGATTACTATTTTTACGATGAAGAGCATTTCCTATTAGTTGGCAAGCGCACAGGTCAAATCTATCATTTAGGCGATACGGTAACAGTGACATTAGTGAAAGCTGATGTAGAAAAACGTCAAATCGATTTCGTACTCGGCGAAGTGGATAATCTTATGAGAATTCAAGAAATGATGAAGAATTCCGAAGGTTATGTAGGCTCTAGAGAGAAAAAACCGTTTGGCCGTTCTGGTATTTCTAAACAATCAAAACGAAAAGGCAAGAGACGCAAAGACCATAAAGGGTCTAAGAAAAAAGTAAAGAAACGTAAACGGTAATAAAATATTAATACCTATTGTGAGGTGACTATGGCAAAGAAAGATGCTCCATCATTAATTGCAGATAACCGTAAGGCACGTCATGATTTTAATATTCATGAAACCTATGAAGCAGGCATTGCATTGACGGGGACGGAAATTAAATCAATTCGCCAAGGTAAATTAAATCTTAAGGATAGCTTTATCCGCATTGATAAGGGCGAAATGCTTCTCTACGGTGTTCATATTAGTCCTTATGAACAGGGCAATCGCTTTAATCATGAGCCTGAGCGAACACGTAAACTATTGATGCATAAATCGGAAATCAAAAAATTATTCCAACAAGTGAAAGAACAGAGATTCTCCTTGATTCCGTTAAACTTTCATTTTAGTCGTGGCTATGTAAAGGTAACGGTTGGTCTTGTAACAGGCAAAAAATTGTACGATAAGCGCCAAGATATGGCAGAACGCGATGCAAAACGAGACATTGCTAAGCGGTTGAAAGAACAACAAAAATACTGATACATAATAGGAGGATGTTTAGTGGAAGTTAATCAATACTTTTATAGTTTGGCAAAAATATCAGCTCAAAAAGCAGCTGAAAATGGAGTGCATGTAGATCCTAAATTTATATATACTCAATGGTACATTGAAACAGGTGGGTTTACATCTCAACTACAAGCAACACATCATAATCTAGGTGGTGTTACAGCATCAGATGGCAGCTGGAGACATTTTACAGATTTTATTGATTTTGCAAACTATTTTGGCAATTATTTGACATACTATAGAGAAGATGGCATGACAAATGCTACATCTCTGTATTCGTATATCAATGCCTTGTATAATGGCGGATACTTTACAGCAGATTTTAATTCCTATTATGGCTCTGTGTTACAAGTGTTTAATACAATCAATTTCTAAATATGTTAAGGGACTGTGTTACAGTCTCTTATTTTTATGCATATTGTTAACTTAATACAAAATATAAGTTGATAAAAATCACATATTTCCTTATAATGTAAACAAAGAGTGGTTTATATAGTTGACAATGTAAGTACATGAAGAGGTGAATACTATGAGTCAAATTCGTCAAATCACAGAAATCGGTATTCTAACAGCTATGATTACAATCTTGGGAGCTATTAAGATTCCAAATCTCGTACCAGGTATTGAGTTTCAGTTATCAGCGCCTCTAGCGGTGGCAATATGCGCAGCCTTTGGTTTCAAAAAGTACATCATCAGTGGCTGTTTATCCAGTCTTATTGGTTTAGCATTGGGAACACAAAATTTTCTAAGTGTTGCTATTGCTATGCAGTTTAGATTGGTAGTTGGTTTCTTATTATGGATTTGCAAAAATCATATGCTTGGTGTTATCTTAAGTGGTCCTATTGCATCTACAGTGGCTCGATTGACACTATCCGTTTATGTTGGTAAAGGTGCTCTTGCTATGGTTATGCTTGCTGTACCTGGCATGATCTTTACCGCTATCGTAGCGCCTATCATGACTGCCGTATTTAAAAAGGTTGTATCCGCTGCCACACATAGTGCACCTCGAAAGGTTGTGCAATGATGGGGCTATATAGTATTCGTATGCGCGGTGCAGAAGGAGGACCTCATGAAGAAGGTGGCCGTCATATATCAGGTGCTGAACGCATAGTAGAAGAAAGTGATTTAGAATCTGTAGCGGCCTCTTTAATTCATCGTGCGTTGCATCATAGTAAAGGAAAATCGGACTTTATTAATATTCGTATAGACGCGGTTCACGATGAAGATCTTACGTATGTTGATTGTATCTCTATTAATGAACATAAGACTGCATCAGTAAAAGAATCGCATGCATTAGCAAAAGACTTATTACAGGCTGTAGTGACTCATAAGGTCGTAGAACATGCTTTCACAGAGCTAGTACAACTACCAGGGAATATGCGTGGTGCTGTTCTGATGGATGCCAATACAGGTGTGCGATTGGATCAAGATACTATGCGTGGTGTTCGCGTAAGTCATATGGATGCGTGTGGCAACGAAACAAGATCTATGAATGTGCATATGCGTGAAGCACTGGTATTAGCCACAAAGGTACAGTCCTGCCCTGGTATTGTAGGTGAGCTTTGTTGGTCCGACGATCCAGATTATACAGTGGGGTATGTAGCGTGTAATGGTATATATCATCGCATTCCGAATATGAAAGAAATGGGAAATCCTATCGGGGGCCGTGTATTTTTTGTAGATACAAATAGGCCTATTCGTGAAATTGTTAATTATTTAGAGAATACAACAGTATTGGTATGGTGGTAACGTGGATTATTATCAAGACTTTCAGAAAAAACTAGAGGCTAAGGAACAAGAAAAAAATAAGAGAACGATTAAGACTTACGAGCCCTTAGATGCAGTGCGTGTAAAACGCGATGATCGTATGTATATCATGATGGCATCTAATAATTATTTGGGGCTTACCCATGAACCCCGTGTACAACAAGCGGCCGCTGAAGCAATCGAACAATTTGGTACTGGATCTGGGGGCGCTAGACTTACATCAGGATCTTTTCCATTATTTAAGGAATTAGAAAAGGCTATAGCTAAATTTAAAGAAACAGAGCAGTCTCTAGTATTTAATACAGGTTATATGGCTAATGTTGGTACGATTACTGCCTTGATGAATAAACATAATGTTATCATTAGCGATGAATTGAATCATGCTAGTATCATCGATGGGTGTCGTCTTAGTGGAGCTCATATTGAGCGGTATAAGCATAAAGATGTAGAACATGCAGAATATATTCTTAAAAATTATAAATCGGCGTATAAAATGATCATTACCGATGGTGTATTTAGCATGGATGGAGATATTGCACCATTAGATAAATTATATGAATTGGGTAAAGAATATAATGCTCTTCTTATGGTAGATGATGCTCATGCAACCGGTGTCATCGGAAATGGACGCGGTACGGCTCATCATTTTGGTCTTACCGATGTAGATGTACAGCTTGGTACCTTGAGCAAGGCTTTAGGTTCTGTTGGCGGCTATGTGGCGGGGCGTAAGGATTTGATAGAATACCTGATTAACTATAGTCGTAGCTTTATATTTTCTACAGCTTTGTCTCCAGCGGATGTCGGGGTAGCCTTGGAGGCCCTACGAATTGTACAAGATGAATCAGCCGTAGTGGATAGTTTGCGTGACAATACTGTATATATGGCACATAAATTACAGGCTATGGGGATTGATTGTGACGACGAAACACCGATATTCCCAATTGTGGTAGGCGATAATGATCGAGCCCTAAGATTAGCCCATGAGTTAGAGGTACGAGGCATTATTATTACAGCTATTCGACCGCCTACAGTTCCTGTTGGTGAAAGTCGGTTACGGATGACGGTTACAGCTGCTCACAGTAAGGAACAACTTGACTATGTAGCACAAACGCTACACGAATTACTTGTTGACATGAATATGCATTAGGGGTATGATAGATAAACCAACAAACCCATGGGGATGTAAAGGTTTCGACAGGGGCGAGTGTGGTATAGATAGCGAGTCGGCGTTCCATTGGGCCGTTAAACGGTGGGAAAACATTTAAACGCAGAAGAAAATTTTGCATTAGCTGCATAAGCTACGTCCCTCATACTTGTGCCTACCAAGTGTGAACGGACGTCAAACCGTAGGCTGGCTTAATTTAGTCGTTCATATGAATTAGGCGAGACATCATGAACTGGAGTACTGTAGTTTGTCTGTGAGCGATAGGTACTTGAGAATTAAATCATAGACTGTGCTCGGAGAAGTCTATATGGCAACGCTTTTGGACAGGAGTTCGACTCTCCTCATCTCCACCAAATAATAAGCGGACATTTTAAGAAATAAGTCTGCGTTTACAGATAAATTTGTGATTTTTCGGCTATAATAGATAGAGGAAATCTGATTAAGTGGTTTTAAAACCGTCTAGGTAGATTCTTAGGTGGTTTTTTTGTATATTAATAATAAAATTTTCAAATTAATTTAAATAAAGAGTCTTTGA
>CAJMLW010000010.1 GCA_905214495.1 uncultured bacterium | reverse complement strand
ATCGATAAAAGACCTGAAGCGGAGTATAGACTCGGCAAAAGATAGCTTAGATAATATGTCTAAAGGCACCAAGCAATAAAAGACATTTAGTAATAAAATACATTGAGAAGTAAAAAGCAACAAGAAATAATAACGTATCAAAAATAATAAAAAGATGGCAATTCATCAGCGTGATGAGTTGCCATCTTTAAGTTATAAGGTATTAAACTGAATTTAGCTATACGCAAGATTTTATTATCTGTTTAATCCGTTAGAGCGTACGTATTCGGTATTCTCTGTGTCTTTGGTATCTGTTTTTGTATTAGTTCGTTTTACCGTAATAAGAGGTTTCTTTTCTTTGGTTTCCTCTTCTTCGTATGGAATTACTTTATCTCCTTGATCCGGTAAGAATGTTTCGATACCGTTTCGTTTGCCTTTTTGCGTATTAGCGTCAGCGGCCAATTGACTTTGTTGTGGAACGATGTAAATTTCGTCTTTATTGATAGTTACATCATTTAACAAGAGTTTGAATGCGTTCGGACTTACATACAGAATTCCGTCTACCATACGTGCTGCAGGCAGTAAAGATTCGGATGTATCGAGGTTGATGATTTGTAATTTACCCTTGCGCACGACTTGTTTAGAGTCCAGTTGTACCGCTAATGTAGCAATGTTCATGTCGATCAATGCTGTTTTTGTAGGTGCATCCCAAGATACTTTGTAACCTAATGCTTCTGATACTTGACGTAAAGCTACGAGTGGTTGACCGTCAACATAGATGACATTAGGCTTTTTATCGATTGGCTCCAATAATAGGCCATCTACATTGATGTAATGCTGTGTCGTTACTGATGCAGGTCTTTTTAAACTCTGCGTCGGTGCAGGTGTATCCATACCGACTGCTGCCTGTGCAGGCTGTACCACTCCGCTTGTGAAAGCTAGCGCTCCTAAGGCTATACCGGATACAATAAGTTGTTTTACTTTCATGGTAACCTCCATTGTGTATAAAACGTCACGATAAATCATAATTGGTACTATAGCATGGATATATGAATATTATATTATGAATTTTAATTTTATAAAACTAATAAAGGAGAAGGAGTAAATTTATCGATTTTATACCTAGGTTTGATTTAAAAATATATTTATGCTTAATTGTAGAATGAAATTGAACACATAAAAAGTCCATAGTGAACCTTGTGTTATGATTTAAGTGACCAAATATAATCTAACCGAGGTAATCACTATGGACTATACTAATCATAACACGACATTACGTACAAACAAACACTTAAAACTTGAAGAACGCTTTTATGTAGAAAAGAGAATCGCCGCAGGTGATTCTGTTACCGCTATTGCAACCGTATTAGGACGCTCTAGAACCACTATTTATACAGAACTAAAACGTGGTTCAGTTGTCCAAATTCGACAAGGTAAAGTCTGTATTGTATATGTAGCAGATTCAGGGCAATTAACATATGAACAACAACGTCTTGGCTCATTTAATACAATGAAGTTTGGTTCCATAGAGTCCTTCATACTTTGGGTTGAAGAAAAAGTACTTAAAGAACATTGGTCTTTTGACGCTGCTGTCGGATATGCTAAACGTCAGTGTATATTTGCACGTAATGAAATAGTTTGTACAAAAACTTTATATAACTATCTTCATCAAGGTTTACTTGGGGTAAAAGCCATTGATCTGCCTTTGGTAGTACGTCGTTCTATGAGAAAATCCATTGTCAGAAAACATAAGCGCGAACTGGGGCAATCCATAGAACTTCTTGATGCTACAATTGAAACTCGTAAAGAATTTGGTCATTGAGAATTAGATACTGTTCGTGGAACAAAGGAGAAAACAGATAACGTATTAGTGACGTTATTAGAGCGTAAAAGCAGACTATATGTATCGTTACGTTGTCCGTCAGCACGTGCCTGTGATGTAAAAGAGACATTAGAAGCGTGGTTAACTACCTTTAGGAAGAATGTTGAATTAGGCACAATATGTAAGACAATAACCGCTGATAATAGATTAGAATTTGCGGACATATCTGAACTTGAAGATGAAATGCTATTAATCTATTTTGCGCATCCCTATTCGGCTTGGGAACGAGGTTCTAATGAACGGCATAATGGTCTATTTCGTCGCTTTATTCCAAAAGGGAAGCGAATAGAAAGTATCTTAGAACATACACTACACCGAACTCTTCACTGGTGTAATAACTTACCACGTAAGATATTACATTACAAAACACCACAAGAGGCCTTTTTAGAAGAAGTTAATAAAATAGTGGATTTAAGTACTGTTCAATTTTATATTGCAATTTAAGATCATTTTAAATCATTAGAAGGCAAATAATCAAAAGATAGATTGCTTTCTGCTGTTAGTGAAGCAAAGCAGATTGTTGATAGAAGCTATAATGGTCAAATGAGAAGTATTAATTCCCAATTGGAGAATATCAATGCTGATATAGCTAAACACCCTAATAGTACAATAGACGCTAATGGTAAATATGTTGATAATTCTGATGTATATAAAATTGCTAGTGCAATATTAAGTAATACAGTTTCGCACTCTTCGTTAGGAACCGGTATTTCACTATCTGCTACAACAAATAATTATTTGACACATGAACAAAATCAGTTGTTTTTATCTCAAATGGCGGCGGCTAAAAGTCAGAAGGAACGTAATGATATCCAAGAATATTGGTTATCAGTTGATAGAGAACAGGAAGCAGAATTAATAAATAAAATTGAAAATGAATATTATCAAAATGCCTCTTATAGAAATAATCCCAATTTATATTCTTTGATAAGAAAACATATTCATCAATATAAAGAAAAAATAGGTGCTGTTAATCCTACATATGGATTTATATATAAGTATTATAGTTCAGATGGAAGAGAAGTAAATCATATTATAATTAGAGGAACAAAAGAGTATAAAGCTAGTTTATTTGATAAACCGAAGTTTTTGTCTTTTAATCATAGTGAAATACTAAAAAATTCTAATAATTCAGAATTTGTTTGGACTAAAGATGATTTAGGAAAGTCTGTAGCTCAAAATGTATTATCAGAGGTAGGAAATCAACCTTGGGTTGGATATGTTCATTATACTGAGAAGGCCTCAAAGTTTGCACGTACTGTAGCTAGAAGTGGCGGCCCTGTTTTAATAGCTTACTTAGCTAAGGACTTATATATGGACTATCAAGTATACAGTGGGCGTGAATTAGTAAAGGCATGGGGAGCTGATTTAATTCCTGTAGCTACTGGATTAGGTGGCGGTATTGTAGGAAGTGGTGCTGGTCCTGTAGGGGCCTTTACCGGAGGGGTTGTTGGTGCGACAGCAGGAGACTATTTTAAAGATAGAGTTAAATCTAATTTGAAAAAGGATACAGACAAATAATGCTTAAGGATTTAATTTTAATAATATGTAGTATGTTTTTTGTTTATAAGTTAATTACTCATAAAGGTAAGCTTAGTTTAGCAAGGATTGCTACATTCGGAGGTATTGCCGTTGAGGGTGTAATAGTAGCGTTAATTCATGAATCTGTCTCGGAATTTGTATTACTTTTTCTGATTATAGTTTGTATGGGAATTTCTTTGGTGGGGATGTATTTCATGCTTAAGAATGATGAGTTTGAAAGTGATAAAGTAGAAAAATATCAGTTTAATTTTAAAGCTGGCGTATATGTTTGGTTATTTCTAGTAGCCTTATATACTTTTTTATATGTTCTAACCTATTACTAGATACTTTGAGCTAGCATATAGTGCTATAGGTCGTTCTTTATATGCTATAATTAAGTGTTACATAAATTATTTAATATATTTAATTATAGAATGTATAGAAAGAGGTTCCTTATGGCATCCGGCAGATTTGAAAAAGAGTTACAAGGGGTAACGATGTTAGGTCACAAGACCGATTACCCTACCGATTATGCACCACAGGTGTTAGAGACATTTGATAATAAACACCCTGATAATGATTACTTCGTTAAATTTAACTGTCCTGAGTTCACTAGCTTGTGCCCAATGACAGGTCAACCAGACTTCGCGACCATCTACATTTCTTATGTACCAGATAAGAAAATGGTAGAGTCCAAATCTTTGAAATTATATCTATTTAGTTTCCGCAACCACGGGGACTTTCACGAGGACTGCATTAATATTATCATGAAGGATTTGATTAAGTTGATGGATCCTAAATACATTGAAGTATGGGGCAAGTTTACGCCGCGTGGTGGTTTGTCCATCGATCCATATGCAAACTACGGTAAGCCTGGTACAGAGTGGGAAAAGACGGCAAAAGAACGCCTTCATTTCCACGATATGCAGCCTGAACGCGTAGCGTACCGTTAAGATGAATTACGAATTTATAGCGGTCATCTCGACATTCATATTTTGCTTTGTATTTGGCCTATTATTGTCATTGCATCCAGCAACGCTTGTCGTAGGTAATCATAGTTCACTACATACATACAACCGATGGACACGATGGAGTGCTTACGTATCGTTGATACTATTAGTATTGCAAATCGACATTACTGTAACAGACCGTATGGTGCCATCTAGCTGGATGTTTAGTGAATGGTTTCAACTTGTCACTATTGGTATATTCGCTCTTGTCCTATTACAAACACTAGGCTTTGTAGATGTTACGCATGGGGAGCGAAATGTACAATTTCACTATTGGCAAATTGAGCAAGGTTATAGTTCAAACTCTTGGATGGAACGATATTTACAACAGCATCATGGTCAAGTAGCTGGGGCGTTGGTGAATTATTGTTATCTCTTATGGATGACGTGGCGATCTATGTGGCCTGCCATATTAATGTTATTCTGGTATAAACTATGGGCCGTTGAAGTAAATGGATTGCTTTCACCCGTGATATCTAGAAAAGAGCATATGCTAGATGTGGTTTCTTATTTGGTGTTAGATCCACATGTTGTAACGTATACCTTAGCTGGTTTTTTATGGGGACATATTGTATTACATGAACGAAAGAAAATCATCGTATATGGCAATAGCAGGGCTCTTCAGTTTGTGCTCTCTAGGCTTGTAGTTATCGTGGGTAGTCTTTTATGGATTGGAATTGCCGTTGCCATTATGACGATGCCTATTACGTGGGATTCGGTAATAAACACACTTAGTAAGATACGATAAACTCAGTTATTTCCTATAAACTGTGGGCTTTAAAGGTGCTCAAAATTCTTGACAGATATATTCCTAGGTGTTAGAGTAGGAATATATTTATAGAGTGTACAAATGATTATACCCAGTGTATAGTTTGGTGATCGTTAAAACCGTGACTTACGCCCTTGGGAGTATCCAAGGGCGTTATATTTTTGATATCTAAGAGAGACTGTTCGTATAATGAACGTAGATATGGAGTACTTATGATGCAAGGTTTGCGCGAATTATGGGGCAAAATTCAATATAATATTAAACGCGTCATGGATTCTGATCCGGCGGCCACTAATGTGTGGATGGTTATATGGACATATCCGCATATAACAGCCTTGTTTTGGCATTTCTTCGCACATCGTCTTTATAAGGCAGGGTGGCCTACATTGGCACGGCGTATAGCACTTCATTCTCGTCATGTAACGGGCATTGAAATTCATCCAGGCGCTACCATTGGTCGAGGCTTATTTATTGATCATGGCATGGGCGTTGTCATCGGTGAAACAGCTATCGTAGGGGATAATGTAACTTTGTTTCATCAGGTAACATTGGGGGGCATGTCCTCTAAGAAGGCGAAACGCCATCCTACGATTGAAGATGATGTTCTTATTGGTACAGGTACAAAAATTTTAGGGGATATTACGATTGGTGCTCGTACTAAAATCGGTTGTAATCTAGTTATAAAACACGATATTCCGAAAGATATGGTCATCTTTGAAACGGATCCAGAAAATATGTATGTTCGGAAACCTAGACGAAAAGATAAAAATGGGGCCTCCAATGATAGCCCATATCCTGAAAACTACATAGAGTACTATATTTAATATGGAACAGACCTCTTATTGTTAGATTTTAGTCTAATAATAAGAGGTTTTTTATTAAAAAACGAAAAAAATCGATTTAACTATTGACAAGGAAAATCATTATTGATAGAATAACAATGTAATCAATATTGATTACAAATTAAATAAATAAATTGATGGCATAGAAGCCAACTGAGTTTATTCTGGCTCTGAATAAACTATAATTGAGAATTAATTAATAAAAGGAGTATTATTATGAAAAACGTACAACAAGTAAATCAATATATAGCAGATCTTTCCGTATGGAATGTAAAATTACACAATCTTCATTTCAATGTAACTGGTCCACAATTCAAATCCATCCACGAATACTTAGAATCCATTTATGATGAAGCCTTTGAATACTTTGATGCCGTAGCTGAACATGTAAAAATGGAAGGTGAATTCCCATTAGTAAACTCTGTTGAATATGCTAAATTAGCAAAAATCGGTGAGCTAGGTCAAGAAGATGTTCCTCAACATAAAGTCATCGAAATTTTACTTCACGACTTTAAATATATGAAGGATCAAGCTGCTGCTATCCGTGAAGCTGCTGGTGAGGAAGATAATTTCTTGCTTTCCAACATGATGGAAGACCATATTGAATATTATGTAAAACAAATTTGGTTCATTGAATCCATGTTGAAATAATTCAATTGACAACGCCTTATTGGGTATGATATGATTACCCAGTAAAGCATGGAGGATTACTCAAGAGGCTGAAGAGGACGGTTTGCTAAATCGTTAGGGCGGGTTACCGTTGCTAGGGTTCGAATCCCTAATCCTCCGCCATGCTGAGACCTCACATCGTCTGATGTGAGGTCTTTTTTATTAACCATACAGTGTAAGGAATGGGGATAGAGTTGACGTATTCATATCTGATTGCTTATAATGAATTGTATAAAATTTAATTTAAGGAGACTTTTATGAATACACAATATATACGTCATTTGTCGATGATTCGTCGCGTCCTTAGTATTGGGACCCTTTGTTTAGTGGCATCCTTCGGTGTGGCTCATGCGGAAGATTTTACAATTCCTAGTGCCCGTCCTGTGGTAGATGGTATGAGTACTGATGATGTTAAAGTAGTATCTGCTGCACATCCTGGTAGCGCTAACCTTATTACACCAAATGATTGGACATACAAAGCGTTAAAGACGCTAGTAAAACATGGAGCCATTACGAATACTCATGGATTTATATTTGATGATAGTACTAGTTATACGAAAACTGAGTTGATGCCGTTACTTGATGAAGTCGTGGAAAAACGGGAACAAATGAACGACAATGATCGTCAATTTGCGTTGCGTATCTACCAAGAAAACATGCGCGATATCATGGATTATCGCATTGAACGAGATAAAAAAGTCACCAAAGAACGGGCTTTAACAGACGAACAAATCAAGGAAAAAATGAAGAAATTTAAAATTGATGACTCTCGTGTCAAGACTAACGGTGATGTTCGTATTCGCTATACAGGTTCCAAGAATGGAAAATCTAAAGCAGATGCGCGTGTACAAACAGAAATGATGTTCACTCTATAATCCCTATAAGGGAACAACATGATTAATTTTATAAAAAATAAGTTGTTTACTGTTCATCAGAATGGCAAACAACATGTTAGTGAAGTATTTAAGTATATCGGACCTGGTATTATTGTAACCGTTGGATTTATCGATCCTGGCAACTGGGCTGCTAACTTAGCAGCCGGTGCTAGCTATGGTTATGAATTACTATGGGTTGTAACAGTATCTACACTTATGCTCATCTTATTGCAGCATAATGTGGCCCATTTGGGGATTGTGCGGGGGCAATGTTTAGCAGAATGTGCTTATGAATTTTTACCGAAATGGCTGTCTCGTACGGTGCTAAGTACAGCGGGGATTGCAGCCGTAGCCACGGCGCTGGCTGAATTTATTGGCGCTGCTATCGCACTAAAGATGCTGTTCGGAATCCCTCTTGTCATCGGTAGTGTATTAACGGCTATCGTATGTACAATTATGCTCATTACAAATTCATACAGTAAATTAGAATGTATTATAGCTGGATTTGTATCCCTTATTGCATTGGCCTACCTTGTGGAGGTCAATATGGTTGATGTCAATTGGGCTGCAGCGGGTGTTGGCTGGATCAATCCAAGCATACCTAACGAATCTATGCTCGTTATCTTGAGCATTTTAGGGGCCGTCGTTATGCCTCATAATTTGTTTTTGCACTCCGAGGTCATTCAAAGTCGTCAGTTTAATCGACAAGATAAGGAGATTATGCATCGCCAATTGCGATATGAATTCGTAGATACATTATTATCTATGGGCATTGGTTGGATGATTAACTCCGCCATGATTTTACTAGCAGCGGCCGTATTTTTTAGTCATGGCATTGAGGTTACCGAGTTAGAACAGGCTGAGGAACTATTAAGACCTTTAATTGGACCTGCTGCAGATACCATCTTTGCGTTGGCCTTGCTATTTGCCGGTCTTGCATCATCGGCGACGGCTGGTATGGCTGGGGCGAGCATATTTGCCGGCATGTTTGGCGAGTCCTATGATATGAAGGACTTTCATAGTCGGTTAGGATTGGGGTTAACATATATTCCTGCACTATTATTGATCTTGTTTATTACGGATTCCTTTCAAGCCTTGCTTGTTTCGCAAATGTTCTTGAGTTTACAGTTGCCGATTACCATATTCTTGCAATTATATATGACGAGCAGCCGTCGTGTGATGGGCGCTTATACGAATCGCCGATTTACGGGGATTATTCTTTGGGGCATTGGTATTATCGTAACATTGATGAATATTTACTTATTAGTTATAGGCTAATATATACCGCTTGTTTTTGTGAAAGCTTTCACAGAAATAGGCGGTATTTTGTTTTGTTTAGAACCAGAACCAAATAGATTTATGAAATGTAGTTGTAGTAACGTATAAGCCTGTGAAATATGGTACAATAAAGAATAGAATTTAATTTGCTAGTATAGCAGTTTATATATGTTTTCGGGAGGATTTCATGGCAACAGAAAAAGATATGAATGAATTAAATGCACCAGTACAATCTGATTATAAAGAGGTTGTTCACGACATTGCAGAAGAATTATTAGCGCGCCTTAACATCGAAGAGGATGGCGCTATTATCGATATGTTCCAAACAGGCTCCTTAGATCCTTGGCAATTATTTGTGTTCTTCTCCGCATTAGAACATGCACTTATGGAGTTTAGAACGGACAAACGCAAGAAAACCGTTATCGTTCATGCCCAACCAGAGGCCCTCGTTGGTACAGGCCCTGTTGTAACACCGGTATCCACTATGCTTGAGCATATTTTAATGTCTCGTATAAATGATATGAGTGAAGGCCGTTTGGAAACCGGTTTGCTTACCGTGTCTGGTGAAAGCATCGATTATGAAGGGGTTAATCTTAAGGGACGCCATGTAGTTATCATTTGCGATATCCACGATAATGAATCTCCTTATTTGGCAGAATGTATTAAATTGTGTAAAGAAATGAAAGCTAGTCACGTTGTGGCAGTGCCTCTCATGTTGTGGAATCCAAATCTTATCGACAATTTGACAGAGGAAAGTATCAAGGCGGAATTGTCCCATGAAAATCGTCCTCTCTCCTAGTAAGACAAAAACAATTTCCCATACTACAGCAGTAATCCGTGATGGTCAATTTCAGCCCCTTATTACGCAAAAGATTGTAAAACATGTACAATCTCTCGATGTAGCAGCACTTGGTAAGGCCCTAAAACTAAAAGGTGATAAGGCACAATCTGTTTTCGTTTTTTATGAAGAGTTTGAGTCTCATCCTGTAGGTTTTGCTTGTGAAAGCTACGATGGCATTGCTTTTAAATATTTAGATTGGGCAGGACTATCTGATGAGGCTAAGGCTTTTGGTGAAACTCATCTTGCTATTATGTCTGCATTATATGGCGTTGTAGAGCCTACGATGGGTGTCAGAGACTATCGATTAGATATGGTCGATAAGGTAGGGCTTAATTTATATGAAATCTGGCGTGAAGCGGTGGATGCATACTTTCACAAGGAGGATTGGATCCTAAACTTAGCGTCTAAAGAATATGCAAAAATGGTGAACCATCCAAAGGTAGTAACGGTTGAATTTTGGGAATTACGAGGCGATACATATAAACAGATGAGTACGTCCTCCAAAATGAGTCGTGGTATTATGGCGCATGCATGTTTGACGAACCAAGTGAAGTATGTGCAAGATTTACCACGCGAAATTAATGGATTTATCTGCGTTACTGATATTGAATCTATTACCATACCAAGCGAATCGATGACGATTCGTTATGAAAGGAAGTGATGATTTGCAAGTGCAAGATATTCTCACAAAAGACCTCGTCGGCGATGAATGGCTGACAGAGGATGAGCTAAGATTTCTCATGTCTGTAACTGATGAAGAACAGTTGCAGCTACTATATAAAAAGGCGTACGAAGTGAAGGCAAAATATGTACAGCCTGTAGCGTATTATCGTGGCCTCATCGAATTCTCGAACCGATGCATTAAAAACTGTAATTACTGCGGTATTCGCCGCGAAAATGATAAGACGGAACGCTTTGATATGAATCGTGAAGATATCATCAAGATGGCGCAGTGGGCCTATGACCATGAATATGGTTCTATTACGCTTCAATCTGGTGAACGTTGTGATGATGTATTCGTCGATTATGTAGTCGATCTTATCCGCGACATCAAAGCCATCGGCGATGGTTCCCTTGGTATTACGATGTGCGTAGGGGAGCAAAGTGAAGAGGCGTACCGCCGCATGCGTGAGGCGGGTGCTAGCCGTTACCTATTGCGCATTGAAACGACGAATAAAGAGCTATATCACAAAATTCATCCTCGCGATGAACTACATTCCTTTGAAACTCGAGTTGAATGTCTACGCCGTTTGCGTCGCGTAGGATTCCAAGTGGGTACAGGCGTTATGATTGGTCTACCTGGGCAAACAGAGGACGATCTTGTGAACGATATCTTGTTCTACCGTGATATGGATATCGATATGATTGGCATGGGCCCCTATGTGGTGCATCATGATACGCCATTGGGCCAAGAGGCGTTGGCCATGGGCATTGATGATGAGGCTGGTAAATTGCGCCGTATTCAACTAGGGCTCAAGATGATTGCCTTAACGCGTCTATTCTTGAAAGACGTAAATATTGCAGCTACTACAGCGTTACAAGCATTGGATCCATTAGGTCGTGAAAAGGGTCTCGCTGCAGGGGCTAATATTTTGATGCCTATCATTACCATCCCTGAACACCGTGCCAAATATTTGCTATATGATAATAAACCATGCGTGGATGATAATGCAGATAAATGTAAAGACTGCTTGACCCGTCGCGTTATGTCCATTGGTGATACTGTTGGATGGAAGCAAAATGGGGATTCTAGACATTACGGTAAACGGACCGGATCCTTTTAGTTGTATAATAGTCCTCTTTTTTCGATAAATATTTTTTCGAAAAAAGAGGATTTTTATATTATTACGTCGAAATCATATATCAAGAACTCAAAGTTTCACATAAGGAGGCGATTCCGATGAAAGAATATAGTAGTGATCAGATTCGTAATGTAGCTGTGGTGTCCCATGATGGGGCAGGGAAAACTGCTTTAGTAGAATCCTTGTTATTAACCTCTGGTGCTGTTGATTTTGTTGGCCGTGGTCAAGATAACAAACATATTATGGACTTTGAGCCCGAAGAGATTAAACGAAATGTAACGATCCAATTGGGTATGGCCCCTTGTGAATGGCATGACCATAAGGTTAACTTTATTGATACACCGGGTTACAATGAATTCCATGGTGAAGTTCGTGCCGCATTGCGTGCTTGTGATGGCATGTTAATGGTATTATCCGCAACGACTGGCGTTGAAACAGATACGGTGCGCGCTTGGGATTATGCTGTTGAATTACAAATGCCACGTATGGCATTTATCAATAAAATGGACGTTGATGGTGCTGATTTCTTCGGTACTATTGAACGTATGCGTGAACTATTTGGCAAGGCAATTATGCCACTCCAAATTCCGATTGGCGAAGGTGCCAATTTTGAAGGCGTGATAGACGTAGCCAAAATGACTGCGTTTACTTACAAAGACGGCCAACCAACAGAGATTGCTGTACCGGCTCATCTTATCGAAAAGGCCCAAGAAATACGGGAAATGACCGTAGAGGCCGCGGCTGAAGGTAGCGATGAATTGTTGGAAAAATATTTAGAAGGCGAAGAGCTTTCATTAGAAGAAATTCGCCAAGGTCTACGCGAAGGGATGATTACAGGCCGTGTGTGTCCAATCATGTGTGGCAGTGCCATATCCCGTATTGGCTTAGATCAAGTATTAGACAGAATGATTCGGTATATGCCAGATGCAGCAAAAAAAGTGATGACTGCTGAATCAGCAGACACTGGTGAACCAGTTGTGGTGCATGTGGATAAACCCCTAACCGCATTCGTGTTTAAAACATTGCTTGACCCATTCGCAGGCAAACAAAGCTTTGTACGCATCTTCTCTGGTGAACTCAAAGAAGGTGATAAGCTGTTCAACGTTAATCAAGGAACTGAGGAAAAATGGAATAAGATGGTTACCCTTATCGGGAAGCAACAAATTCCAGTAACTGCCGCAAAAGCTGGCGATATCGTAGTGATACCGAAATTGGCTAATGCAAAAACAGGCGATACCTTAACAGCTCCTGATTTTAAGGTGAAGTACGATGCGATTCGTTTCCCTCAACCTTTGTATACCGTAGCTATGGAAGCTGTGAAAAAAGGTGAAGAGGAAAAATTAGCTAGTGCTGTGTTAAAAGTAGCCGAAGAAGATCCAACTTGTGTAGTTGTGAAAAATCCGGAAGCTCGCCAATTGCAAATTGACTGCATGGGCGAAGTGCACTTAGAACATATCCTTAACAAGATGGACCGTAAATATGGCGTACAAGCGAAACTTGTAAAACCATATATTCCATACCGTGAAACAATCAAAGGATCTGCAGAAACAGAATCGAAATATAAAAAACAAAGTGGCGGTCATGGTCAGTATGGACATGTTAAAATTCAAGTTGATCCATTATATGATGGTCAAGAATTTGCCTTTGTAGACAAGATTTTTGGTGGTGCTGTACCAAGACAATATATACCAGCAGTGGAAAAGGGCGCCAGAGAAACCCTAGAAAAAGGCTTAATTGCGGGATATCCTATGATTGGCGTGCAAGTGACACTCTTGGATGGATCTTACCACAGTGTAGACTCCTCAGAGTTAGCATTTAAAGTAGCTACGTCACAGGCTATCAAGGATGTAATTCCAAAGGCGAAACCAGTCCTATTAGAACCAATCTATGAAGTTAACGTGTTTGCACCAGATGCTTTCATGGGTGACATCATGGGCGATTTAAATAGTCGTCGAGGTCGTGTATTAGGCATGGAACAAAGTGAAAGAACTGGTATATCCGTTGTTAAAGCGCAAGTACCATTGGCAGAAATGTCAGATTATGTTACTGTTTTGCGCTCTATGACACAAGGACAAGGCGTATTTAATCGTCAGTTCTATAGTTATGAAGAGGTTCCTCATAAGCAAGCCGATGAAATAATCGCTGCTTTCAAGGAACAAGATTAATGTAAAAACCGTCTACGTAGTTAATTTCATTGAGAATTGACATTTCACTAACAATTTCATATACAACTAAATATAAAACTTAATATACAATTTCATATGTATAACGATCATTGACGTAAGTCATAAATTTGAATAGTACTTTACGAACCCTCCATATATGTAGCGTATGGAGGGTTTGTTTTGCGTAATCCTATATGGAAGCCAAAGTGCATATGTGCTACCATAGAAGTATAAAATCAATACTAATAGATTAATAATTGATCGTATGTATGGTGCTATATGCACTATGGTTTATATAGAAAGGATGTACCTATGTTTTTTTCAAGTATACATGCAGATTATACAAAAATGGGCTATCCCGCAGCCATTGTTCGAGCTCTTGATTTCTTAAAAAACACTGATTTACAAGCATTGCCAGGAGGTCGTCATGCTATCGAAGGCGATATGATGTATGCCAATGTAGATGATGTAGAAACAAAATTATTTGAAACTACAAAACCAGAATCTCATAAAAATTATATAGATATTCAGTTTATGGTGAAGGGGCAAGAGAATATGGGCTTTTTTGTGGACCATGGCCGAGTAAAGCCTATCGAATCCTATCCTGAACGAGACTGCTATTTTTATCCTAATGAATCTGTAGATGAAGGGCACATCTACTGTCCAGAAGGGTATTATACGGTATTTTTCCCATCGGATATTCATCGCCCTCTTTTAGCGGTTGACGATAAGCCTATAAAAATTCGTAAGGTTGTTGTAAAGGTGCATGTGTCTCTATTAGGTGAGTAACATGATGAAACGATATGAAATTATCGGTATTATATTAACATTATTAGGCGCCACCTTATGGGGCGTGTCAGGCACATCTGTCCAATTCATAGGCAATTTTCGTAATATGAACTTAGAATGGCTTTTGACGATGCGTCTTATTACGGCAGGACTGTTAACCGTTCTATATGGATGGATTCGTCAAGGCAATGCTATTTTTAATGTATTCCGTAATTGGCGAGATACATTAGGACTCGTCATATTCGGCGTATTTGGTATGGCCCTGTGCCAATATACCTATTTCCGTTCCATCGTCATCGCCGGTGCGGGCATTGCGACGGTGCTGCAATATTTGGCGCCGTCTATGATTATCATCTATTTGCTGGTGCGCTATGGAAAACGGCCGTCCACAGGAGAAATCATTTCAGTTATCCTTGCTTTAGCAGGTACTATTTGTTTGATGGGGAATAATGGTTTTTCTTTTGAAAGCTTTCGTAGTGACGTGTTGTTTTGGGGCTTATTATCTGCCGTGGGCGTAGCCGTATATAGTGTTTCTCCAGTACGACTGGTAGCAACCTATGGGACAATTCCTATTGTAGGTTTTGGGATGCTCCTCAGTGGCCTTGTGGCAGCGGTACTTTTCCAGCAACCTCATTCGTGTGCGACATGGGATGTATGGACTGTGGTAGGCTGTTTTAATGTAGTCTTTCTTGGCACTATCGTGTCCTTTAATGCGTACCTTGAAGGGGTGAAACGCATTGGTGCTGTCTCAGGATCGATTTTGTCATCGATTGAGCCGATTTCGGCAGCTTTCTTTGGATGGGCCTTATTGGGCAATCAATTTAACTGGGTTGGTATCTTAGGAATGGCCATGATTATTGCTACAGTTATCATCATTGCCTTAGAAAAACGAGGTCAATCATCTTAATGATAAACTCTTTGTAATAGTAAGCAATCCTTATGCGGAGGTTGTATGGAAGAAAAACAGTGGATAGGCATGGGACTTGCCATTATAGGGGCATTATTTTGGGGGCTTTCAGGTACATCGGTGCAATTCCTCGAAAATGCAAAGCATTTAAATGTAGAGTGGCTGTTAGAGGTGCGGTTACTTGTAGCTGGATTATTGACGATTCTACTCGCCTATATACAGGATGGGATACGCATTTTTGATATATTTAAACATCCAAAAGACTTTGGTAAACTCCTCATATTTGGTTTATTAGGTATTGCGTTGGCACAGTACTCGTATTTTAAAGCTATCGCTATTTCAGGTGTAGGCGTGGCTACTGTATTACAATATGTAGCACCGACGTTGCTCATTATTTATTTATTCTTACGATATTTTAAAAAGCCAACACCAGCTGAATTTTGTTGTGTTCTGCTTGCACTGACTGGTACTATATGTATTGTTTCTCAAGAAGGGTTAGATATATCCACTATTAATGGAGACGCCTTGTTTTGGGGACTTATATCTGCTGCTAGTATTTGTGTATATACGTTGCAACCCATTGAACTATTAAAAAAATATAGCACCACATCTATCGTTGGATTTGCTATGTTTATCTGTGGTATTTTATCTCTTGCTATGTTTCAACAAATTGACTCAGAGGCCATTTGGGATGGCATGACTTGGCTCGGTTTGTTTACGATTATTATCCTAGGGACTGTAGTATCCTTTAATGCCTATATTGAAGGTGTGCGTCGTATTGGTGCTATTCAAGGTTCAATCTTGTCTTCTTTAGAGCCGATTTCAGCCGCCTTGTTTGGCTGGGCTTTGTTAGGTAATGAATTTACATTAGTTGGTATATTCGGGATGTTCTGCATCATCGCAACTGTATTTATTATTGCCTGGGATCGCCAACGACAACTTAAACGAGACGTATTGGAAAAACTTAATAAAGAAGAAATTGCGTAGATTCAATGAATCTTAAACATAAATAGATTACTTTTAAAACCTAAATAGCTATGATTATCATATTTTGTCATAGTAATATAGGTTTTTGTTATTTTATGTAAGGTGGTATTCGATTTATACTGTATACATAGTTCCGTTTGTTGACTATTCCTACATCTATTCATATAGTAGAAGTAGATAGATTTAGCTTTATTAAGGAGATAATTATGGACATTAAGGAATTTGTACAACAACGTCGTGATGCGTTTATAGCTATGCGCCGCGATTTTCATATGTATCCAGAGCCAGCGTGGCTCGAGTACCGCTCTGCATCTAAGGTTGCAAATAAACTCATTTCATTGGGTTATGATGTGGCATTGGGCTCAGAAGTGCTCGATTTAAACTCTCGTATGGGATTACCTAGTGATGAAGTGATGAAAGCCGCTATGGAGCGTGCTATCGATGAAGGTGCTGATCCTGAACTAGTAGAGAAGATGGGCCATGGTAAAACAGCTATTGTAGCAACTATGAAGTTCAGTGATGATGGTCCTGTAGTAGCATTCCGTGCAGATATGGATTCCAATGATGTAATCGAATCTAAAGCATCTAACCATATTCCAGCTAAGGATGGTTTCCGATCCCGTCATGAGAAGGCTATGCATGCTTGTGGTCATGATACGCATATGACAATGGGGCTTGGCCTTGCTGAGTATATTGCTACACATAAGGATGGCTTGAAGGGTACTATCAAACTTATCTTCCAACCAGCAGAGGAAGGCGTACGTGGTGCTAAAGCGATGGCCGAGGCAGGTGTTGTAGATGATGTGGATTTAATGTTCGGCATGCATATCGGATTTAATGAACAGTTATCTAATTGCTTTGCTTGTAGCGATCATGGCTTTTTAGCGACTACAAAACTTGATGCTGTATTCCATGGCTATTCAGCTCATGCAGGTGGCTCTCCGGAGAAAGCACAAAATGCAATGCTAGCAGGCTGTACAGCGGTTCTTAACTTACAAGCCATTGCTCGCCATAGCCAAGGGGCTTCCCGTATGAATGTAGGTGTTTTTGAAAGTGGTACAGGTCGTAATGTTACACCTGATATAGCTGTTCTTAAACTAGAAACTCGCGGTGCTACTACAGAGATCAATGATTATATGATTGAACGCACTAAGACCATTATTAAAGGTGCTGCAGAAATGCATGATTGTACCTTTGAAGTTACAAAACAAGGTGAAACTCCTGCAGGACGTATTAGCGATGATTTAGCTCGCGAAGTACAATCTATCGTTGAACCACTAGGCATTTTCAAAAAAGTACCATTTGATTATAGTGGCGGTGGCAGTGAAGACTGTGCCTATTTCCTAAACCGTGTTATTGATCGTGGTGGGCGAGCAACATATATGGTATTAGGCTCTGCTATTAAAGCACCTCATCATAATCCATTATTCGATATTGATGAAGAAGACATGCTAAATGGTATTATTGCATTAGGGACAATTGCTACTCACTATTTAAAATAGACTATATTGATTATGATGTATACATTACATTATAGATGTATAACTATATAGATGTATGCATCAAGAATGTATGCATCAAGAATATGTATAGTGGACCTATATATTATGTGTAATATAGGCATTAGATTGTGAGGTATTATATGATTCAACGAGAGCGATTAGCTAGTGATTTTGAGGCTATGTCGCAGTTAACTGCACCTGGTGAAGGCATTAATCGGATTGCTTTCACCGATGCAGACTGGGCAGGCCGCCAATATATTATAAAACGCATGGTTGACGCAGGATTAACTGTAGAAACAGACGGTTTTGGGAATGTCATTGGCTATAAGGTAGGTAAAAATCCTGATTTACCGGTTGTCATGGTTGGTTCTCATACGGACAGCGTGCCTAATGGGGGAAATTATGATGGTGTTGTGGGTGTATTATCTGCTATCGAAGCGGTTCGCAGTATGACTGATGATGGTTTTGAACATGACCATACCATTGTAGTAGTAGACTTTATGTGTGAAGAGTCTAGTCGCTTTGGAGCAGCCACATTGGGTAGTAAAGCTATGCGCGGTGAATTGACATTGCAAGATTTACATCGCTTAGTAGATAAACAAGGCATTTCCTTGTATGAGGCATTAAAAGAGCGTAATTTAAATCCAGATGCTATTGAGCATATGGAATATAAGAGACATGTAAAGTCTTTCACAGAAATTCATATTGAACAAGGTAAAGTGTTAGAGCACGAAGCTAAACCTATCGGCATTGTAACCGGGATTGCCGCACCAGAACGGTTCTATGTAACCATTCGTGGTAATGCTGATCATAGTGGGGCCACACCGATGAACTTGCGTCATGATGCACTCTGTGGGGCTTCTAAAATCATTCTCGGTATTGAGGAGATTGCATCCATGCAAGAAGAGCCTCCAGTAGTGGGTACAGTCGGAGTAGTAGAGGTTGTGCCAGGAGCGATGAACGTTATTCCTGGGGCCGTTAAACTCGGCGTAGATATTCGCAGTATTTCTAAGGCGGCCCGAGATTCTGTAGTTACCCTCATTAAGGAATTTATTGATGTTATTGCAGAGAAACGAGGCTTATCCTATACGATTGAGCCTGTTGCACAAGATCATCCGGTGGCGATGCATTCAGCAATGATTCACGAAATTGAAGAGGCTGTTCAGTCTGTAGGCGTAGACTATATGACCATGCCAAGCGGTGCTGGTCATGATGCCATGCATTGGGCTGATGATGTTCCTACAGGAATGATTTTTATTCCATGCCGTGAAGGTATCAGCCATAATCCAGCTGAATTTGCAGATATGGATGACATCGTTACAGGCGCTAAGATATTAGACACGGTGCTAAGAAAGCTTAGCTTAGAAAGTACTAAACTTAACTAGGTTGAGTACCGTAGAATATTTGATGTAGATATAATTTAGTTAGATCTGTGTTAACTAGCTAAGGTATCATATTTTACGTGGTTAGAAGGGTGTATTCCGTAATAGAATGGCAGAGAATATTCGCTATTGGTAGGGAATACACGGATTGGAGAGATTATGGTTATTGCTGGTATTGTTATCGTAGTGGCGACGTTTATTGCCATTATTAAGCAGTTTGAAACACGGCTTGTGTTATTATTATCGGGCTTATTAATGTGTTTTATTGGTGGACAGCTTGGTGCTGGTACGACAGCCTTTGTAAAAGAGCTCACAAATCCAGGTCTTGTACCAACTATTTGTACAGTGCTTGGTTTTAGTTATGTTATGGAATATACAAAATGTACAGAGCACATGGTATATTTCATCTCTGCAGGTCTTAAAAAAATGACTAAAATCATCATCCCTGGTGCCGTTATTATTACGTTCTTAATCAATATTGCGTTGCCTACAGCGGCAGGCTGTGCAGCTGCAGTAGGTGCTCTATTAATTCCTGCACTTATTCGCTCCGGTGTACATCCAGCGATGGCAGGCTCTGCTATTTTCTTAGGGACTTGGGGTAGTGCATTGAGTCCTGGTCTTATGTTTAACCCTCAAGTAGCACAACTCGCTGGTGAAGATGTAATGACCGTTATCGCTAGCTTTTCTATGCAAGCTATTATTGGCATTGTCGTAGCAGCTATCTTGCTCAATATCGTAGCTATCATTAAAAAGGAACATACAGGATATGTATTGAAAGATGCTAACGCGGAAGAAGGTAAAGAATTTAAAGTAAATTATTTATATGCTATCATCCCAATCATTCCACTTGTATTACTCGTACTCGGTAGTAAACAAGTAGCAGTGATTCCTGAAATTTCTGTTCCTGTATCTATGCTCATTGGTACAGCTATTGGTATTATTGCTGTACGTCCTAATGTAACGGAAGCAGTTAAGAAATTCTTCCGCGGTACTGGCGATGGCATGTGTGATGTAGTCGGTCTTATGGCTGCTGCTGCATGCTTTACAGCTGGTATGCAATATATCGGCCTTACAAGTGCACTCATTGATGGCATGAAGAACTCTCAACAAATCGCTCAAATTGGTGCAGCCTTTGGTCCATTCTTATTAGCTGTTATCTCTGGTTCTGGTAATGCAGCAGCTCTTGCATTTAACGGAGCTGTAACACCGCATGCGGCAGACTTTGGCTATGGCATTATGCAACTCGGCTCCATGGCTCAATTGGGTGCTGGTATCGGCCGTAGCATGAGTCCAGTAGCGGGTGCAGGTATCATCATTGCTGGCCTTGCAGGTATTAACCCTATGGAAATGGCAAAACGCAATGCTGTGCCATGTATCATTGCTACGGTTGTGATTATGCTATTGTTACTATGATTAGATTAAAATGTAGTTGTAAAACTATAAATTCATAAATCACAGGTGTATTAAAGACGTTAAATTTTAGAATACATAATAAAAGAACCCCATTAGATCAAAACGATCTTTGTGGGGTTCTTGTTGTATTGTACGTATATTATTTTAGTTTAATGCCAATCCAGAGCGCGGAAATAATAAATAATCCACCGCTAACCCAGAATAGGGTAGTAAAGCCTAGCCATGCCATAAGGCTAGCACCACCAACAGATCCTAAGAAATAACCAAAAAACAAACAAGACTGATTATAGGAGAATACTTGTCCTGTAAATTCTCGAGGTGTTTTTGATGATAGGTAGGTGTTTAAGGCAGGCAACATGCCACCTAAACCAAAACCTTGTAGGAACCTGATTATTGCAAGTTGATATACATCAGAAACATAGGCTTGAGGGATATTTAGAATCCCTACATAAATAAGCGATACTACTAATACTTTGCGTGGCCCAATCTTGTCGACTAATTTACCTAGTGGAGAACTACTCATAAGTTGAGCAATACCCATAGCGGAGAATACAGCGCCTGCAATAAATGCTAGATTTTCTGTATCACTAGGAACGATTCCCTTAATATATACAGAGATAACAGGTTGTAAGGACATGATGCATATTGCATAGATAAAGGACGCTACACATAATGCAACAATACTATTAAATTCCGGTATTTGCTCTTTCAACTTACGGATGGAAAGTTTTTCAGGATTCGGTTGTGGTACATAATTTTCATGGATGAATATAGTAGCCAGCACACCAGCTAAACCCATGAGCGCACCGACGATGATGAAGTCATTGTGAATGCCTACTGTATCTGCAATATATCCACCCAGTAAAGGCCCTATTAGTGAACCAGCAAGATTAGCAGATGCTAATAATCCTAAGGCCCAACCTGTCCGCTCAATAGGTGATTCGGAAGCTATTAATGTAATTGATGCCGAGTAAAAGCCACTTACTAGACCTTGGACGAGCCGGATTAAAACAACCCCTTCGGGTGTAGTTTGAAAAGCAATCAATACATTGCATAATGCCATGCCAAAGCTAGATCGTATTAATGTAATTTTACGACCTTTTTTGTCGGCCACACGCCCCCAAAATGGAGCAGCCAAGCAAACGATAATATAGGTGGCACCTGTAGCTAATCCAGACCATAAGGACATAGCTTCTGGAGTTTGTACGCCTAAATCATGAAAGTATAGAGGCAGAATTGGAGCTAACTGGCTTACACCAAAGGCTGTACAGAATACACAGACTAAACTGATGTACACCGTTCGTTTCCACGTTTCCAAAATATTCCTCCTTTCTTAGTCTTAGTACGTTCTTAATAAAATAATACTCTTATTTCTTTTTGATTTCATCCCAATCATTTAAATCTGGAAGCGTATTGCTTGTTATAGATTCCTGAATCCAGTAGTTGATGGAGGTTAAGTTGCAAGATTCTCGTTCAAAGGCTTCTAATCGTTCAGATGCTTCGTCAGGAATTGCTAACGGCTTGGTCTAAATCAGGTTCTTTTGTAATGGCACCAATTTCGTAGCAATAGCCGACTGCTAGTTGCCATAGATGGTCCACATAGTCATAACTACCGTATGTATCGTAACATTTGCTAGCCTTATTAACGCACTCTATAGCGGTTCTTATGTCAGGGGTGTTACCTTTTTTGAAAGTAAATACATAAGCGAGATACGGCCAAATAGCATCGAGAGTGTAAATAGCTGGTTGTTGTAATAAGTGAGCAATGCGAGACCAGTCTTGGGACTGACCATCTATATTTAATGTACGAAGAGTAATGGCTTGCATTGTAGCATAAGCGTGGTCATTAAAGTCTAAATAATCTGGGCTTATAGCAGCGCGTTCATGCTCTCTCTTTCGCATAATAATCAGTAAAACCTGATAACATATGTAGTTTCAGTATACTATTAGTATTTAGAGGAAAACAATATAAATATTCTAAATTTCGCGACTACTTGAGAGAGGATATATTCAATTTTTGCTATTTGTATTAGAATAAATTAATATAAGAATTAATGAAATATAAATAGTAAAGGGTAAATATCAGAATGATGAGACAGCTTTTATATTCTGAATTAATTAAGTTTAAATTTGAATTATTACAAAAAAGTGCAATTTCATTGGGTAAATATCATAATTACTGTGGTTTTACTATTGATATTATTGGGTGGAAAGCATTTTGACCTTTCTTACGGAAAAGCTATTTTTGAGTCCAACAATATTATATTATGGGGCGTTGATGTACCAGATTTATTCTATCCATGTCTTTTGTGTTCAATGTTGTTGTTTTCTGTAGTACTGAGGAAACTTTGGTTAAGAGATAATAATAAGGCCTCTTTTAACAGATCTTTATAAAAGCATATTAATTGACAGTCTTTGGCCTAATGGACGAAGCACAGTTCGTCAATGGAATCTGTTTAATGTATATTTAGCGTTTATAATATACAATATGATATTAAATTATAATATCGAAAATTGTGCTCTGCGATATGCTTTATACGTTTATCTTATATATACTATTATCATCATGATCTTTAGACGTTTGAGAGATAGCAATAGTAGTATATTTTGGATTATTGGCTTATTTGTCCCTATTATCAATATATATGTATTGTATTTGCTGTATAATAAAACCTCTGCGTTATATGATAAAGAAAGTAACAGTATTTTTTATTATGCATTATGATACATAAAATATGGAGATATGAGATTGTATGTTAAAGATTTTTCTATGGCTGAACAACAATTAGAAATTAAAACTTCTTGACTTTCATTCTATAGAAACATTATAATCAGATTATAATTTTATACTCGCCTGAAAGAAACCGATGAGGTGGAGATAAAAATAGGAAATGCACTCACAGAGAGCGGGATTAGCTGAGAACCCGTAGTACGCAGCTTATTAAATGGACCACCGAGGGCGCATGGAAAAGAATGAACTTTCATTCCTAGTATGGTGCGACGTCACACGAGCGTTAGTCGTGAGGGATATGTTAGTATCCTGCGAAAGAGGAATGCGCTGCATTCAAACAAGGTGGTACCGCGATTTATAGCATAATACAAGTATTTTCTAATACTCTTGTAAAAATAGAACTATAGACTCGTCCTTGACGTTATATTGTCATGGGCGAGTTTTTTATTGGCCAATGCCAGATGGAGGTTCTCATGATTTTTCCTAGTTTAGACCGTGTGAAAGCTATCGCACCGGGCTACGATATCGTGCCTGTATATATGGAAATTTTATCCGACGTACGCACACCGATTAGTGTGTTGAAAGCGTTAAAACAAGTGAGCAGTCATACGTACTTGCTTGAAAGTGCGGATAATAGTAATCATTGGGGCCGTTACTCCTTCTTAGGCTATGATCCTAAGATTGAGCTTTTCTGCAAAAACCATAAAATGACTATCAAAGACGGTACAACGCGTACCTTTGAATGCTCTGACCCAGCTGCAGAAATTCGCAATATTTTGAGCCAATATAAAAGCCCTCGTTTAGAAGAATTACCAACATTCACAGGCGGTTTTGTAGGATACTTTGCTTGTGAATATATCCGCTATATCGAGCCAACCCTCGATTTCCGAACACCAGACGATGACTCTGCTATGGTCAACGATGTAGACCTTATGCTCTTTGATAAGGTAATCGCCTTTGACCATTACAAAAATAAAATTTACTTAATCGCTAATATCAGTACAAACGATTTGGAACGTAACTACAACAAGGCTGAGTTTGAACTTAAAGTATTAGCTGATCTCGTAGTAAACGGTAAAGAGGCGGACATTCCAAAAGGTATTCTTAAAACAGAGTTCACTTCTGAATTTACAAAGGAGGAGTTTGAAGCAGTTGTTAAAAAGACGCAGCACTACATCAAGGAAGGGGATATCTTTCAATGTGTTGTATCTAACCGCCGCGAAGCCGAGTTTGAAGGGAGCTTGTTAAATGCATACCGCGTATTGCGTACGTTGAACCCATCTCCATATATGTTCTACCTATCTGGTGGCGATGTAGAGCTTACAGGTGCTTCTCCAGAAACATTGGTAAAATTGACGGATGGTAAAATGTACACCTTCCCAATTGCAGGTACTATGCGCCGCGGTAAAACCGAAGCAGAGGATCTCGCTATTGAAGAAAAACTCATTAACGACGAGAAAGAGTTGGCTGAACATAACATGCTCGTTGACCTTGGCCGTAACGATTTAGGTAAAATTGCTAAATTCGGCTCCGTACAAGTAGAGGCGTTACATATGTTGCAACGTTTCTCCCATGTTATTCACATTACATCTACTGTAAGTGGCGACATTCAAGACGGTAAAGATGCACTCGATGCTATAGGTGCTACATTGCCAGCTGGCACATTGTCTGGGGCTCCTAAAATTCGTGCTATTGAAATTTTACATGAACTTGAAAAAAGCCCGCGTGGCGTATACGGCGGCGCCGTAGGTTATATCGACTTTTCCGGTAACATGGATGTATGTATTGGCATCCGCATGGCCATGAATAAAGGTGGTAAGGTCTATGTTCGTGCTGGCGCAGGTATCGTTCGCGATAGCGTTCCTGAAAGCGAATACAATGAGACCTTGATAAAAGGCCAATCTATGATTTCCGCAATTACAAATGCACAGGAGGTAGAATAATGGTGCTCCTTATAGATAATTACGATAGCTTTTCCTTCAATTTATACCAATTAATAGGCTCTATCGATCCAGATGTTAAAGTCGTCCGCAGTGATGAATTAACAGTTGAAGAAATCCGCGCGTTGAAACCAGACTATGTGATACTTTCACCAGGACCTGGAAGACCAGCTGATGCGGGCGTATACGAAGACCTCTTGCACGAATGCAAAGGTGAATTCCCAATCCTCGGCGTATGCCTTGGTCACCAAGCCATCGGCGAAGTGTTCGGCGGCACCGTATCCTACGCAAAACAAGTTATGCACGGCAAACAAAGCGTAGCAAAACAAGTACACCCATCCAAAATCCTTAAAGGCGTACCAGAACAATTTGAAGTGGCTAGATACCACTCCTTAGCGATTATCGACGAAACCATGCCAAGCGAACTCATCGTTACATCCATTACAGACGACGGCGAAGTGATGAGCGTAGAACACAAAGACTACCCAATCTACGGCGTGCAATTCCATCCGGAATCCATCATGACACCAAATGGGGAACAAATGATTCGCAATTTCTTAAGTCGCTGATGTTACCGGACGATAGGGGCACCCAAGCCGACACGCTACTGCGCTTCGCGGAGCCCGAAGTCGTTTGGGCATCCCTATCGTCCTATCATCATAGACCTTTAGAAATATACGAATCATTTGTTTCCTTAAACGCGAAAGGAAAAGAATGGCATTGCCGTTCTTAATCCCAGCGCCGCAGGCCGTAGTCAGACCCGGCCGGTGGAGGGAATAGGTCCCTGTGAATCCACAAGCGATATGAATGAGAGTCTATGCCCTATTACCGTTGAACAGAAGCAAAATGAACAACAAGTAAGGAGTTATAAATGATCCAAGAAGCATTATATAAAGTAACGCACGGTCAGGATTTATCCTATGACCTTGCTAAAGACATAATGAATAAAATTATGAGTGGCGATGTAGTCGAGGTTCCTATGGCAGGTTTCTTGTGCGCCCTTGCCGCAAAAGGCCCTACTGTAGATGAGGTTACGGCTTTTGCTGAGGTTATGCGCGAGAAGGCTGGTTCTGTACCTCATGAAGGTACTGTTGTGGAAATCGTAGGTACTGGCGGTGATGAAGCGAATACGTTCAACATTTCTACTACGTCTGGCTTTATCATTTCTGCAGCAGGTATTCCTGTAGCGAAACATGGTAACCGCAGTGTATCTAGTAAATGTGGTGCTGCTGATTTAATCGAAGCATTAGGCGCTAAATTAGAGCTTAATGGTGAACAAAACGAGGCAGTTCTCAATAAAGCTAATATGTGCTTCATGTTTGCTCCTGTATACCACCAAGCTATGAAATATGCAGGCCCTGTACGTAAAGCGTTAGGCGTTCGTACAGTGTTCAACATCCTTGGACCATTGGCGAACCCAGCAGGTGCTACTGTAGAATTAATGGGTGTTTACGATAAATCCTTGGTAGAGCCATTGGCTCATGTATTGGCTAATCTTGGCGTTAAACGCGGAGCGGTTGTACACGGCTTCGATGGTCTCGATGAGATTACAGCTACCAATAAAACGTATGTATGCGAAATTAATAATGGTACTTTCACAAACTACGAATTCGATCCTAAGGAATATGGTTTCGAATACGCTGATAAAAATGAGCTTGAAGGTGGCGACGCAACAGTAAATGCTGAGATTACACGCCGCGTTCTCGGTGGTGAGCAAGGCGGTAAACGTACCGCAGTTCTTCTTAATGCTGGCATGGCGATTTACCTTGCAAAAGATGGCATTACATTAGCAGAGGGCATTGAAGAGGCGAAACATATGATCGACTCTGGCAAGGCGCTTGCTACAATGGAACAGTTTGTGAAAGCAACCCAAGAGGTATAATCATTGATTTTAGATAAGATTGTAGAGGCTACCAAAATTCGGGTGGCCCAAGAAAAACAGGTGGAATCACCTGAGGCTGTAAAAGCAGCGGCGTTGGCGTTACCATCTGATACAGGCTTTCCTTTTGAAGCAGCCCTTCGTCAGCAAGACTTTAACTTCATTTGCGAAGTAAAGAAGGCATCTCCGTCTAAGGGAATTATTGCTGAGCACTTCCCCTATTTAGACATCGCTAAAGAATATGAAGTGGCTGGTGCCGCGGCTATCTCCGTTTTGACGGAGCCAGATTTCTTTAAAGGTGATAAAAAATATTTGCAAGAAATTGCAAGCACTGTCAAAATCCCTGTACTTCGTAAGGACTTCATCATTGATGAATACCAAATCTACCAAGCAAAGGTATGGGGCGCTAGTGCGATTCTCCTAATCTGTGCATGTTTAGATGTGCCTACGTTAACAAAATTCCGTGAGTTAGCCGATTCTCTTGGTTTATCTTCCTTAGTAGAGGCCCATGATGAAGTAGAGGTACAAATGGCCATCGATTGCGGTGCCCGTATTATTGGTGTTAACAACCGCAATTTGAAAGACTTCACCGTAGATGTACAAAATAGTGTACGATTACGCAATCTCGTGGAAGACGATGTAATCTTCGTATCTGAAAGTGGCCTTGAAACGCCAGAGGATATACAAGTGTTACGGGATAATAATATCGGCGTAGCCTTGATGGGGGAAACCTTTATGCGTTCCCCTAATAAGGTTGAGAAATTGGCATATCTCTACGGTCCAACCTACTACACACCAAAAATTAAGATGTGTGGTATCTCTAAGGTAGAAACAATTCCTGCTATAGTCGATGCAAAGCCTGATTATATGGGCCTTGTATTTGCACCGAGCAAACGGCAAGTTACTGTCGAACAAGCTAAGACATTAGCTGAAGAACTACACAAGGTATATGTCAAAAAATATGGCTCAGATACAGAACAAGATAAGGATGATACAATAAAAACTGTCGGTGTTTTTGTAAATGAAACAGTAGACAACCTCGTTACCATTGCTAATGAAGCCAATCTAGATGCTGTGCAATTGCATGGCGATGAAGATGAGACTTTCATCCAATCCTTAAAAGAACGTACTAATGTAGAGGTTTGGAAGGCGGTCCAAATCCGAAGTGCGGCAGATGTAGAGGAGTGGATTGATAGCAGTGCAGATATGATTCTCTTTGATGCATATCATAAAGACGAACGGGGCGGCACAGGAGAAGTATTCGATTGGTCCTCGTTAGATGAGTTTGAACGTCCATTTATGCTAGCTGGAGGTATTGATAGTACCAATGTGGCTCGTGCTATTCGCACGGTTCGTCCATATGGTATTGATACTAGCAGTGGCATTGAAACAAATGGTGTGAAGGATGATGAGAAGATTACAGCTTTCACCAAGATTGTGAAGAGTATAGGAAGGTAAGTTATATGAGTGAACAAAGACATGGCTATTTTGGCGCCTTCGGTGGTCAATTTATGCCAGAAACATTGATGAATGCAGTCATCGAATTGGAAGAAGCGTACAACAAGTATAAAGATGATCCAGAGTTTGTGCGCGAACTTGAGGATTTACATAAAACATATACAGGTCGTCCATCCCTTTTATACTATGCAGATCGCATGACAAAGGACCTAGGTGGCGCCAAAATTTATTTGAAACGTGAAGATTTGAACCATACTGGTTCCCACAAATTGAATAATGTAATTGGTCAAATGTTGTTGGCAAAACGAATGGGTAAAACTCGCGTTATCGCTGAAACTGGGGCTGGTCAGCACGGTGTAGCAACAGCTACTGTAGCTGCGTTGATGGGCATGGAATGCGAAGTGTTTATGGGCGCTGAAGACTGTGAACGTCAAGCTCTTAACGTATACCGTATGGAACTATTGGGCGCTAAGGTACATCCAGTAACAACTGGTACAAGTACCTTGAAGGATGCCGTATCCGAAGCAATGCGCGAATGGACTAACCGTATGTCTGATACGCATTATGTATTGGGCTCTGTTATGGGCGCGCATCCATTCCCTATGATTGTCCGCGATTTCCAATCCATCATCAGTCGTGAAGCACGTGAACAAATCCTTGAAGCGGAAGGTAAATTGCCAACAGCTGTTATGGCTTGTGTAGGTGGCGGCTCCAATGCGATGGGCATGTTCTATAACTTCATCCCTGATGAAAGCGTACGCCTCATCGGTTGTGAAGCGGCAGGTCGTGGCATTGATACAGAAGAACATGCAGCTACCATGGCAAAAGGTACAGTTGGTATTTTCCACGGTATGAAGTCCTATTTCTGCCAAGATGAAGATGGTCAAATTGCACCGGTATATTCTATTTCTGCGGGCCTTGATTATCCTGGTATAGGACCTGAACATGCATATTTACGCGATAGTGGTCGCGCCGAATATGTGCCTGTAACAGATGATGAAGCGGTGGATGCATTCGAATATTTATCTCGTTTAGAGGGCATTATTCCGGCTATCGAAAGTGCTCATGCAGTGGCACATGCACGTAAAATTGCGCCTACAATGAGCAAGGACGATATCATTATTATTTGTTTATCTGGTCGTGGCGATAAAGACGTAGCGGCTATGGCGAAATACAGAGGGGTGGATCTTCATGAGTAAAATTAAAGACGCTTTCACAAAGGGCAAGGCATTCATCCCATTTATTAGTGCTGGTGACCATGGTATTGAAAATACGGAACGTTATATTCGTATCATGGTGAAAGCTGGCGCTGACATGGTGGAAATCGGTATTCCCTTCTCGGACCCAACAGCGGAAGGCCCAGTTATCCAAGAGGCAAGCACGCGGGCTCTATCTACAGGTGTAAAAGTTCATGATATCTTCAACATGGTACGCCGTTTGCGTACTGGCGATGATGCGGTGACAGTTCCACTTGTGTTCATGACCTACTTGAATCCTATTTATGTATTCGGTCGTGAAAAGTTCTTTACTCTCTGTGAAGAGGTTGGCATTTCTGGCGTTATCGTACCTGATATGCCATTTGAAGAAAAAGGGGAACTTGCTAGTATCGCTAATAAACACGGTGTTGAAGTGGTATCACTAATTGCTCCAACATCTGAAAACCGCATCGAAATGATTGCGAAAGATGCAGAAGGTTTTGTGTACTGTGTATCCTCTCTTGGCGTTACCGGTATGCGTAGCGAAATCAAGACGGATATTAAATCGATTGTTGAAACGATTCGTAAATACACTGATATTCCTGTAGCCGTTGGTTTCGGTATTTCCAAGCCAGAACAAGCGGAAGCTATGGCGCGTGTATCAGATGGTGCTATCGTAGGTTCTGCTATTGTAAAAATCGTAGCAGAACACGGCGAAAATGCAGACCAAGCATTATTTGATTATGTACAGTCTATGAAGCAAGCTGTTTTAAAAGCTGAAGCATAATACAATTGTTCTGTCGTTTGAGAAAAAGGATGTTTAATGATACGACAATTAGTGATTGATACAATAAAAGATAATATTATAGATCGGTATTGTGATTTTTCTGGTACCATTTCTCGGGGTGCATTTTGGCGATTTATGCTCGTTGAGCATTTGATTGTTGGTGTAGGCTTAGCCGTGCTAGGCCTATTGTCCCTTCATAGTGCCCTATTTATATATACGATTGGCATAGTTTTTGCGCTGTGGTTCATTTCGATTATGGCTCTAACATTGCCTAATTTGGGTGCTATGGTACGCCGTTTGCATGATACAAATAATAGCGAATGGCTTTTGCTATTAGGGTTTATTCCCTATATAGGGATTCTAATCGTTATCGTATTATTGCTGCGAGGTACAAAGAAACATCCTGCTGTTAAAAGAACAGTAGAGTCCTTTGAAGAAATCGATTTATTTAGCGATGAAATGGGAAACAATATACAAAATCTAGATGGTTCTAGTAAAGTAGTGCGTACATCGTATAGTAGAACAAGTATTATTGCTACCATTACTCTTACTGTTGTTAGCTGGGCGATTGGGATATATAGTTTTTCCTCTGCTGTAGATAAGGAAATCGATGCGTATTTACAGATGCAACCTGGTGCGTTTATGATTATGGCACAAAAGACCTTAGGTAGTAGTACAGCCGTTGAATCCGCTAAACAGGTTGTAATAAATTATTATATATATCTTAATAAGGAGCAGTATCAAGAGGCATATCGTTTATTGGCTCATCGAGAACGTGAAAAATATGGCACCTATGATCAATGGGTTAAATCTGTCAAAGTTACTCATAATCGTCAAATGTCTTCGCTCCTCTTACAAGGTGTGTTGAGAGATGATGACGATGTAGATTATATTTCTTTTGAGCTGACTTTCACAGATAAAGCCTATCCTAATCGAATGTTCGTCAAGATGATATATGAGAATGATACGTGGCGTATTGAGTCGATTATGCCATACGATCAAAAATATGAAGAGAGATAAGGAGGGCCTATGAATCAGAATATGATATATGATGTAAGTTATATGGATGCCCTTAAACGTGGATTCAAGCAATATGTTACCTTTTCTGGTCGTACCAGCCGCAGTGAGTTTTGGCGGTTTATGGTGTGCCGTGAAATCATTTTAGATGGTTTGGCTGTCTTCGGTATCATCGTGGATATGGTGCTCGGCAATACATCGGCTACCAGTGATTATGCAATGGTCTTACTCGTTATACTACAACTCATATATTTTTTGCCGAGTCTTGCTATAACCTGTCGTCGATTGCATGATGTTGGAAAGAGTGGATTAACATTTCTTCTAATATTTATTCCCTTTGTTGGTGTCTTTGTGCTCTTATCTAATCTTGTGAAAAAAGGTGATGCATCCATTAATGTGTATGGAGAGAAAACAGGGTATACCAGTGTTACACCTGTTATGGAACAACAGTTAGGCTTAGAGCATACGCCTACTGTGAGAGAAGATATTTTAATGGGCGCAGTGTCTATCACTTTATATATTTGGCTTTTCACTCAGCAGTTTGTTGAAAGCGCATGGGTATCATTTAATGCTAGAGGCATGTTCTAGTAAAACCTCGTTTTACCGCTTGGTAAGACGAGGTTTTTTATATGAAAAATATTCCATTGCCAATTGATACCTATGAATTGGGTTTTATAGAAAATTTTAAACACTGTGTAGTTCATAAATATGCGAATTTTGAGGGCCGTGCTAGTCGTAGTGAATACTGGCATTTTATGCTTGTGTATCAATTGATTATAGCCACTATATTGTTTATATGTGCTGCTATTAGTTGTATAACACATGTATGGGGAACAACGGGGGTTGCCTTGGGTCTAGTAGTTCTTTTTATTTTGTCGATTGGATGTTAGCGACCTAAATAAATATATAGAGGATAATTAAAAAGGTCTGTAAGAGAGGCGGTTCATTCTCCGCATTCTTTTACAGACCTTTATTGTATGTAAACTAAAAGTTATGACAACTCATTCAAAATACATATGACTCAATAGACGTATTTAGCTATATGACAAGCTCTTTTAATTGACTAAGCACAGCGTACTTTTTATAATAGATATATTATAATACTATAGTTTTAAAGTGGGATTATTAATTCCTAGTTAAACACAGGAAATATATTATCTACGGTTGTAGTTTGCAGATAGAAACATATCTTATCAGATATATAAGGAGACAAGACGATGAAGTTTAATACAAAATGTGTTCACGGTGGTGGCAAACCAGATAGTACAGGGGCAATTTCTCCAGCAATTTATATGTCCAGTACATTTACACATCCTGGTTTAGGTGAAACCACAGGATTTCAATATACACGTGAATCTAACCCAACTCGTGATCGCCTTGAAACCTTAATTGCGGGCCTTGAAGAAGGTACTGATGCTATCGCTTTTTCTTCTGGCATGGCTGCTGTTGATGCAGTATTCCATTTGTTTTCCCCTGGAGACCATGTTATTTTAGGGGATGATTTATATGGTGGATCCATTCGATTATTTACTAATATCTACGAAAAGAATGGTGTTGAATTTACCTATATAGGTACATCTGATCTTGATGCTGTACAAGCAGCATTTAAACCTAATACTAAAGCTGTTTATATTGAAACACCTACAAATCCGATGATGGAAATTACCGATGTACGTGCGTTAAGTAAAATGGCACATGACCGTAATGCACTTGTTATCGTAGATAATACATTTTTAAGCCCTTATTTCCAAAAACCATTAACTCTTGGTGCAGATATTGTTGTCCATAGTGGGACCAAATTTATCGGTGGTCATCATGATGTAATTTCTGGATTTACTATTGTAAAAGATGATGAATTGGCGTCTCAATTGCATCTTATTTATAAGACCGTAGGCGCATGTTTATCTGCCTTTGATAGCTGGCTTGTCATTCGTGGCATCAAAACTTTGGCACTACGTATGGAACAGCATCAAAAGAATGCTATCGCTCTTGCAGAATGGTTGAAACAAGAACCGAAAGTAACAAAGGTATTATTCCCTGGCCTTCCAGAACATCCAGGCTATGAAGTGAATAAATCTCAAACCACTGGCTTTGGCGGTATGTTGTCCTTTGAAGTAGATAGTGAAAAGACAGCTAAACAAGTGTTAGAAGGTATTCAATTGATTCAATTTGCTGAAAGTTTAGGCGGCACCGAATCCTTGTTGACATATCCTGTTACACAAACACATCCAGATTTAAAACCTGAAGATGCGGAACGCAAAGGGATTACACGTCGCTTGTTGCGCTTGTCCGTTGGCATTGAAGACACAGATGATTTGATTGCTGATTTAGCACAAGCTTTCAATAAATAAAAGGAGGCTATTATGGGCCGATATAATTTTGACAAAATCGTAGATCGTAAGCATACAAAGTCTCTAAAATATGATTTTGCTGTACAACGTGGTAAACCTACTGATGTATTACCATTTTGGGTAGCGGATATGGACTTTGAAATTCCTAGTGAATTAAAGCAAGTCTTATTAGAACGCGTTAATCATGGCATTTTCGGATATACGGAATCTGATGATACATATTTCAATGTACTAAAAGAATGGTTCGCTAGCCGTTTTAATTGGAATATAGATAAAAAATGGCTCGTAAAAACTCCGGGCGTTGTATTTGCTCTTGCTATGGCAGTGCGTGCTTTCACAAAAGAAGGGGAAGGCGTACTCATTAATCAACCTGTATACTATCCATTCAGCATGGTCATCGATGATAATGACCGTAATTTGATTAATGTTCCTTTAATTCAAGGTGAGGATAAGTATACTATTGACTTTGAAGGTGTGGAACGGGCTATTATTGAGCATAATGTGACATTGTTTTTGCTCTGTAATCCGCATAATCCTGTAGGACGTGTATGGACTGAAGATGAGTTGAAACGACTTGGTGACATTTGCATTAAACATAATGTGATTATTATTAGCGATGAAATTCATGCGGATTTCGTATGGGATGGTCACAAGCATACTGTTTTTGCTAATCTTGGTGAAAGCTATGCTGAGCATTGCATCGTTTGTACAGCGCCTAGTAAGTCCTTTAATATTGCGGGCTTACAAGTGTCTAATATTTTCATCCCTAATGATTCCTTGCGTCGTAGATTTATTAAAGAAATTGACCGTGCAGGCTATAGTCAATTGAACACGATGGGACTTGTAGGTTGCCAAGGTGCTTATGAAGTGGGTGGACCATGGCTTGATGAATTAAAGGAATATATTCAAGGGAATATTCAATATACCCTTGATTATTTTAAGGAACATTTGCCAAAGCTTCACATGTATCGACCTGAGGGTACGTATCTCATGTGGTTTGATTGCTCTGAACTGCCATTGACACCAGAAGAGCGTGAGCAGTGGCTACTTAATGATGCAAAGCTATGGCTAGATAGTGGCTCCATGTTTGGTAAAGATGGTGAAAAGTTTGAACGCATCAATGTTGCCTGCCCTCGTGCAACATTGGCAGAAGGTTTAGAGGCATTGCGTCGCGCTTATGTTGCTAAAGGGTTTTAGGAGGTTTCACAATGCCGATTAAAGTTATTAAGAATTTACCGGCTATAACAAAGTTAGCACAAGAGAATATCTTTGTAATGGATACGGAACGAGCGGAAACACAACAAATTCGTCCGCTTCATATTTTGCTTGTCAATTTGATGCCTACAAAAGAGGTTACGGAAACACAAATCCTTCGCGCTCTTAGTAATAGCCCGTTGCAAGTAAACTTAACTTTATTGCATACAGCATCTCGAAAATCTAAGAATGTAGATGAAGAATATTTAGATACTTTTTACCGTACCTTTGACGAAGTTAAAGATGAGTTTTTTGATGGCTTGATTATTACCGGTGCTCCTGTAGAATTGATGCCTTTTGAAAAGGTTGACTATTGGGATGAGCTTGTAGAAATTATGGATTGGAGTGAAGAACACGTATACTCCACGTTCTATATTTGTTGGGGCGCACAGGCTGGCCTGTACCATCATTTCGGCATTAATAAACAAATTATGGATACTAAATTGTTCGGCGTTTATGAACATGATATCTATAACGACCAACCGGTTCTCTTACGAGGTTTTGATGAAAAGTTCTGGATGCCGCACTCACGCCATACTACAGTTTCATTAGATCAAATTAAAGCACATAGGGAATTAGAATTGTTAGCTGGTTCTGAACCAACTGGGGCTGCCATCGTACGAAGCTTAGATAACAAACACATCTTTGTTTTTGGTCACTCCGAGTACGATTGGGATACACTCAATCGCGAATATGTACGAGACCTTGCTAAAGGTGAAGACATTGCGGTGCCAGAAAACTATTTCCCTGATGATGATCCAAAACAAAAACCAATCGTAAGATGGCGTTCCGTAAGTACATTGCTATTTACGAATTGGTTGAACTATTACGTATACCAAGAAACACCATATATTATTGAACAAATTCAGAAAATGAAGTTTGAACGAGATAAAAATTTTGGTGCTTATATTTAAATACAGAGTATATTAGTGAACCGAATGAGTTCCCAACGGCTCCACCGGCCGGGTCTGACTCCGGCCTGCGGCCTCCGCAGGGCCAAAGTCGCCTTTGGAAACTCATTCGGTTCTTTCTATATCCATTTGTTTTAAGATACGCCAAAATTTTTGCTATAGCTTATAGTTATGGAGAATGTATTATAAAAAGTGGTAGACATATTTTTTAATACATAGTAATATAATAGGCATAAGAAATAAAGTTTATTCCTTTAGATGAATGGGAGTTGAATTCGATGAGCAAACAATATAAATTTGAAACATTACAATTACATGCAGGTCATACTGTGGATCCAACAGGTTCTCGTGCAGTACCTATTTACCAAACAACATCTTTCGTGTTTAAAGATGCAGAGGAAGCAGCTGGTCGTTTTGCCTTGACTAACCCTGGTGGTATTTATTCTCGTCTTGGCAATCCTACTACTGACGTATTGGATGCTCGTGTAGCTCAACTTGAAGGTGGTGCTGGTGGTATTGCTGTAGCATCTGGTTCTGCAGCGATTACATACTCCATTTTGAATGTAGCGAGCGCAGGTGATAATATCGTCGCTGCTTCTACACTGTATGGTGGTACATATAATTTGTTCACTGCTACATTGCCTCGTTTTGGTATCGAAACTAAATTTGTTAATCCTGACAATTTGGAAGAGTTTGAAGCAGCTATTGATGACAACACAAAAGCTGTATATATCGAAACTATCGGGAACCCTGGCATCAACCTTATTGATGTTCAGGCAGTAGCTGATATTGCACATAAACATAATATTATCTTAATCGTAGATAATACATTCGCATCTCCATACTTGTTCCGTCCATTAGAACACGGTGCAGACGTAGTCGTTCATTCTGCTACTAAATATCTTGGTGGTCATGGTACAACATTGGCTGGTGTAGTTGTAGAATCCGGTAAGTTCGACTATAAAGCATCTGGTAAATATCCTAGCTTTGCTGAAGGTGACGAACACTATAATGGTCTAGTATATGGTGATTTACCAATTCCTTTCACGGTAAAAATTCGCGCTCAGTTGCTTCGCGATACAGGTGCATGCATTACGCCTCTAGCAGCATGGCAAATTTTGCAAGGTATTGAAACATTATCCTTGCGTGTAGAACGTCATGTAGAAAATACTCGTAAAGTAGTTGATTTCTTGAGTAAACATCCTAAAGTTGCGTGGGTTAACTATCCAGAACTTGCAGATAGCAAATATAAACCATTAGCAGATAAATATTTCCCTAAAGGGATTGGTGCAGTATTCACATTCGGTGTAAAAGGCGGCAAAGAAGCAGGTATTAAATTGGTTGATGCATTGCAAATCTTCTCTAACCTTGCTAATGTGGCAGATGCTAAATCTCTTGTTATTCACCCTGCATCCACAACACATGCACAACTTAACGAAGAACAACAAAAATCTGCTGGTGTAACCCCAGATATGATCCGCTTGTCTGTTGGTCTTGAAAATATTGATGATATTATCGATGATCTTTCCCAAGCATTGGATAAAGCTTAATCTTAACTTCTAAACTCCTTAAAGCATAACTCCAAAAACCTATAGAACATAAAAAGAAAACCTTGTAAAGAAAAAGACCTTGAATTCAACGATTCAAGGTCTTTTAATATGTGTATATGTGTATATGTGTGTTTAAAAGGGTTTGTTTTATGTGTGTATAGTTTTTATGAGTGTTTAGTTTTATGAGTGTATTAAGAAATTGGAGAGATATATTATATAGTGGTTAGGTGTATCTATATAATATATGGGTTATGCTTAGTATTTTGTAGTTTTTACTTTAGCACTGAGAACTTTACCGGAAATAGCATCGATCTTAACGTCTGCTTTTTTGTCGCCGCCGTTAGTCATGTCTAGTTTGTAGACAAGTTTGTTGCCGTCCATTTCCAATTCCCATTCCATTGTTTGGAAATCGCTGCCTACGCGTTCGATAGCTCTTGTTTCAGCAGATTCTGGTGTGATGGAGTTTTGTGGATTAAAGCTGTGAGATTTCTTTAATTTGTTCCATGCACTAATGGATTTTGCTTGATTGGAAACTACTTGACCTGTTGCTTCATCGATTTTCATTTCCACTTTTTGTGTCTTAGTATAGGCTTCTACTTCGTAAGTTGGATGATGTTTTGCATCATAGGAGATAGAAGTTACCATTGCATCTGGATAGTAGCGATGTAATGTAGTAACAGCGCCTACGTAGTCGATTTCGCTACTTTGCACTGGAGATGCTACGCTACCAACACCATTCCAAGAACTAGGAGCTGGGTAAGTAGACGCTGCAGATGCTACGCCTGCAATCAATACAGTACTTACGCCAAGAGCACATAATACTTTAGACAAATTATTTACTTTCTTCATGTTAATTACCTCCATAAAAGGATTTTGCTCAAAAGCAATTGCATAAGTAAATTTTACTCAATCTACTTATACATAATTTAATATTATAAAATGAATATAGAATGAAAAATAAAATTAAAACTAAAGCTATATACTTATTTTTAGGTATATACATAATATATTCGACATACATTATGTATATCCTCTTATTTATTTGCATATTTTGCATAATGTAAACCTAATACAAGGATATATAGTTGACATAAGTAAAATGGAATGGTTTAATAACCTTGAATAGATATGTAGTTTGTTTAGGTAGGTTTCTTTTATTCTATTAATGGAGGTATACCATGTGTTCTATTTCCAATCGACATCTCACTACAAGAGAGTTGACAATGACAGCCTTATTTGTAACATTAATTACAGCCGGTGCATTTATTCGTGTGCCACTTCCAAACTGTCCATTTACACTACAGATTTTATTTACTACATTGGCTGGTATTATATTGGGCAGCCGCCTCGGTGCCATTAGTGTAGGGATCTATATTATATTGGGGCTTATCGGCGTACCTGTTTTTACATCTGGCGGTGGCCCTGGCTATGTATTACAGCCTACATTTGGTTATTTGATTGGATTCATGGTTGGCGCCTTTGTGGTGGGGCGCTTTAGTGAGCTTTCACCAACATATTCTGTTAAAACATTGCTCATTGGTGCTATTATCAATCTGCTCATCGTATATGGTTTTGGCATGATCTATTTATATATGATAATGAATGTATATTTAGGGACACCTATTGGTTGGTGGGCTGTTATCTGGTCTTGTTTCTTGATTCCGGTTGGGCCTGACGTATTTTTATGTGCTGTAGCTGCTGTGATGGGGAAACGTATTATAGGCCATTTGCGTTAAAAGACACAAAATAGTAATAGAGGGCTATCACATTTGTGGTAGCCCTTTTACTATGCTATGGATATACATATCCTAAGATTTCTTGTGCATCTTTTGTTTTGTTAATTTCTATGTATGGTTGCTTGCGCCCGTGAAAGTCTCGTGTGGATACGGTGCCTTCTACGGTTACCCATTGTTTATTGCTATAAGAATCGCCATCATTCTTATGCATTGTTAAGCCAATAGGGGATACGTCTGCGATACAGCAGGCCATAGCCATACGTGAAAGTGTAAACTCATTGGATTTTAATGTATTGTCTTCTCGGTTAACATAACCTGTCATATAGATTTTGTACCCTACATATTCCTCTGGTTTAGAACCAAGTGCAACGATGGTGCGATAGTAGTTATCCGAGTTTAATACGATTTCCTTTTTAGATTTTGAAATGCCAGGATCTTTGGCCTCATTATTGATTGTAATAACTTCGCCAATATCATCTTGAGAAAAATTAAAATCATTAGTATCTTCTGTGGCGGCCGTATTTCCAGTTACTTGTACAGAATTAGGAGATAAGATTGGTGGAACCACAAATAACACAAGCGGGATTATGATTGGTGTAATAGAGCGCCAATTATGTTTATATTGTTTATTCGGGGACCAAAGGATTGAAATAATGCCTCCTAATAACAGTGCTATACCTGCTAAGAGTAAAAATAATTCATATCGAGGGGCCACATATAATTTATATTGGCCCGTAATGAGTAGATATAAAAAACTAATGCCTAATGCCGTATATAGTAGACCTTTGAGGACACTGAGTATATCTTTGTTTCGTAGTTCTGATAACATAAATCGTTCTCCTTATACATTAAATAAAAATTGAAATAGCAATGTCATGATATACGTAACAATACTAATAGTAATAACTAAACGAAGTATAAATGATGTTGAGATATACTGACGTAACATGTATACGTTTTTGATGTCAATCATAGGACCTAACCATAGGAAACCAAGAACCGCTGATATAGGAAATAAATTGCTTAATGAACGGCCTATAATGGCATCTGATGTAGAACATAGGGAGAAGAGGAACGCTAAGACTAGTAATAATGCATTAGCAATAGGTGTGGCTACATCGAGTGAACCAGAGAAGAAGGTAGGTTTTATCCATACTTGGAATAGGGCTAATGTGAAAGCCGCTGCAGAGAAGTAAATAAGTAGTTGGCTGAATTCGCGCTCTACGTGCAATAGAAAGATTTTCTTTTTATTGCCTTCTTGATTTTGTGAACCATACTGATAATCCTTTGGCTGAGGTAAATTGTTGGTGATGGTAGATAATTTGTGTGGTTTCCATTTAAATGTGAGGGCCACCATACATGCGATTAACATACCACCAATTATGCGAGCTAGTATTATTTGTGGAGTATCTGGAAATGCATAATAGGTTGCTAATAATGCGATGGGGTTCATAATAGGACTTGCGAGCATAAACAATAGTCCTATATGTTGAGGGATACCACGCTTTAATAATGCATTAAACATAGGGATAGTAGCACAATCGCAGATAGGTAATACAAGACCGCTACCAATGGCGATGCCATAGCTTTTAATAGAGTCTGCTTTCAGATAATGAATTAACCAACGATCCGGTACCAATAGAGTGATAGCAGAAGAAATGATGGTTCCTAACAATAAAAACGGTATCCCTTCAAAAATGATGCCTGATGCAATGGCCAAAACTTGATGGATGGAATAGGAAATGCTATGACGGAATACAGTGACCAGTAATATATATAATGTCAATATAGCCACAATACCGTACAACGACCATGGCCATATCGGTTGAGAGAGTCTATTGTGAATGTCCTTTTCAGTAGGATTGACCAAAAGGGAACATTCGGGATTATAGGACTGTAAGAGTTTCTTTACCGCTTTAGTTTGTGTCGTATCACTCGCATATAACATAATATAATCGGCACTGTATAGTTGCGATACGATTCTATCCCCTAGTGCCTGTATCATAGATGTTATATTGTTGTTCTTTGCTGTGTAGATGACGCGTTCTAGATGACAGAATTCTTTTAGGATTGAATTGAAGAAGATGCGTTCTAATTGTTGAAATGAAAACATACCATTCCATTCAACCCATATTTCTTTCGGTGTTGTTGTAGAAATATAATCCTGTATTTGTTGCACCACATGAGATAGGTTTTCTTCTATATCATCTGGCTCAATGGATAAAGGACTTTTTATAAACTCTGCATTACCTGTTTCAAAGCTGATGATTTCTGTAGAACCTAGTTTTTTTCGTTCTCGTAGCTCTAGATTGATTAGGGTGGTTTTGCCAGACCCTAATAAGCCTGTTACGACATATACAGGAATCATGATGCACTGCACACTTTCTCGTTTATAGATGGAATGTCTATTTCGGTGCCAATAACAACTAGGTGATAGTCATTTAAGTGTGTAGCTGTTATAGCACAGGATTGCGGTGTGTATTGTAATTCCATAGGGCCAGATGCGGTAGGAATAATACCTTTAACCCGTAGTATTGTAGATGGTAAATTATTACAAAAATCAATCCATTGTGTATCATCGAGGGATTGTAGATTATGGAATGTATGGGTCACAAATGGTTGGTGCTCATGGTGGTGGCCGTCATGGTCATGATGACTGTGATTATCATGGTGAGCACCGTTGTAATCCTCACTGTCGTTACATGTATGGCAACTGCAGGTTTCGGAATCATGTTCATGTGCTTTATGAGTATTAGATTTTAGTTGGTTTATATCCTGTTGAAGTGCATCTACATCAGTATAAATTGGTGTATGTGGTGCTAATTCAACGATGAGTTGTTTTGTTTTTTCAACCTGTTTTTCATCCTTTACATGAGTAAGTAGCATGGCATAACAGTGTTTGATTTGGTCCTTAAAGAAGGGGCCAAAGTTCTTAATTGCCATAGGTGCCTGCATGGCATCTACGATCGTTATAATCATGCTGACATAGGCTTTACTGGTGATATCGTCATCATCACAAGTATATAAAATTTCACTTAATTTGCTCACTCCAGATGGCTCTATATAGATTTGATCGATATCTTGCGTCGATAGAATATCGATTAAGGCATTTTTAAAGTTGCCTTGCAGATTGCAGCATATACAACCGGAGGTTACTTCACGTACGGTTGCGCCTGATGTAGATAATTGTTTTGTATCAAGACTGGTTTCACCAAAATCATTTTCTATAATTAATATACGTTCATTTGTGTTACGACAGTTTAATATATGTTGTAAATACGTTGTTTTTCCAGCGCCTAAGAATCCGGATATGATCGTAATTGGTATCATAATACGCCTCCCTTGTAAATGTAAACATAGTATACTACTCTTACATAACATATAAAAATACCCGTAAGGGTATAAATAATAGTTTACAAAGTTAAGTAATAAGCGATTTATAAGAAAAATTGATAATATTATACTAATATGAGTATATGTGAACATGTTTATATATTTATAACGTTGATTTTACAAAAAAAGCGTATGCCTTATAGGATATATATGAGTACATACGCTTATTTGAATAAATATTATTTTGTAAAACTTTGAAAAATTATTGTAATTTTTCTAGTAATGCTTTAAGGAATACATATACATGTTCTACAGAAGGTAGATGTACGCGTTCCATATTTGTATGTGGGCTAATGATTGTTGGACCAAAGCTGATCATTTCAGTATTTGGTAAAACATTCTTTAATAAGCCACATTCTAGGCCTGCATGGACTGCATTCACGCGGGCAGGGGTGTCGGACATGGTATTGTAAAGCGCGATAACTTGTTCCTCTAGCTTAGAACCTTTATCGTATTCCCATGCAGGATAACCACCGCTGCGGGTAGCAGAAACGCCTAATGTATCAGCAAGGAGTAATAATTTTTTAGTTAAGTATTCTAAGCTGTTTTTATTAGAGCTACGAACTGATACAAGGATGTCTATCGTATGTGTGCCTTCAGAAACGATAGCAAGATTATCTGATGTTTCTACAAGCCCTTCGATGGTTTGGCTCATAGAGTGAACCCCATCTTCTGCAAGATAGAGGTAGGAAATTAAGGCTTCTGCCGTATCATCAGCATATACTGTTGCCGGTGTAGGAATTTCTTCCACTACGAATGTTAAATCAGGATCTTTGATTGCAAATTCATGTTTGTATTCTTTTTCGTAGAATTTGATAAGGGTCTTAATCGCTTCTATATCCTCGTTGCGTACAGACATGGTTGCAACCGCTTTAGATGGAATCGCATTATGTTTAACACCACCTACAAAAGAAGCTAAATTAAAGGAATATTGTTTTTCTAAATCATAAAGAACGCGAGCAAGTACTTGGTTTGCATTAGCTCGTTGTTCGATGATTTCGATACCGGAATGACCACCCTTTAAACCTTTTACTGTTAGTGAAAGCCCTGCATCATAACCAGGTAGATTATTTTCGCGCAATAGTGGGATGGATACATTAACGTGGCAGCCGCCAGCGCAGCTCACGCAGAACTCATGTTCCACTTCAGTGTCTAAGTTGATTAGATAGTCACCTGTTACTTGACCTTCTTTTACCGCTGCAGCACCATCCATACCTGTTTCTTCGTTAGTTGTGAACAATACTTGTAGTGGACCATGGTATTGGTTCTTATCTTCTAGGACTGCTAAAATCATAGCGCCGCCCATGCCATTATCTGCACCCAATGTAGTGTCATCGGCGTGCATCCATTCACCTTCGATGATGTTGGCGATTGGATCTTTTGTAAAATCATGGCTGGAATCATGACCTTTTACGCATACCATATCGATATGACCTTGAAGGATGACAGATGGACGATTTTCATAGCCTGGTGTAGCTGGTTTTTTGATGACTACATTCCATTCGCTATCTTGTGTAGCTTCGAGACCTAAATTGTGAGCAAAATTGATAATGTAATCGCTAATGCCCTTTTCATTGCCAGATCCACGTGGGATTTGGCTCATTTCTTTAAATATTTCTAATACGCGTTTTGCTTGAACGATTGCGTCCATTTGGCACCTCTCATTCTGAAAATATATCCCATATAATTCTAATTATCTTAGTTGCTATGAGATTATTCATGTTTATTCATTAGTTAATAAGTAATTATTATCTATAATATAGTTATATCACATGTACTATGAATAGAAAAGACGATGTATATAGTTTATAATAGTATCATGCGTAATGTATAACGAACGCGCTGTATTATATACCTTTTATTTATATAGGATGGTGAAAGTATGCAACATGAACGTCGCAACATTAGTATGCTTATGGATCTCTATGAGATGACCATGGCACATGGGTACTTTACGAAACAAGACAATACAGACCGCGTTGCCTTCGACGTATTTTACCGTCGCAATCCGGATAAAGGTGGATTTGCTATCTTTGGCGGATTGGAACAAGTTTTAGAATACATTTTGAATCTTCATTTCGATGAGGAGGATATCGCGTATTTTAAATCATTGCATTTATTTAGTGATGAATTTTTAGAGTATTTGCGCAACTTCAAATTTACCGGTGATGTATATGCCTTCAAAGAAGGTACCATCATATATCCTAATGAGCCGATTATGACCATCGTAGCACCTCTTATCGACGCACAAATTGTGGAAACAGCAGTGCTTACCATGATTAATCATCAATCGCTTATTGCTACAAAGGCGAACCGCATCGTGCGCGCCGCCGATGGGCGCATTGTATCCGATTTTGGGGCTCGTCGCGCACACAATGTGGATGCTGCTGTATATGGTGCGCGGGCAGCTTTTATAGGCGGTGTCAATGGGACGGCCACAGTTTTAGCGGGACAACAATTTGGGATTCCTGTAAATGGCACCATGGCACATAGTTGGGTTATGTACCACGATTCTGAATACGAAGCATTCAAATCCTATGCTGAAGTATATCCAGACAGCGCTGTGTTCTTGGTGGATACCTATAATGTATTAGAATCGGGTGTACCAAATGCCATTAAGGTTGCCAAGGATATTTTGGAACCGAATGGTCATCGATTAAAAGGTATTCGTCTCGATTCTGGTGACTTAGCATATTTAGCTAAGCAAGCGCGTCGTATGCTCGATGATGCGGGGATGAACGATTGTAAGATCATGGCATCTAATAGCCTTGATGAATATACGATTTCATCCTTATTAAATCAAGGTGGCCCTATTGATATCTTTGGCGTAGGGGAACGATTGATTACGTCGAAAACGGATCCTGTATTCGGCGCTGTATACAAGATTGCAGGCGTTGAAAAAGGCGGCGTATGGGAACCGCGCATTAAGATTTCTGAGTCTGTGGAAAAGATTACCAATCCTGGATTGAAACAAGTATATCGCGTTTATAATGAAGATGGTCGCGCTATTGCCGAACTATTGACATTACCTAGCGAAGTACCATTCACAGACAAACCATATCGTTATATCGATCCAGAAAAACCGTGGAGAGAATTGTATTATGAAAACTGTACATTTAAAAATATGCAGAAACTCATGATTAAAGGGGGCGAGCAAATCGTACCATCCCCAACATTGGAATCGATACGCGCCTATGTACAAGAACAATTGGCTTATGAGATTTGGCCGGAAGAACAACGCTTTGAAAATCCACATCGTCACTATCTAGATATGAGCCCTGACTATTATCATATGAAGATGGACTTATTGAATCGTATTGGTCGTAAAAAATAGGAGGGCCTATGCTTACACATCCAGAACGAACAAAAGAGGAATTAGTAGCGTGGGTTCGGGACTATTTTGAACAAAATGGACCTACATGTTCCGCTGTAGTCGGCATTTCGGGCGGTAAGGATTCTAGCGTGGTAGCCGCTCTTTGTAAGGAGGCGCTTGGTGCAGAACGCGTTGTAGGCGTCCTTATGCCAAATGATGTACAATCCGATATAGATGATGCAAAAGAGGTGGTGGCGCATCTTGGTATCCGCTATATGATTGTGAATATTGGTAATGTCTATCGTGCATTAACGGAGTCCATTGTACAAGGAGAGGGCTTTTCCAATGTAACGGGCCGTACAGATTTAGCGCGAGATGCAGAAATCAATACACCGCCTCGTTTGCGGATGGCCACATTATATGCGGTAGGTCAAAATTTGCCACATGGTGCACGTGTTGCTAATACATGTAATGGCTCTGAAGACTATGTGGGCTACTCTACCAAGTTTGGCGATGCAGCAGGTGACTTTAGTCCATTGGCGAATCTCGTGGTTGAAGAGGTGCGTCAAATTGGACGCCTTTTGGATATTCCGCGTCATTTAGTAGACAAAACGCCTAGTGATGGGCTTAGTGGTCAATCTGATGAGGATAAACTAGGATTTACCTATGCCGTTCTCGATCGATATATTCGAACCGGCGAAATTGAAGATATACAAACGAAGGAGCGCATTGATTATTTACAACGCATTAATCGCCATAAACTTGAATTAATGCCTTCTTTTAAACCGTCTACATTATGAGATTTATAGGAGGATATGATGACTAAGAAAATTGCAATCATTGGTACAGGCGGTACCATTGCGGGCCAAGGTGCTTCGGACACTGATTTGACGGGGTATACAGCAGGTGTATTGTCCTTAGAAGAAATTATATCCTCTGTACCTGGCGTTAGAGATTATGGACCTTTTGTGTGCAATCAATTTTGTAATATTGAAAGTTCAGATATAACGCTATTTCAATGGGTCCGTCTATCAAAATTAGTACAAAAATGTGTGGATAATGATGATATTGCGGGTGTTGTTATTACACATGGCACGGATAGTATGGAGGAAACCGCGTACTTTTTGCATCTTACTGTCCATACTGATAAGCCTATCGTTATAACTGGTTCGATGCGTCCAGCAGGAGCTGTCAGTGCCGATGGCCCTATTAATTTATTGCAAGCTATACAAGTGGCTCGAACACCAGAATCATATAATAAGGGCGTACTGGTAGTTATGAATGGCTATATTGATGGTGCTCGTGATGTAACGAAAATGAATACAACTAACGTGGCAACCTTTGGTAGTCCTAATGCAGGTCATCTTGGTATTGTACAAGATGGTATAGCCCAATACTATATGTGTCCGTTGCGTAAGCATACGATGGAATCTGAGTTTGGCTTGCCAGAGGACGATGACTTACCACGTGTTGAAATCTTAACCTGTTATGCAGGTATCGAAGAAATTATGGGGCTTGCCATAGTGGCAACGAACCCATCGGGTTTGATTTTAGCTGGCTTAGGCCATGGTACGATACCGCAACCTATCCGCAAGGTAACATCCAATTTACCAATACCTGTTGTACGCGCATCCAGAACGGGGAGTGGTATAGTATCTAAGGTTCCCCAAGATGTGGAGGCAGGCTATTTTGTATGTGATAGCTTGTCACCTCAAAAGGCTCGTATCTTGTTGATGTTGGCCTTACAAAAGGAACGTACTTGCAAGGATTTGGAACGAATCTTCAAAGAATACTAACCCTTACAAGCGATTGTATGCGGATGAGACAGATATAAAAAGACCCTTTGTGATTATTCACAAAGGGCCTTTTACTTGTATAAATCATTCGGTACCGATGGCATTTTCTAATGCTCGTTGTACACCTAGGTATACAGCTTTGGCTAATGTGTCGCCGAATAGGGAATAGGATCCTGCATCAGTTAATACATCGCCATTTGCATTGATGGTTAAGATGATGCCATCTGTAGCAGTTCCAGTAGCGGAGGTATTCGTTTCTTTTGCTAAACTGTGAACTATATGTGTATTATATTTGGGGAAGTTCTTGGTACTTTCTACCTTCCAATCTTGTAATGCTGCTGTTTTAGCCTCGGTAATCGTCATGATGGCCTTCACCATCGCACTATCTGTTAAGGCCTTGTTGGTGAATACGAGGATATTAATTGTGCCAGGGGTGTGGAATTCACCATCTTTTTCTTCATAACAATAACCTGTACCTGCACGATGGGCCGTTTTCTTATAACCACCGGTGACAATGGTTTCAACGATTGTATCACTTTCTTGTACCATTGTGTACGCATGAAGGGATGGTGTAGCAGAGGTTAACAGTGCAGTGCTGAAATGTACAGGCACATCGATATGCTCAAATTCTTGAGCTAAATAGTTTGCTACAGAGCCACCTGGTAAATCCTTTTCTGTTTCAATATGGTAGGTTAATTGTTGATTGCGTACACCTAATGTATGGTGAAAGCCTCCATTTAGTTGACCGCTGCTCAAGGAATAATGAATGTCGTCAAAGAGTACGGTTACAGAGTTGCATTCTTTAGTAACATGACCGCCTGTTATTAATTCATCTGGCGCTGTGTATGGATTATTAGACATATAGGACTCCCTAGTTTATCATTGTTAGATATAGAATATAAAGCTATAATAAAAGGTAATATTTTATTATCTTCATATAAGTTGTTTATAATACATAATATTTACTTTACATGTGAAATTATATCATATGTTTACCATAGATTTGAGTAAGTCACCTTAAGCATTGTGGGGGTATACATGTACGAATTCTTAGCAACCGCATCAGGGATGTTATTTAAAGATGCCAATGTATTGTTAAAATTAAGAGAATGGTTTTTTAGCCAAGCCGGCAATATTTTGCTTGCTCTTATTATATTTTTTGTAGGCCGCTATATTATTCGGTGGATTAAAACTCTTGCTGTTCGTGTTATGACACGGGCCAACTATGATACTGCTGCAATGGGCTTTGTATCTCAAATTATTAATTATGTATTGCTTGTAGGTTTATTATTAATCTGTCTTAATCAAGTTGGTATTCCTACAACATCCTTTGTAGCAGCTTTCGGTGCTTTTGGTTTAGGTATTGGCTTGGCATTACAAAATAATATGTCAAACTTGGCATCTGGATTATTGATTTTAATATTTAAACCATTTCGCGCTGGACACTATATTGAGGTTGGGGACATTACAGGTAGTGTTACATCTATACAGTTTATGAATACTATTGTTACTACAAGAGATCAAAAACGAGTGTATATACCAAACTCGATTCTTACATCTCAATCAGTAACGAATTATTCCTATATGACTGAACGAATGATTCCGTTTGTTTTTGATATTGGCTATAACAATGATCATCATGAAGCAATCAGAATTTTAAAGGATGTTTTTGCCAAGGATAAACGTATTCTAAATGCTAAATATATGGAGATTGGTATTTCTGAATTTGGTGATAACTCTGTGCGTATTTCTGCGTTTGCAGAGGTTAAAACTAGTCAGTTTCTTGAGGTTCGATATAGTATTATGTCCGATGTAAAAGATGCTTTTGATAAGCATGGTATAGATATTCCATATCCACAACGTGTTGTATATATACAACACGCAGATACTTCTACAGATGAAATTAAAGAAACTAAGAAAAAAGTAACTACCACGAATTAAGAAATCTGATAAATCATGAATTTACAAGTTAATAATATGTAGAAAGAGATTGATATGAGAGATTTAATAATGCATAGGCACTTAGTATGGCAACGTTTTATATTGGCGTTAGCTTTCATAGGTGCCATGCTCTTAGGTACTGTTGCTCATGGTGCTGTACCTATGCCTCCAGACACCATTGGTGAAGCAGTAGTACTCATTGATGCAGATAATAAGGAGATTTTATTCGCCAAGAATCCCGATAAATGGATGCATCCGGCAAGTACTACGAAAATGGTAACCTTATTAACAGCACTTGAGTTAAAAGGAACACAATTAGATGAGTTAGCAACGATTAGTCCCTATGCGACGAGCATGGAAGAATCTAATCTTGGCGTACAAGTAGGTGACCAAATCACCTTGGAAGGTGTTCTTGAAGGTATGATGGTAGCATCTGGTAATGATGCGGCCGTAGTGGTGGCAGAGAACGTAAGTGGGTCTGTAGAAAATTTTGCGAAGGATATGAATCGCATAGCTGCTAAGGCGGGGGCCAAAAACAGCGTATTCCTCAATCCTCATGGATTGACCCAAATGGGTCATCATTCGACGGCACGAGATTTGGCTTTGATTGCAGCTTATGGTATGAAATATCAAATGTTCCGCGACAAGGTGGCTAATGATTACTATAAGGTGCCATATCAAAACCGTGTGCCTGAAACGATTCGCACTACAAACCATTTTATCCGCAATAAATATCCTGGTGCTAATGGTTTAAAGACCGGTTTTACAAATGCGGCTGGTGAGTGTTTAATCGCATCGGCTACGCGAAATGGGCACACTATGATTGTGGTGATGCTCAATGATGACAATCGTTGGAATGAGGCTGTTCAGTTCCTAGACTATGGTTTTAAATTACGCGGCGTCATTTAATAACATAACTATTTGGTTATACAAACTATAAAAGGTCCTACCTTCTGGTGGGACCTTCATTGTAAGGGGGATATGTATGAGTTCATTTTTTGCTTTTTTAAAACGGATGCGCTTTATTAACCGTTGGAGCCTAATGCGCAATACGGAAACTGAAAATATTCAAGAGCATAGCTTTGAGGTGGCTATGGTAGCTCATAATTTAGCGGCTCTTAAAAATGAATATTTCGGCGGAAATTTAGATATTAACAAGGTAGCCGTCGTTGCCATGTACCATGAGGTAAGTGAAATTTTTACAGGGGACATGCCGACGCCTATTAAATACTTTGATCCTAAGCTTCGTTCCTTGTATGGCGAGGTGGAAACGTTAGCGCAAGAAAAAATGCTATGTACATTGCCGAAACGATTGCAATCCGTTTATAAACCGTATATTGTAGATGCGGAAACATTGCCTGAATGGCCGATTGTGAAAGCTGCCGATACCTTGTCCGCTTATATGAAATGCGTCAATGAGTTACATGCGGGCAATGATGAATTTAAGGAGGCTCACGATACGATTTTGGCTAAATTGAAAGCTCTTAATATGCCAGAGGTGGACATGTTTATAGAAGAATATGTACCGGCATTGAGTGAGTCCTTGGATAAACTTAATTACTATAAAATATAGTAGGGGGTATTAAGATTTGGTGATATATTCCTGATTGCGTATCAATATTTTTTTGCCGCGCCATGAGAAGGCTCGATGGCCATATTTGGCTTTGAATTCCTTATTTGTCATGGACTCTAATTCATCGACATCCACATAAGGTTCGATGGATTGAAATTCAATAATGGGTGTTGTAGGCAAGTCTTTATTATGGGGGCATACCTCTTGGCATACATCACAACCGAATAGCAAGGGTGATTTCCTGATGATGGCTTGTTCGTCATTGGTGAGATCGCCTTTTTTTTGTGTTAAATAGCTTTTACAGGTGGCGTAATTAAATTCATTGCCATCTAGACATTGACCTAAACAGGCTGTAATGCACTGATTACAGCCCATACACGTATCGGTCATAGGCGTATTGGACTCGAATTCTAATGTGGTGAGCACAGTACCGATGACGATATAAGAACCCCAAGTTGGATTGATAAAGCATTTATTTTTTCCATAGAACCCAAGGCCTGCTAAATACGCAATATATCGATCAGCCAAGGGACTTGTATCGCAATGGATAGAGAATGATGCATCTGGGGCAGTCGTTTTTAGTTCATCTACGAGTCGTTGTAAATAGTCCGTCACAACTAGATGGTAATCAGTGGCCCACGTGTAACGGGATAGATTCGTAGGATTTTCATGTGGTACATGATAGGGAAATAGACAGACGATGGCGCTGCGTGGCATAAACTCAGATGTACCAATCAATCGTTCCTCTAGGTCAGCGGCTGTAAAGGGACATGGATTGGATTCCCGTAAGATTTCGCGCGCTTCTCGAGGAAGTGGCCACGATGTGGTACCTACTACCGGTATATGTAATTGTTTGCAAACTTCTTGTAATTTTATATTGTTTGTCATAGATTTACGGAGTAATAGTTGTTACAATTATATATATAAGCAAAAATAAAAGGTTTTATGGCAACTTTGCTAATAGTAAATGGCTTAAGATAATGATTGTTTTTAGTATACCATTGTGAGGATAGATTATGTTAGCCTTTTTGAAAGTATTACAACCGAAGACGGTGGAAGAGGCCTATGAAATGGCCGTAAAAAATAAGATGGCACCGATGCTTGCTGGTGGGTGTTGGCTGCGTTTAGGTCGCCGCACATGGCCTGCAGTAATAGATATGGCAGGATTAGATTTACGATATGTTCGTGAAGAAGATAACGAATTTGTTATTGGTGCTATGGCAACACAAGGTGATGTAGAACGGTTTGAACCATTACAACAATTTTGTGGTGGCGCCGTAGTGCGTGGCGTTAAGGAAATTTTAGGAGTTCAATTTAGAAATATGGCTACTATGGGTGGTTCTGTGGCTAGTAAGTTTGGTTTCTCTGATATTATTCCCGCCTTGTTAGCTGTTCATGCAGACATCGTAACCTATAAAGGTGGTCGTATGTCTATGAAGGATTATATGAATTATCGGGAACGTGATATTTTAGTTGAAATTCGCATCCCTAAATGCGAAGTGCCTGTTGCGATTGAGGCATTGCGCATTTCTCGTGGCGATTTTCCGTATTTGACGGGCTCTATTCGCCGTGATGGTACAGCCTATGAAGTTTATATTGGGACTCGTCCAGGTGCGCCACAATTAGCTGAGAAAGCCAGTGCTTTGCTTTCAGAAAAAGGCTTAGATGTATTAGATGAGGCAGCACAGATTGCATCAGAGGAATTAGTGTATCAAAAAAATTCTCATGCATCGAAGGAGTATCGAATTGAGATGGCTAAAGCCGTGGTTCGCCGGTTAGTTAAGGAGGTGGCACAATAATGGAACTAGTATTGAAGATTAATAATAAGAACGTAACCGTTAATGTGCCAGCAGACGAAATGTTATTAACTACGTTGCGTAACTTAGGTTATTATAGCGTACGCTGTGGCTGCGATACGACAAACTGTGGTTTATGCACTGTTTGGGTAGATGATGAAATCACACTATCCTGCGCATATCCTACATTCCGTGCGCCAGGCCATTCCATCACAACCCTCGAAGGTCTTGAAGAGGATGCCTCATTATTAGCAGATTGTCTTGCTTCTGAAGGGGCTGACCAATGTGGTTTCTGTACTACTGGTATGATGATGAGCGCTATCGCATTGAAGCGTAGAAATCCTAATGCTAGTGATGATGAAATCCGAGAATACTTGATTGGCAATCTCTGCCGCTGTACCGGCTATGAGTCGCAGCTCCGCGGTGTTCGTAAGTATCTACAAGGAGGTTTATAATGAAGCACATTGGTAAGTCTTATGATAAAGTCGATGCCAAGGGCATACTTAGTGGTAAACCTTCTTATACAGGGGATTTTGTGCCAAAAGATGCACTTATTATTAAGGTGTTGCGTAGTCCCCATGCACAGGCGCGAATTAAATCTATCGATACATCTAAAGCGAAATTAATCCCTGGTGTAGAGGCTATTTTTACCTATGAAGATGTACCGAATACGCGGTTTACTTTAGCAGGTCAAACCTATCCAGAGCCATCTGCTTATGATGCGTTGATTCTCGATCCTGTAGTCCGCTATGTAGGTGATGAAGTGGCCCTCATCGTGGCTAAAGATGAAGCTACCGCATTGAAGGCGATGCCTCTTATTAAGGTTGAATACGAGGTGCAAAAACCGGTACTTGATTTACGTACGGCTATGGACCATGAAACAGTAGTTCATCCAGAAGACGATATTCTCAATCACATTCCAGTAGGACAAGATTATAAACGCAATATTTGTGTATCCTACCATAAGCGTGTTGGTGATATTGAAGGGGAACTCGCTAAATGCGATTACGTAGTAGAAGGTACGTATTTTGACCAAGCTACGCGTCAATCTGCAATGGAACCATTCCAAAGCTTTGGCTATATCGATCATTTAGGGCGTATTGTTATCGTCAGCTCCACGCAAATCGTGTTCCATGTGCGCCGTCATATTGCACGGGCATTAGGAATTCCTGCATCTAAGATTCGCGTTATTAAACCTCGTATCGGTGGTGGTTTTGGATCGAAGCAAACAGCTTGTACTGAATTGATGACAGCATTTGTAACATGGAAATTACAAAAGCCATGCTATTTACTATACGATAGAACAGAAGCGCAAACTTGCTCAACTACACGTCATGCCCGTGAATGGTATATCCGCGTAGGGGCTACCAAGGATGGTATTATCCAAGTTATCGATATGGACTCCATTACCGATGCAGGTGCTCATGCAACACACTGCTTTACTACGACTACAGCGGGGGAACATAAGTCCGTGCCATTGTATAACAAGGCAAAAGCAGTACACTATGGCACAGAAGGGGTTTACATGAACCATACGCCGGGCGGAGCCTTCCGTGGTTATGGCGCTACAGAGGCTTTGTGGCCTTTAGAATGTGCAGTAAACCGTTTGGCGGACGAAATGGGAATCGACCCAGCGGAACTTCGTCAAAAGAATTTGATTGCTGCTGGTGAACGTAGCTTAGTGTATGATCCTGATGAAATCATGGATTCTGGCCTATTCCAAGAAACTGTAAATAAGGTTAAGGAAATGGCCCGTTGGGATGAACGTCCTCATAGCTGGGATATTGATGAGCGTTATCGCGGCGGTTTAGGTATGGCTCTTGCTTTGCAAGGGTCCGGTGTTGCTAATATCGATGTAGCATCCGTAGAAATTCGCCTTGGCGATGATGGTAATTACACATTATATACAGGCTCATCTGATATGGGGATGGGAGCTAATACGATTCTTACACAAATGGCTTGTGAAGCTCTTGGTTGTCCGATGGAATCTATGACGGTTGTCGAATCTGATACGGATATTGTACCATTTGACCCAGGTTCATATGCATCGAGCACGACATATGTAACGGGGACCGCAGCGAAGATGGCGGCTGAAGAATTGCGAGAAAAGATAATCAATAAACTAGCCCAATTTATGGATGTTAAACCAGAAGATATTGATTTTGATGGCTTAGTAGGTACGACTAAGGACGGTACAAAGAAAATGTCCGTTCAAGAATTAGCGCCTAAGCTATTAGTCGGAACTACATCCGAACAACTAACGGGTTTTGCAACGTGGGGGAGTCACACCTCTCCACCACCATTTATGGCGTCTATTGCTGAAGTTAAGGTAGATAAACAAACGGGGCAAATTATACCTTTACACATGTATAACTGTGTAGACTGTGGTACCGTTGTGAATCCTAAATTAGCGCGTGTACAGGTTGAAGGCGGCGCAGTACAAGCCATTGGTATGGCTTTGTATGAAGATGTCAGATACTCTAGTAATGGTCGTTTAGAAACCAATAATTTCATGACCTATAAGATTCCTACACGTCAAGATATTGGTGAATTACATACAGCCTTTGTCGAATCATATGAGGAAAGTGGTGCATATGGTGTTAAATCCATCGGTGAAATTGTTATTAATACAGCTTGTCCCGCAATACAACATGCTGTAAAAAATGCAGTTGGTGCGGATATTCGTACATTACCTATGACACCAGAGAAGGTATTTATGGGAATGGACGAGAAATATAAAGTATAACCATTTCTACATTCCTAAAGGGGGCCTCGTGCTATGACATCACAAACGCAGTACTGGAATCGTCTTATCCAACCTGGCATTGTCGCATTGGTTGGGGCTGGCGGTAAAACAACGGTCTTATCTAAGCTAGTCGAGTATGGTCGGTTGCAAGGACGACCTATCGTAGTGACGACTACGACACATTTGTATGAATCACAAGTGGCTCAATATGAACCTATTTATACGAAGGATATCAACGATGTTGATGAATATTGTACAAAACGTATTCAACAAGGTTATTGTGGCGCCTGGTTTAACGGTATTACACGAACTAAGGTTGATGCCGTAGATTGTGAAAGCATAGATGGCCTTAGTGCGTTACATCCAAACTGGCAAATCGTTGTTGAAGCAGATGGAGCTAAAGAAAAATGGCTTAAGGCTCCGAAACATACGGAACCTGTTATTCCAAGTCAAACAAAGACGACTATAGGGGTAGTGAACCTTCAAATGTTGGGGGCCTCCCTTGATGAAGATCATGTGCATAATTTAGAATTAGTTCAATCCATTGTACATCGCGAAGAAGGGGCCATTGTAACACCTCATATGCTTGCTCAAATCGTGATTCATAAACAAGGGCTATTCCAATATAGTAAGGGTAAGAAAATCTTGTTCTGCACGGGTTATGACACGGTACAACATCGTATCATTGATGATTTCATAAGTCATGTGGTAGATAGTGATATCACGGACATTGTGTTGGCTGATGGGTATAAGGCTAGCTGTGAAATTCGTCGTATTATTCAATGTCGCTAGGTAACAAAATGGAATATAAGACATGTGAAAGCGCTCCCTTTGGGGGCGCCATTTCACGAGAAACACCCTGCATTGGCATTGTCCTGTTAGCAGCAGGTCAGTCGAGACGAATGGGGAATAATAAACAACTACTTCCATGGCGAGGAAAGACGATTCTTGATGCGGTATGTCATGCATTACAAATTGGATGGAAACGAACTAATCCTTCTTGGAGTTTAGAAACCTATCCTCTGGTTGCCGTTACAGGTGGGAACAATGATATCGATCATATTGCCAGCAGTTATGGACTTTCTATCACTCATAACGAATGTTCTGATTTAGGTCAAGGCACATCCATCGCATTAGGCGTGCAATACTTGGTGAATCGATTTGGTGCGCATACGTTAGATGGAGTTATTTGCTCTGTATCTGATCAGCCGCTATTAGAACCAATGGTTGTTGAACAACTCATTACTAGCTTTCAACAGCATAGGGATGAAACAAATAGAACCATCGTAGTACCTAAATATGGAACAACTCAACACCCTGGCAATCCAGTTTTGTTTGGTGCCCATTGGTTTGAGGACTTGCAACACATTGAGGGTGACCAAGGTGGACGAACGATCATTCGTGGTGTGGGGCATAATTTTGTAGAATATGTAAGTATTATTCCTGAATGGGGATTTGATATAGATACGCCAGAGGATTATAACGATTTACAACATCGTGAAAGTGAGGGTGTATGAAGCCTTTAATACTTGTGCGTGGAGGCGGCGATATCGCTTCCGGTGTAATTTATAGATTGAGACGTGCAGGGTACCCTGTAGTAGTTAATGAAATTGCTATACCTACTATGATTCGCAGAGAGGTTAGTTATGGCAATGCGGTTCATTGCGGTGAAATGATTCTTGAAAGGTTAGTCGCCCGTCATGTGTGTATCGATGAAATTCAGGATACTTTAGCACAAGGGGTGATTCCTGTTGTTACATCGTCTTATGAAGAGCTATTAGAACAATTGCATCCAGATGTTGTGGTCGATGCCATTTTGGCTAAAAAGAACTTGGGGACTACAAGGCTGGATGCACCCTTTGTTATTGGTGTAGGTCCTGGATTTACTGCTGGCCGCGATGTGAATGTAGTCATCGAAACTATGCGTGGTCATAATTTGGGACGCTGTATCTATGATGGTGAAGCAGAACCTAATACGGGTATTCCTGGCAATGTGGGTGGCTATACACATGAACGCGTGATTCATTCACCAAAGGCAGGTTTATTTACAGCTAAACGCCATATTGGCGATGAGGTGCAAGCTAATGAAGTGATTGGTTATGTCGATGAAGAACCGGTGCGAGCTAAGATTACCGGTACATTACGGGGCATTTTAAAAACGGGGCTCATCGTTTCTGACCATTTTAAATTAGCTGATGTGGATGCTCGTTGTGAGGAATCGCATTGTTATAGTATTTCTGACAAATCCCTCGCTGTTGGTGGCGGTGTTTTAGAGGCTGTTACAGCATGGGACTATGAAAGGAATAAAGATGGAAAGCATTTATGATATTATGAAAGACCGATTACAGGTGACGGAGTCAACATTTTTGGTGACGATTTTATCGGGGCCTCGCCAAGGGGATAGAACTATCTATACTCAGGATGGGGATATATTATATGGTGACGCTATAGAAGGTTTTACACTAAATAGAGTTAAGCCGAATGCTTTATGTGTATTTGGTAGTACTGAATGCTTTGTCGAACCTGTTGAAAAGGATCCATCTGTACTTGTACTTGGGGCAGGTCATGTGAGTCGGGCAATTACAGACTTATTATTATTTATCGGATGTCGTGCTACGGTCGTCGATGATCGACCTGAATATGTGGTGCCTGAATTCTTTGATGAACGTGTAACAAGAAAATGTTTGCCTTTGAATGATTTTAGAGACAAGTTACCTCTTGATGAGTATAATGGCTTTATTATCGTTACGAGAGCCCATGAATTCGATAATACATGCCTTGAACAATTGAGAGAACAATTGCCCACTTATATGGGCGTTATGGGTAGTCAACAACGTATTCATTATGCATTAGAAAATTTGAAAGCCAAAGGTTGGACACAAGAGGAACTCGATATGATCTATGCTCCTATTGGTCTAGATTTAGGTGCTCAAACACCAGAGGAGATTGCCTTATCTATCGTCAGTGAGTACCTTGCTGTTGTACGAGGTAAACAAGGTCAGTTTTTACGTAGAAAGAGAGTTGTAAGTCATGAATCGTGAGTTTGTAGAATATTTGAGTCAACGCACAGGTGAAACACTAGCAGTGGCAACAATTCTTCATACGGCTGGTTCTACGCCTCGTAAAGCAGGTACCTCGATGGTTGTATTCCCTAATGGGTCCATCTTTGGCACTATCGGTGGTGGTCGTGCAGAAAATGAAATACGCCTCAGTGCTATTGATTCCATGAAGAAGAAGGAGCAGCATCGACGTATTGAAGTAAAGTTAAATGATGATGTAGCCGTAAAAGAAGGTATGGTCTGCGGTGGATGCATGGATGTGTGGATTAAAACGCAAAATGTATAACCCTGTTTTAAATTTACAGTGCTCATAAAATGCGATAAAATATAAGGTACAGCTAAGATAATGGCTGTACCTTATTATTTTGTATAAGGAGTTGCGAATATGCATTTTGAAGCCCTCATACATACCTTTAGAATCCTTGATCTCATTGATATCTTGACGGTTGCTATCGGTATTTATTATATGTATAAACTCTTAAAGGATACACGCGCTGTAGCCTTGTTGAAAGGGTTATTATTTTTGGCTATTTTGAATGTTTTAAGCCATGTAATGAATCTGTATGTTATTAACTGGATTCTCCAACAAGGGATGACCGTTATCCTCTTTGCGTTACCTGTTGTGTTTCAACCGGAACTACGTCGTGCCCTAGAGCAACTTGGGCGTGGCCGTATTTTTAGTAAGGCACAGAATGTAAACGAAGAAGAAATGGACATGGCTATCAATGAAGTGATGGCGGCAGCTCGCGTTATGTCCCGTGAACATACAGGGGCCCTTATCGTATTTGAACGTGAAGTAGGTTTAAATGACTTTATTGATACAGGTATCATTGTAGACGCCGTACTCAGTCGAGAATTGATTAAAAATATTTTCGTTCCTAGTACACCTCTTCATGATGGGGCTATGATTATCCGCAATGGCCGCATTCAGGCTGCAGGTTGTCTATTGCCGCTTACCGAGGACCGTACATTGAGTACCGAACTTGGTACACGTCATCGCGCGGCTATCGGCTTATCTGAACAAACAGATGCAGTTGTCGTTGTTGTTAGCGAAGAAACGGGTGTCATTTCTTATACCTATGGCGGACATATTTATCGTCACTTGCCAGAAGACCAAATTAAAGAGGCTCTTCGTACATTTATGGAAAGACCTCGTCAAAATATTACGAGTATGTGGAAATGGGGTGGCAAGAAATGATGATTCATTTGAAACGCAACTGGCCTGCAAAAATACTTTCATTGTTGGCAGCCATCGTCATGTGGTTTTTTATTATGCGCGACCAAAATCCTGTGATGGAGGTTTCCTATACGGTGCCTGTACAGGTGCAAAATTTGGCAGCTAATTACATCATAGAGGATGCACCTCAATATGTACGCGTTACGCTTAGTGGGCCTCGCGATACGATTATTAACTTAAAGTCTGATAACCTTAAGGCTTATATAGATGCGTCAGGGGTTTCAACAGGTCAAAATAATGTGACTATCCATTTCAATCCACCGTCGGGGATGAACATAGTTGAGATTAAACCTGATACGGTAACGATTAATGTTGATGAATATGCATCTAAGAAATTACCTGTTGAAATTGTACCAATCGGACAAATTCCGGATAATGTAGCATTAAAATCGGTAACAGTCATTCCAAAAGAAGTCACCGTATCCGGTCGCAAACAACAAGTAATGGCTGCTACACGAGTTGTGATGAAGGTTAATGTGGCAGGACAAACTAAAAACTTTAGTGCTGTTGCTGATTTAGAAGCTTGGGATAATGCGGGCAATGTGCTCGATGTAAATATTAGCCCAACGCAAGGTCAAGCACAGTATGAATTAAATTTACTTAGAAAAGATAAAGCAGTACCTATTTCGGCAACAACCGTAGGTCAAGTAGCTGATGGTTATGAAGTCAAAGGTATTACGATTAAGCCTGTACAAGTAACAATTACAGGCCGTGAAGAAATGGTGGATTCTATTTCGGATCTTAAGACGGAATCTATTGATATAAGTAATGCTACGACACCTATTGATGGTACCTATAATATAGTAATTCCAGATGGCCTTACTAGTAAGGTGACTACAGTTCGTGTAATAGTGGATATACAAAGAAAAGCATAGATATGATAAGAATAATAAATCTTCGCGTAGCTGTTACCGTAAAGGCTACGATTGAGGAAATAGTAGAAAAGAAATACCCTCAACTAAAGGGGCATATACAGAAAATCCATGTGGTGAGACGTGCCGTCGATGCTCGTAAGAAACCCAATATTGTATTTGTGTACACCCTTTTTGTAGAGGCTCAACATGAAGAAAGAATCATTAAGAAATTAGGCAAGCAAAAGGATGTTACCTTATTTACACCTGAGGATCCAGATCCAATTGTAATTGGTGACAAACCTCTAGCGCATAGGCCTGTTGTGATGGGCTTTGGCCCTGCAGGTATGATGGCGGCCTTTTACTTAGCTCGTGAAGGCTATCGCCCTATCGTATTAGAGCGGGGGCAGGATGTAGATACCCGTGCCAAGGATGTGGAAACATTCTGGAAAACGGGATCCTTTAAACCGGAATCAAATGTTCAATTTGGTGAGGGCGGAGCCGGTACATTCTCTGATGGGAAATTGACTACTCGCGTCACACACCCGCGGTTGCATGAAATTTCAAAATACTTTGTAGAATTCGGGGCACCAGAAGAAATCCTATATAAGCATAAACCTCACGTAGGAACAGATAAATTGCGTCATATGGTAAAAGCCATGCGTGAGCGCATTATCGAATGGGGCGGCGAAGTCCGCTTTGGAGCTAAGGTAACCGATGTATTCGTTGACCAGGACCGTGTGGTCGGTATCGAGGTGAATGGTGCGGAACGTATTGATACGACTTTAGTTTTATCTGGTGTAGGTCATAGCGCGCGAGATACGTATGAAATGTTATTTAAACGCGGTGTCGATATGGTGGCTAAACCATTTGCTATCGGTGTTCGCATTGAACATCCTCAAGATGTCATCGATCAATCTCAATACGGTGTGGATCCAAAGAGCCTAGGTTTAGGTGCCGCCGAGTATTCCTTGGTATATCATGATAAGGAATCTGGTCGTACGGCCTATAGTTTCTGTATGTGCCCTGGTGGACAAGTGGTAGCCTCAGCATCCGAGCCTGGTGGTGTTGTAACTAATGGAATGAGTTTATATGCTCGTGACAGCGGCGTTGCAAATAGTGCTATCGTCGTGAATGTAGGTCCTGATGATTTTGGTACACATCCACTAGATGGCGTAGCCTTTCAACGAGACTGGGAACGCAAGGCTTATGAACTGGGTGGGTCAAACTTTAATGCACCGGCTCAAACGGTAGGTTCTTTCTTAGGGCAGGCTGATGCGCCGTCTGTTGAAAGCAGTATACATAGTTATGAACCTCGTATCGTAGATTGCGATTTGCATCAGTGTTTGCCTGATTATGTATCGTCTGTTTTAGAACGGGCCTTACCGTATTGGGGACGCCGTATCAAAGGATTTGATAACCCCGAAATCTGTATGACTGGTGTTGAAACACGAACATCTTCACCGCTTCGTATGGGCCGTGACGATAATCGCGTATCCACTACAGTGGGCGGCTTCTATCCGATGGGGGAAGGTGCTGGTTATGCAGGTGGTATCATGAGTGCTGCTCTAGATGGTGCAGAAACAGCGATTGTGTGCATGAGCATGTATGCAAGACCTAATACATGATATTTTCACAAATAGACTTATACATTTACGTGTTATGGTGAAAGTTCAACCTGGATTTTATAAATAGTACAAACTCGTGTGATATAATACACACAACATAGATTGAAATACATTCGTTTGTAGACGGAGGAAAATATGGCTCGATTATTTGGTACTGATGGTGTACGTGGCGTTGTTAATGAATTTTTAACACCTGAATTGGCATACCATTTGGGGCGTGCAGCAGCAACACATTTTGGTAAAGAAAAAGAACATCCAACATTTTTAATTGGTAGAGATACACGTATCTCTGGATCCATGTTGGAATGTGCATTAGCATCTGGTATTTGTTCTGTAGGCGGGAATGTAGTTATGGCTGGCGTTATTCCTACACCTGCTGTAGCATATCTTGTAAAACAACAAGGTTTTGATGCGGGCGCTGTTATTTCTGCATCTCATAACCCATTCCCCGATAATGGTATTAAATTCTTTGATGGTAGTGGTTTTAAACTACCAGATGAAGTAGAAGATCAATTAGAAGTATATGTACGTCAAAGTGCAGATAACGAATTACCTCGTCCTACAGGTGCTGGCATTGGTTTTGTAGAGTATAATGCAAATCTTGCACATCACTATGCTCACTTTGTTCGTCATACAATCGATACATCCCTCGAAGGTTTAACGATTGTCTATGATGGCGCGAATGGCGCTGCTTCTAGCGTAGGTCCTGAAATCTTGTCTGGTCTTGGCGCAAAAGTTATTAATATCAATGTCAATCCAGATGGTTTGAACATCAATCATCATTGCGGTTCTACCCATATCGAAGGCTTGCAAGTAGCTGTTCAACAACATCATGCTGATTTAGGCATTGCTAATGATGGTGATGCTGATCGCTGCTTGTTAGTAGATGAAAAAGGTCAAGTCCTCGATGGTGACCAAATCATGCTATTATGCGCTCTTAAATTAAAAGAAGAAGGCAAATTGAAAGACAATACTGTAGTTGGTACTGTTATGAGCAATATTGGCTTTCACAAAGCTGCTAAAGAACTCGGCATGAAAACTTTTGCTACTGCTGTTGGTGACCGCTATGTGTTGGAATATATGCGTGAACATGACCTTTCCATTGGTGGTGAACAATCTGGTCACGTAATTTTCTTAGATCACAATACAACAGGTGACGGCATGTTAACAGCTGTTCAAGTGGCAGCTCTTGTAAAAGAAAAAGGCAAGCCACTTTCTGAATTGGCTGGCATCATGACAAAATACCCACAAGTACTCATCAATGTACGTGTCGCTACAAAAACTGGTTGGGAAGAAAATGATATCATCAAAGCTGCTATCGTAACAGCTAAAGGTGAACTTGGTGCTGAAGGTCGCGTTCTGGTACGTGCATCCGGTACAGAACCACTCATCCGTGTAATGGCTGAAGGTCCTGATCAAGAAGCATTACAATCCTTGTGCCAAGAAATCGCTGATATTATCGGTAGAGAACAAGGGGTGGCGGAATAATCATAATGAATAATTTTTTTGTTTTGGGTTATTCTAAGCTTAGAGGGTGACATTATGAAAACAATAGGCTTAATTGGGGGAATGAGCTGGGAAAGTACGATTACGTATTACCAAGTTTTGAATGAAACTATTAAGCAAGTTTTGGGCGGCTTACATTCGGCAAAATGTATTTTATATAGCGTTGATTTTGAAGAAATAGAAAAGTGCCAGGCAAATGGCGATTGGGATAGAAGCGCTGAAATTTTATCCGATGCGGCTCAATCTCTTGAAAAGGCTGGTGCTGATTATATTGTTATATGCACGAATACAATGCATAAAGTAG
>CAJMLW010000009.1 GCA_905214495.1 uncultured bacterium | reverse complement strand
AAGATAACAACTTATCAACAGCACTTGGTGGTTTAACTCATGGTGTTTCACCATTAGAAATGGCAGAAGCTTATGGCGTACTGGCTAATGGTGGTGTTAAGGTTCAACCTACAGCAATCATAAAAATCGTGGACCGCAACGGACAAGTGGTGGAAGAAAATTCCATTCAAGAAAAGCGCGTCGTTGAAGAAAAAGATGCTGCTATCATCACTGATATGTTAGAATCTGTTATCACTGGTGGTACTGGTGGCAATGCTGCTATCGGTAGGCCTGCAGCTGGTAAAACAGGTACAACAGATGATGAAAAAGATGCTTGGTTCGTTGGATATACACCTGACTTAGTTGCTGCTGTTTGGATTGGTGATGACTACGGATCTGAAACATTAGGTATTACTGGTGGTTCAACGCCAGCTGTAATGTGGAGACAATTTATGTCGGCCGCATTAGCCAATACCCCTGCTTCCGACTTTAATGTTCCAGCTAGCGCTCAAGCAGCTGTTAGTGAAGGACATTATAATCCGGTGAAAGAAGCTCCGAAAAAGGACGACAAAGACAAAAAAGATGACAAAGATAAAAAGGATGATAAGGATAAAAATGATGCAATCTCAAAAGATGATGACTCATCATCCAAGGTAGAATCTACCGATTCCAAACCAAGTCAATCGAAGTCTAAAAAAGATAAGAAGAAAGATCGCTAACTGATAGCTGGTCGACATGTTAAGAGGCAAAACCACATGGTTTTGCCTCTTTTCTATTACAAAAAAGAAGCATACTCATATGAGTCTGCTTCTTTTATTTCACTATCTTAAAAATAGTATATTATTTTAACACTACGTTTGTAGCACCTGCTCCGCCTTCATCATAGCCGGCAGTTTCAAAATGTGCTACGTGAGGCAATGTTCGTAAATACTGATGTACGCCTTCACGCAATGCACCAGTGCCCTTACCATGAATGATTCGTACCTGATTAACACCACCAAGTAAGGCTTGATCTATAAAACGACCAACAGAAACTACGGCTTCATCTACGGTTTGACCGAGAATATTAATCTCTGTACGTACCTCTTTTTGACGTTGCACGGCAGAGCCCCCTGCTCTCTTACGTATTTTAGGTTGCGCCTTAAGATTATCACGTTGAATCTTATTGGACTCTTCTCGCGTAGTAGATTGTAATTCACTTACTTTCACAGTAGCAGATAAACCATTGATATCTACAGTCACGCGATTACCTTTAATGGATAAAACCGTGCCAAGTGAACGCAATGACGTAACATATACAACTTGACCAGTAGCAACGCCGTCTATAGTCAACGCTTTACGATTATCATCTATAGGGGCATCTGGTACGTGAACATTAGATATACCTTTACGGGCTGCATTGATGGCAGATTGACGCTTATCCTTATTCGTTTCAGAGAATTGAGCTTTTAATTGTTTAATGATAGCCTCCCCTTCTACACGGAGACTGCGTTTCATAGATTCCGCATCGGCCTGTGCCTTCGCTAACATCTGTTTTCGTTTTTCATTAAACTGCTTCTTTTCTTTTTCCAATTGACCGCGCATACGTCGTGTTTCATCTAATTCTTTTTTGAGTGCTCGTTCACGTTCCGATGATTTACGCAATTGTTCATTCAAATCGGATAAAACATTTTCCATTTCACTACTACCAAACTTAGATTTGTAATCACGAGCGCGATTGACGATGTCCTTTGGTAACCCCAAACGCGCCACAATGCTCAATGCATGACTACTACCAGCTACGCCAATATGTAATCGATAGGTAGGCTTTAAGGTACGCTCATCAAATTCAACGTGACCATTCTCGATACCTGCCGTATGATACGCATAATTCTTTAACTCATTATAGTGAGTACTTACCATCATGAGCGTGCCCTTTTGACGGAAGAATTCAAGTATAGATACGGCTAAAGCGCTACCTTCTTCTGGATCCGTACCTGAACCGAGTTCATCGAGTAATACAAGATCATTAGGACCACAATGTTTAATAATAAAAATTACTTGTGTCATATGTGCAGAGAATGTAGACAAGCTAGCTTCAATGCTTTGTTCATCCCCAATATCTGCAAAAATATTGTGAAAAATCGGCAATATAGAACCGTGGTCAGCAGGGATAAATAAACCGCTTTGGTTCATAAGGGATAATAAACCAAGTGTTTTTAAGGACACTGTTTTACCACCCGTATTGGAGCCCGTAATCAATAAAATCCGATAGTCCGTACCCAAGCGAATATCTGTAGGTACTACCGTATTGGCAGGAATCAATGGATGGCGAGCACGCATTAAATTAACGTCACGCCCTTCGCTCAATGTGGCCTGAACCGCTTTTTGAGCCATACCGAGTTTTGCTTTCCCATAGACAAACTCAATATGAGATACCTTTTCACAGGCATCCATCAAATCATTACTATGCTGTTTTATAAGGGTTGACAGTTCTTTATAAATACGTAGAACCTCTTGTTCTTCGCCTATCAAAGCTTCTTGCAAATCATTGTTTAGTTCTACAAGTCGCATTGGTTCAATATATAATGTTTGCCCTGTTGCAGAGCGATCGTGAATCAAACCATCAAAATATTGGCGATATTCCTGTTTAACAGGAATTACATACCGATTGTTACGTTGCGTAATAATCGTTTCTTGGAAATATTTCTGATTATCCTTGTCATGCAATATAGCTTGAATATCGTGTTTAATACGGTCACGAGTCTTACTAATCGTATTCCGCAAGCTCGCTAATTTAGGAGATGCTGTATCGAGCAATTCCCCTTTATCATCAAATACCCGTTTTAATCGTTGTTCTACACGATCCATATTCGGCATGTCTTGCATCCATAAGGACAATAATGGATATTCCATATATTTCGCTCTAAAGAACTTCACCATACGCTTATAGGCGCCTATGGTTATATAGACATCCCATATGGCCTCTCGTGAAAGCACGAAATCCTTGCGACTCTTTTTACAAGCTTCGCGTATATCCCGCGTGCCGCCTAACGGTTGCTCAATTTCTGTTTGCCAAGAGCGCAACGCTTCTGCTGTTTCATCTAAAGCCTCTTGAATCTTTTCTCGATTCGTCATGGGTTCCAATGCTAACGCCATTTCTTTAGCAATAATAGAGCTACAATGACTAGCCAACTCTTCTTTAATTTTTATAAAATCTAATACATCTTCATTAAACAATGTACTACCTCGTTCTATAAAATACCTCTAAAATAATGTCCCCGTGTAATAGATTCGCCTTGGGAATCTATTTTCTTAGTTGGTGCCTCCATCGTCCCTTTTACTATGCCAACATATTGAGATACAATATCTTTCACATAACTCGGCCTCATATGACGACCATCTACGCGTAATATGGAAATACCTTTTTGTAACAACATAGGTACATAGGCTCGCATATCCATTTCATGGCTATTCATGATATGCATACGGCAGTATGGATCCGTACGAATTGGGAATATTTCACCTTTTCTATCTTTTAACGAATACGATTCCTTAACACATGGCATAGGACAATTTATTTTACTGCCGGTTCCAACAAAACTTGCAATGGCACAATATTCGGAAATCATCATTTCCGTATAGCCATGCACCATCGTCTCAATAGGAACATGACTATGTTTAGCTAGTTCCGCAATTTGTGTTAAGGTCAACTCTTGCGATGGATTTACACAACTCATGTGTAACTGTTCCCAGAAATGCAATGTAGGGGTATTAAAAATATTAAGACCTGTATCAGCCTCAATGGCACCGGTATATCCTAATTTACGAAGCCAAAGTAATGCTTGTGGCACGTGGATAGAAATACTATCTGGATTAGCCTGTACGATTGCCTCTAACGTATGTTTATATGCTTCTACTTCATCATCTTTCACAACTCGTGGTGTTACAAAGGTACAAAGCACATCAGATGTAGCACATAAACGGGCTACCTCATCATATATAGATAGTGCATATGGTGTGCGACTGAGTCTATCGCCACCAAAAACGATTTTCTGTGCTCCACCAGCAATTGCTGCTTTCACACCTTCTATTTCATCGACACGAGCAGAGATCATAGGACAATTATCATAGGTTAACCTGTATTGTGCCTTGAAATCATAATCTACATCACCTGTTACCTGCAATGCATGCCATGATTCTACGTGATGTGAAATTAAGTCCTCTTCCAAAGCAGCTACGGCATCTCGGCGTAGTGCATTAAGAACACTAGCAGGCCACATATACGGCCCATCGGGGATATCCACATAGGAAAGTCTAAATAATGTGTTTCCTAAACGCCCTAACTGTTCAGATACCTTTTCTAACGATGTAGGTACTTTGTTTGCAATAGCTGGTACATACTCGTTAGTAACCGTTACACTAAATCCAGAGTCTAAAATAGCCGTTAGTTCTGTATAATTCGTTTCCCCATTAGAACCCACACCTAAATATACAGACATATCATATTTACGAGTAAATTCTTGTAATCCTCGAGACTTTGTATTCTTCGGAGTCGATGCCAAATACAACTGACCTATGGCTAATCCCTCTGCAGGGCGACCTTTATATAGCGTATCGGATACACGTGTCCATTCGTCATCTACCGTATAATAGATAACACTGCCATTTGATTGTAATATTTTAACTAAAGAACCTTGTTCAATCGGTTCTGTTAGGGATAAGTAAACTTCTCCTTTTTTCGTATACGATTCGCCGATTGGCTTCCCCTGGTGATTTGGTGCTACTACGGTCATCATTTGTCGTCCCACCGTATCTTCTAAATAGGCTGTGGAAAATCCACGATTAAATCCAGAGGCTAATGCGTTACGTTGGTTTTCGTGAATCGATGCGTCATCCAATATTTCTCTATAAGTACCTATCACTTGACGAACATAGGATACCTTTTTCATACGCCCTTCTACCTTAAAGGATGTAACACCAGCCGCTACGAGTTCGTTCATATGCTCACTATAATTGAGATCCTTTGGACTTAGCAAATAGGCTTCATGTTTAGGTAATACACTTTCACCCTTAGAATCCAATAATTCATAAGGTAAGCGACAAGGTTGTGCACAAGCACCTCGATTGCCACTGCGTCCACCGATGAAAGAACTCATCAAACATTGACCGGAGTAGCATACACATAATGCACCATGTACAAATACTTCAATTTCTGCCTTACAATGTCTACATATATGTTGAATTTCCTTAAGACTTAATTCACGAGCCAAAACAACGCGTGTAAATCCTAGACTTTCATAAAACCGAACCGCATCGAGTGTAGCAGCCGTCATTTGTGTGCTCCCATGAAGATGTATGTTCGGTGCAACACGTTTTGCAATTTCTGCAACAGCTAAATCCTGCACGATGATGGCATCTACACCAATGGAATCTAAATCCTTAATATACTGTTCAAGGTCCTTCAGTTCCGTATCGCCAATCAAAATATTAACGGTTACATACACAGACACATCTAAAATATGTGCTAATCGTACAGCCTCACTCAATTCATCAATACCAAAATTGGCTGCATGAGCCCGTGCGTTAAAGAACTTGCCCCCTAAATATATAGCATCCGCCCCCGATTCTAAGGCAGCCATAAAATTTTCCATCGTACCCGCTGGTGCTAATAATTCCATAATAAATCCTTTCTGACTCATTACCTATACCTTCTATTATACAACAGGGGATAGATAGACATAAAAGGGTTTACCATAAGGTAAACCCTTTCACGATGATTTATCGTAATTTACAATTTTTAGTTGCTAATGCATCAATAATCGCTTGGATTGCACCATCGATATCTTCATCATTTAATGTGCCTTCCATGGATCTAAATTGTAAGTTATAAGCTAAGCTACGATAGCCTGCTTCAATATGTTCCCCTTCGTAAACGTCGAAGATAGATACGGATTCTAAGTATTCTCCGCCATGTTCCTTAATAAGGGCTACAATTTCACCACTTGTAACAGATACTGGTGCTACAATAGCCAAGTCACGACTTGTACCTGGGAATTTACTGAATGATTGATATCTAAATGGCGGTACTGTAATGGATAAAACAGCTTCCAAATCGATTTCAAACATATACACTTTACCAGACAAATCGAAGTTTTTTACCACTTGTGGATGTAATTCACCATAGTTAGCAATCGTTACACCATTGACTGTGTAATGTGCACTTATGCCTGGATGGTAATAGCTTTCACTAGATGGTTGAATATCAAATTGAGTCAATCCTAATTTAGCTAGTAAGCCGTCAACTACGCCTTTTACATCGTAAAAATCAGTGTCGCGTTGCACTTGATTCCATGCGGCCTCTGTAACCTTGCCCATCATAATACCACATGCCATAGGACGTTCATGCGGTACTCCTGTTAATGGCAATGCCTTTGGTTCATACACATTAGCGGTTTCAAATAACCACAAATCCTTATTTTGTTGAGCAATATTGCGTTTAGCAGCTTCAATAACAGCTGGCACCAACGTAGTTCTCATATATGGGAACTCTTCGGAAATAGGGTTTAGGATTGGAATAGCCGTATAACGACTGTCACCTTCTGGTAACATCATATTCGTAAGGCCATCTTTGTGCATGAAACTAAATGTAATGATTTGGCTTAATCCTGCATGTGCTAAGTAATGTGTTACATCTTTAGTTAACGCTTTTTTAGGTGTCATACCGCCAGAGGATAGTATCGCTACAGGAATTGTAGGCGCAATATTATCATAGCTTACGATACGAGCAACCTCTTCAGCAATATCAGGCATAACAGTGACATCATCGCGCCATGTTGGAACGAGTGCTTCGATGGTATCACCAGATTCAGTAATGCCAAATTCAAGCTTCGTTAAAATATCAATCATTCTATCTTTTTCAATAGAAGTGCCAAGATAGTCATTGATTTGTTCTGCTGTGAAAGTTACAGTGCGTTGTTCTACTGGTTCTGGATATACATCAATAACGCCAACACTCACCTTACAGGAAGGACAAATTTGTTGTAACAATTGTGCAGCACGGTCGATAGCATATGCTGTATATTTATGGTTTACACCGCGTTCAAAACGACCAGATGCTTCAGAGCGCATACCTAATGCTTTAGAGGTACGACGAATAGATGGACCATTAAATACAGCAGCTTCGAACAAGACGTTCGTAGTCTTATCTGTTACTTCACTAGTAAGACCGCCCATAACGCCAGCTACGCCAATTGGGCCCTTTGTATCTGCAATGATAAGCATGGACTCATTGAGTTCACGTTCATTACCGTCTAGTGTAGTAAGTGTTTCACCAGCTTTTGCACACCGTGCAATAAGGGTATGGTCAGCTACACAATCATAATCGTAAGCATGCATTGGTTGACCTAATTCAAGCATAACGTAGTTTGTTACGTCTACTACGTTATTGGTAGGGCGAATGCCGCTATTACGCAAACGATTTTGCATCCACAATGGAGATGGTTCGATGGTAACATTCGTAACAAGACGGGATGTAAATCGCGTGCAAAGATTATGTGCTTCGATAGCTACAGATGCTTTACCTTCGATGGACTCACCATTTTCATTCACCATAATAACTGGGAATAAAGCCTTTTGATTTGTCATGATGCCGAATTCACGGGACAAACCTACCATAGAGAAACAGTCTGCACGATTAGCTGTTAATTCAAATTCATACACAGTATCGTTAAGCATGAGTGCTTCTTTAATATCTAAACCGATTGGTGTGCCTTCAGGGAAAATATAAATACCTTGTGCTTCTTCTGGTCTTACCAAATCACTGGAAATACCGAATTCAGCAACAGAGCAGAACATGCCTTCTGATACAACACCACGCAATTTACCTTTTTTGATTTCTGTACCATCTGCCAAACGAGATTTATGATACGCAACTGGTACAATTTGACCTACTGCCACATTCGTAGCAGCGGTAACGATTTGCTTAGTAATTTCTTCCCCATCTTCAGATAAGCATTGTACTTGGCATACTTGTAATTTATCTGCATCTGGGTGTTTTGTAATTTCTACGATTTTACCAGTATAGATTTTTTTCAAACCTGGATCCATAGAAAGTACTTCTTCTACAGGAATACCTGCTTGTGTTAATTCATCCGCTAATTCTTGGGCAGGACGATTTAGATCAAGAGGTACGTATTCATTCATCCATTGTAAGCTTGCTTTCATTTCTACCTCCTAAAATTGTTCCAAGAAACGGATATCATCTTCAAAGAATAGACGTAAATCGCCAATACCATATAACAACATAGCAATACGTTCTACGCCCATACCAAAGGCAAAACCTTTCACCTTATTAGGATCATAGCCATTGAGTTCAAGTACACGAGGATGTACCATACCGCAGCCAAGGATTTCAAGCCAGCCTGTATGAGAGCATACACGACAGCCTTCACCACCGCACATTACACAGGAAATATCAACCTCTGCAGATGGTTCTGTGAATGGGAAGAAGCTTGTACGGAAACGTACCTTTGTGTCATCGCCAAACATATGACGTAGGAATGTTTCGATAGTTCCTTTCAAATCAGCAAATGTAATATGTTCATCAATAATCAAGCCTTCTACTTGATGGAATACTGGGGAATGCGTAGCATCATAATCCCAGCGATATACCTTACCAGGCGCAATCATGCGAATCGGACTGTTCGGCTCATGACGTTGCATAGTACGTGCTTGTACAGGAGATGTATGAGTTCTAAGCAAGAAATTTTCTGTAATATAGAAAGAGTCTTGCATATCGCGTGCTGGATGATCTTTTGGTAAATTAAGACACTCAAAGTTAAAATGGTCTTGTTCAATTTCAGGACCTTCTTCAACGGTATAGCCCATTTTCATGAAGAAATCTTCAATCATTTCGTTTACTGCTGTCAACGGATGAATATGACCCGTTTTGGGCGCTCTACCAGGTAGAGTAATATCGATTTTTTCCTCTTCCAAGCGAGCGTTCATAGCCGCTACTTCCATAGAAGTTTTCAATGCATCGATTTCTTCTTCTAATGCTTGACGAACTGCATTGACAAGAGCCCCCATTTTAGGGCGTTCCTCTGGGGAAAGTTTACCCAACCCTTTTAGCAATGCTGTTACTTCACCTTTTTTACCTAAATATTTTACGCGTACGTCTTGCAACGCTTGTTCATCAGAAGCGCTTTTAATAGCAGATAAGGCTTCTTCTTTAATGCGTTGTAATTCTTGTTCCATACAACCGTCCTCCTAAATTACAAAGTTCAGCCCTCATTATACCAAATTTGGGTCATCTTCTTCAATGAATCTCCAAGGTAAATCCGGTAAAGGACTCTCTTCTACCACAAAAAACGTACCTCTTGCTATATGTACCACTTCACCTAACTCGTTATAAATACGCGCAGTAGCCACCATCGTAGTTTTACCACTGTGTTCCACATTCGCTACACCACGCAATACTGTGCCGCCTTTGACGGCTTTCAAATAATTACCATTAATATCAATGGTACTCACAGATTTTCCCAGTGTAAAGCATGCCGTTCCCATCAAGCTATCTGCAAAACCAATACAAACAGCACCATGCAAATGCCCTCTAAAATTGCAGTACTCCGTTTCATTTGTTTGCAACGTCATTTCTGCATGACCCGGTTCTACAGTTGTCACCTCAGAATCTTTCACCCAGGAAAAAGGATTCTGCGTACGTAATTCATTAAAATATTCCAATAATGTTGTTGCCATAATTTCCTCACTAAATTAAAAATAGTGCGTTACATCATACTTAATTGTATCATGCAACGCACTATATGCGAATATGTCTATTACATTATAGAAATGAGATATCTCCCAAATATCCGCATCTATCAATACTATTCATAGTGTAACGCATCAATTGGATTCAATTTAGCCGCTTTTCGAGCAGGATAAATGCCAAACACCAAACCGATAGCCATGGAGAATGCAAAGGATAACACGATAGTCGGTACCGAAATAACCGTACTCATACCAGATGCCAATCCTATCAGTTTTGATGCACCTATACCGAGAGCAATGCCTATGAGCCCACCCATGAGACTGATTACGACAGCTTCGATTAAGAATTGTGTAACAATGACAAAGTATGTAGCACCTAAGGCCTTACGAATACCAATTTCACGAGTCCGTTCGGTAACGGAAACGAGCATGATATTCATAATCCCAATACCACCTACAACAAGAGAAATAGCAGCTACAGCACCTAAGAACAAGGTCAAGGTTCCTGTCGTCTGCTCCATCGTTTCCATAATCGATTTCATATTCTGAATGTTGAAATCATCGAGGTTTGTATCCTTAATGCTATGACGTACACGTAACAGATTTTCTATATCCGATTGCAAACGGTCAATACCGTTATCATCACTAGCAACAACGTAGACCATGCGCAAGTAATCGACACCTTCTACCCGCTCCATAGCCGTAGTATAAGGGATAAAAATAGCATCATCTTGGTCATTCCCCATAGTACCATTCCCTTTACTGTTAAGAACACCGATAACACGGAACGGAATATTTTTAACGCGAATTTCCTTACCTACTGGGTCCTCGCCGGCAAATAAGTTCTTAACTACGGTTTGTCCCACAACAGCTACACGCTCACGATTTTCAACATTCTTGCTAGATATAAAGCGACCTTCTGCCATGGTCCAATTATTTACATCTTGAAAGTTACTACTTACGCCACTAACAGTAGTGGTCCAGTTCTTACTTTGGTATATAGTTACATAAGAATTAGCTGTATATGGACTTGCTGCCTTGACGCCATCTAATTTGTTAATAGCTTGATAATCAGAAACCTTCAAAGATTTCATAGACCCCGGTGATGGACGCACACCCGGTGTACGTGGAGCACCAGGCATAACCATCAATAGATTGGAACCTAAACTAGAAATGGAATTCTGAATATCTTGTTTAACACCATTACCGATTGACACAAGGGCAATAACAGCAGCTACACCAATAATAATACCTAGCATCGTTAAAATAGATCTCATTTTATTGGCAATCAACGATGCCCAGGCCATTAAGAAACTTTCTTTATACATGTGTCACCTCCTGAACAGGAGTCATATTTATTTTTTTCTTATCCTCCACAATTAAGCCATCACGCAATACAACGTTTCGACTTGCATAGGTTGCAATTTCAGGTTCATGGGTAACAAGAATTATGGTACGCCCTTCGTCATAGAGACCTCTAAAGATATTCATAACATCTATAGTCGATTTAGAATCCAAATTCCCTGTCGGTTCATCGGCCATGATGATAGCAGGGTCATTGGCCAATGCACGGGCGATCGCCACACGTTGACGTTGACCACCGGATAGTTCTGCCGGTAAATGATCCATACGTTCACCCAAGCCTACAGATGTAAGCAAAGCCTCTGCACGAGCAGTACGTGTTTTTTTATCGATGCCTGCATAAACCATGGGCAAAGCCACATTTTCAATAGCCGTTAATTTCGTTAATAGATTGAAGCTTTGAAACACAAAGCCAATTTCTTTGTTACGTACGTACGCTAACTCATCATCACTGAGATTAGCTACTTCATTACCATTCAAGCGATAGGATCCCGATGTAGGTCTATCTAAGCAACCTAAAATATTCATAAAGGTAGACTTACCAGAACCAGAAGGCCCCATGATAGACACGAAATCACCTTTTTGTACCTGTAAATCTATACCATGTAGAACGGGAACCGTTAACTTACCATTTACATAGGTCTTTGTAATACTTTGAATATCAATAACTGACTGATTCATAGTTCACCTACGCTTAAAATGGTCCATGAGAGTTATTCTTAGGGCTCGTTACATCACCACTAACAATAATTTCATCACCTTCGGAAACGCCGCTTAAGATTTGAACATTTGTATCACCCGTTACACCTGTAGATACAGCAGTTCTAACAGGTTGACCATCTTTGATGACATATACATATTCACCTTGTTTATCAGTACGTACCGCTGTTAATGGTACAACGAGGGTATTCTTAATATCATCGCCAAAGATTGTGGCACGTGCGGTCATAGATGGCAAGAAATTCGAGGAAATATCAGCTGGAATCGATACTTTTACAGTATAGTATACTACGCTATTACTTGTAACACCCATATTCCCTTTAGTCCCTTTTGCAATTTCAGATACATAGCCTGTGAAAGTTTGACCTGGTTTAGAGTCAACAGTAAATTCCACCTTAGAGCCATTTTTTACATTGCCAATATCAGTTTCATCAACTGTCAAATAAATTTCTAAATCAGACAAATCTGCAATAGTCGCAATGATCATTTGTGTCGAAATACCGGTACTAATCGTTTGTCCCGCCTTAAGAGGTGTCCCTACTACGGTACCCGACATAGGTGCAGTAATAGTAGCATCACTTAAGTCAGCAGATACTCTATCATATGTAGATAGAGCTTGTTCATATGCGGTCACAGCATCATCATAAGTTTGCGCTGCTACAGCATTTTGATCGATTAGCGCTTTATAACGATTCATATCTAAACGCGCTTTATCAAGAGCAGCCTTTGCATTATCGACCTGAGCTTGTAATTGTCGTGTATCAATATAGGCAATAATTTGACCTTGCGTAACATGATCATTTTCCTTGACCAATACCTTTTCAAGTTTACCCGCTACATTAGTGGATACATCCACATAATTAACAGGATTAATGGTACCTGTAGCACTGATGCTCGTTTTTACATCGCCCTTTTCAACCCTACCTGTGGTATATTTTTGTTGAGTCTGTGCACTATTATTAGTGTGAACATAGTAATAGCCACCACCACCTAATATACAGATAGCAATAACACCACCAATAATACGTTTACGGTGCTTCTGAAATAATTCTTTCATATATACTCCTTAATAAATGAGTCATTTCATTATTATTTACCATATTGTACTAGAATTCTACCGATTATACAATATAATTTTACGAATTCATTTTAATGACTCAATATAGAGATTAATTCATACTGACTTTTATCAATGCCAAACTTCATTGTTTTAGCGTTTTCATAGGGTATAGCTCTAATCTGACCATCAACATACCCAGTAATACAATTATGCTCTCCACGTACTAAGCAATCCACTGCCAATTCACTCATACGAGCAGCTAAAATGGCATCTAATGCAGATGGTGCCCCACCGCGTTGTAAATAGCCTAGAACTGTTAAACTTGGATCAAAGTATGTATGTTGTTTAATATACTCTTTAACCTCACCACTAGAGTAGGCCCCTTCAGCAACAAGTATAATACTATATTCTTTACCTAACTGATGAGTCTTATTAATATGTTCACATACCTCATCTAATGGCATTGGATATTCAGGTACTAATACAAGCTCTGCACCACTCGCCAACCCAGCTTGTAATGCAATGTGTCCCGCATGACGCCCCATAACTTCGATTATAGCCACTCGTTCATGAGAGTTTGATGTATCCCGAATACGTCCTACCGCATCAACTACAGTATTAAGTGCGGTGTCAAAACCAATCGTATATTGAGTACCATTCATATCGTTATCTATGGTACAAGGAATGGTTATCGTAGATTGACCGAGTCGCATCAGAGCCTCTGCACCAGCTTGTGAACCATCACCGCCAATAACGATTAAATGATCGATACCAAAATCTTGTAATATTCGATAGGCTCGTTGCTGCACATCTAAATTTTTAAACTCTGGATAACGAGCCGTTCTAAGAATTGTACCGCCAGTGGTAATAATCCCGCCCACATCACGAGCGTGTAATGGCCTTATTTCACTATTAATAATGCCCTCAAATCCTCGTTCTATACCATATACGCTAAAGCCCTCATGGATTGCTTTTCTTGTGATGGCGCGAATGGCTGCGTTCATTCCTGGTGCGTCTCCGCCGCTTGTTAGTAATGCTATTTTTTTCATGTCTATTTCCCTTCTGCTGCTTTGGTTCAGCTTGTATGTCTTTAGACACAATTTCAATTGTTTTGGGTTGTCTTCGCGCCTTAAATTGAACACCTATAGTATCTAATTGACGCTCAATTGCTTTCATAAAATCATAGGTACGTCCATTAGTCGTATCCAATACATAATCACACTGTTTATATACTGGCTTCCATGCCTGAATCATATTATGAACAAAGGCAGAAACATTGGTATAATCCATCGTTGGTCGTTTGCCCACACGACGATTGACGCGGCTTACAATTCGGTATTGTGCAGCTCGTATACCTATAATAAAAGAAAATTTCTTAAGCGATCTAAGCGTTCTATGCTCTATAGGAAAATTTCCACCTACACTAATAACCGCCTCGTGATATAGGGAAACTTTTTTTAGAACCTCTAATTCAGCACGACGAAATGCTTTTTCACCAATCTTTTTATAAATTTCTGCAATGGGCAACCCAAAACGACCTTCCAATACTCGATCGGTATCCACGAATTGCCATCCTTTTAAATCTGCTAGATTACGTCCAAAATGGCTTTTTCCACTTCCCATGGACCCAATGAGAATAATATTTCGTTTTACTATCATGTTACTATTGCCCCTTATTCTTACGTTAAAATTTATTTTACTATAAAATTGGCATAAAAACAAAAATGAACATACAATAATGAGAATTATTACTTATTATTGTATGTTCATTTTCTTTACATCACTAATGGCGTAACCTTGCATGTAAAAAATATACTATTTCCTTTTGTATCAATAGACATAATCTGTATATGACAATACTTTATCTTCTGTTGCACCCTATTATACCAAGATAAGAAGGACTGACTTGTGCCAACCAAAGTAAGATCTAATACATCATCATGACGAGAACTAGTCATTATAATTAGAGGCTCACTATTTATACTTTGATAAATATCATCTACCCAATATTCATGCAACAATAAGGACGAAATCAACTCATATGTATGAGAAGATAAAAATTGCTGTTTCACTATTGTTTCCAATTGGTAATATTCAATTTCATCCACCAACGTTTCACATTGCTCTATATAGTATCTATATATCCATAATGAAGAAAAAGCAATCACAATACTTATGCTACACGCTAGGGATATTCTCCTTAGGTTTGGTGTCATGCTGTTTTGTATGTCCATCCAAATGGAATGAACAAGGTCCATCTGCTTTTTCCACTTGTTGTTTTCCATCACAAATCACCTGTTTCATATGAGCTTGAATATATTGTACATATGAATGATAGGCTTCATCATTTGTTGCATCACCATCAACAGTAAATCCTCCATCAGAAAATTCTATATGTCGTAACGTAATGGTTCCTCTTGTTGACATAGCTCCATCCAATAATGTAACAAGACAATATTGATTGTCTAATTGTGCGCCATGTTGTAATAACCGCGACATGGTATCCTCCATAGCATGATATTGATTCCGTATTTGCTTGGATTGTTCATCCATCTGTATGTGTTCGTACTTCGCTACCTGTTCAGTATAAGTTTTATAAGAATAGACCCCCATACCAAAACAAAAAGCACTGAGTAATATAATCACACCTGCAGTAGCATATATATACAACTTATATTTACATAGCCAAATATACCATCGTAATGAACGGGGCATAAAATTTATTAATCTTTCATTACCATCCTTGTCCAATCCACCGTAACCCCCGCGTAGCCATTCCAATCGCCATATCCCAATCTAATTCACCTAATGTGCAACGCGTGCGACCTCGTCCAAGAAACATCATAGGTATATATTCGGTATTTCCGTATACCTCTTGTAATGCGCTTATATCGATACGCTGCTCTTCATTTAAAACATCAGTATTATAAAAATGTATACCTTGAATTTCTTCTACGCCAAATCGCTGCAACATTTCTTCCATTTCAATCAATGCTGAACTAATATCTGCACCATTTACCTTTACAATACATTCCTTCACACAAGTATCCTTCCACCAAGCCCATAAATGCATACCAGCTGGTTCTACGATACCTGTAACCGTTCCTGTTCTATGCATCAATCCATAAGTAACTGGTAATGGCCAACAATCAATAGTATCGACAGGTGCACATGTATCGCGTATACCTTGGCGTAGTAATTCAAGTTCATGCCGGTCTACAGCGGCTAAAAACAAATAATAATTATGTCGTGGATACTCTCTACGACAAGCATCAAGTTCAAATTCATGTTCGCCAAAATTAAATGTATCTTCTATATTCCACTTTATAAATTCCTTTACATCAAAATCATGAGGATCAAAACTAGCCATCGTCATTTCCGTAGGTATACAAGCAACAATACTATATTCACCCTCTTCTAGATCATATGTATTAATAAATTCAGCTATATCTTCATCAATTGTGCTAGACCGTTTCATCTCCATTGCATCAGTAATAATCATTGTTTTATTTTCAATATGTGCTGTAGTGGCAACAATTCTATCATCCGTAATACAAAGCCCTGTATGTATCTGTTTTTTCTCTTTCATAGTGATGTCCTCCTTAATATGGTTTTACACTAATAACCTCTAATGTATGATTTTCTTTTTCTTTTACATATATATGAACACGACTTGATACACCATCTAATACAGCACAGCTCATCACATGTTTAGGATTGCTAACCTTTGGATCCGCCTTAATATATATATGGATAGTATCGCTTTTTTCCACATCAATAGCCTCGCTATAATCCCAACGGCCACCGTTATTGCAATACGTACAGAACCATCGTGCACCACGCTCTGCTGCATAATGAGAAGCAATGAGTCTCATTTCATCCGTTGTATTACTTAATGACAGAGTAGCAAGCCTATTCACTCCTAAAATAAGTACTAATAAAATGAGCATAATATATATGGCTACATAGCTAACCATGCCAGAAGAATAGTCAGAGATGCTTCGTTTTTTTAAACCAATCTGAATGTGTTGATACCGCCGTTGCCACCTCATACTGTGCTATGCCTCCATACCCTTTTGCATACTCTGTTTGACTATTAAACCGGTTATTTATAGACCATTTAAAAGTAACCAATCTATTAGGATTCATAGAAAATGGTTTGATAGCATCAAGTCTACGCTTATCATCAGTGCCTATGATGCGACTTCCACTCAACGGTTGTAAGCTACCATCACTTAATTTTCTATATAAAGCCCTTCTAGTAACGGTAAACGCAGTACGGCTTGTATCATTGATAGATAACAGGTTTCCCTTATCGTTAATGGATACCATAGAATGATTCCAAATAATATGAGCCACAATGGCGCGTCGTGTATAACGACCATCCTCTAACATGGCCATACTATCATCGATTCGCTCGGTCCATATATAACACGTCATACATATTGTCATAATTACAAGAATCACGAAAGAACTAATCAAAACGCTAATAAGTAGAGATGGTAATATAAATCCATTGAATGATTTTGTCCTATGATTTTCAGTGATGACTCGATCCAAGAAACGTAGATATCTCATAAATAGTAACTCCATTATCAACAGCTTGTACAATAAATCGTAGTATAGATACACCATTTACCACTTCTTCTGTAACACTTTGTTTAAATGTTATATTGGATAAATTATGTCCATTCGATGATGAGATAGTTCCTGTTGTTGGTATATCACCAGAATCATATACCGCTTTCCCTGCTTCTATATAAGATAATGAATCCTGCAATATATAGTCATGAGTATACGTAGTCTTTACTATCGATAAGGTACTACTCAAGACATAAAGTATGATTGGCAATATGAGTAATACTAAGGTTACTGCCATAAGTGCATCACCATATAAAAATCCAGATTGTTCTGTTCGTAATCTATGTTTGTAGTTTGGATACGTTCTTATTTGTACATATGTCATAATCACAATGCTTCCCACCGAATACGCCCCGTTTGTACAGAAATCCATATGCGATTTGTCACACCGTTTTGTAAGTCTTGTAAAATAAATTCTGTCCCATCATAAGGCAATCCATAAGCAGAAAAATAAACGCGCTTCATAGTATGAGCACTTTCTATATGTTCAGGTAATTCTATCTCTACATGATGCTGCATAAGCCCTTCTTGAATTGAATAAGAATGTTTCTTTAAAATAAACTCACCCTGTGCCATCCGATCATCCCGGTGTCCTAGCATAGCCCATAGTTGAACCTTCTTAATTGCTAATACGACTTCTTCAGTACTTCTATTCAACTCATGACGTGATGGTATGGTAACGATACTACTTAGGCCTATACCAATCAAGGATAGTAGAATGGTAATCGCCACAAGCCACTCTACTAATATAGAGCCATTACAATAATGTGTTTTATCACCGACCAATATATCGCCTCCCATACATTAGCAAAATGCAAAGCACTCCATGCACCAATACATAAGAAAGGGCCAAAAGGAATATACCGTCTACCTGTATTACGAATACTATATAAGCTGGCGAGATAGAGGGTACTAGCAAAACAAGAAACGTAAATCATAACAATAATTTGTATATTTGTTAGCCATATGGATATAGCACTCATCCATTTAATATCGCCCCAACCAAGACCACCTCGACTCAATATGCGTAATGCAATACTGATACTAGCAACGATCAAAACATGTACACAGGTGTCGAAAACTGCATGCTGTTCAACGATGCTATAAAGGATACCTATAATCGTAAGAGCGATAGCACCCTCATCAGGTAATATGAAATATAGCTTATCAATGGTAGCACCTATTACGAGAAATAGTGAAAAGAAGCTATAACATATAATTTCAAATAGTGTGTAATGCCTATACATTAATGGAATTACAATTGACAATATCCATATAACTAAACAGATATATTCCTTTCTCCCTTTCATTGCAAAATCCTTTATGTTTCAGGGGCCGTAACGACTACAGACTTACCGGCATTACCAGCAACTTGTTCATAGGTAATAACATATTCCTTACCTTTTGTAGTTTTAACATGCTCCGTTAAGTAACCTTCTTGATATAATTTTTCTACTGTTGGTGGCGTATCTAAACTTTTATCAATCATGTAGAGTTGTGTAGCATTACGTATGATTTGCATATCTGCCACTTGTTTAGCATTCTTTGCCTTATCGGCAGCGGACATAAATTGAGGCATTGCAATAGCTGCCAAAATAGCAATAACAGCTACTACCACCATAAGTTCTACCAGTGTAAATCCACCTTGTTTAGTTCGTTGCATACGACGCAAACTAATATATCTAAGAAACGATCGTTCTAATTGAGTTAGTATTTCTCTACAATACATAAGCATTTTATAAAGTCTCCTTTCATTGACCACCTAGAGATGATATTGATGTAAATAATGGATACATGACGGATATAACGAGGATTGCAATGCCAACGCCCATAATGGTGAGGAGTATAGGTTCCATAAGGCGCTCCATTCTTGCTATATATTGTGTTAACAACGATTCATAATAGTGACTACAATGATTCAACATGGCTACCAATTCACCACTTTCTTCTCCAACAGCGACCATTTGCCATATAAATGGGTTCCCTACAGACGATGATTTTAAACTTTCACAAAAAGAATGTCCTTTACAAAGCATGTCATAAACTTGATTACTACAGGATTCACCATACGAATTTCGCCATATATGCTTTGTAATATCTATAGTATTGATAATTGAAATTCCCGAATCTAGCAATAATGACCAAATATGTAAAATATTCGTGTAATATAGAGATGTTAAAAATGTATTATGTTGAGCCAACTGCCATAACCATCTATCAAATCTATATCTAATTGCAGATTGTTTAAAAGCATATATGAGTATTCCAATAAAAACCACATGCCCACTAATATACAGTAATGGATGTTCTCGAAGGGAAGTTCCTAATACAAATAAACCTTTTGTCATCCATGGTAATTCTATATGCATAGTAGCAAATACGCGGGTGAACGATGGAATAATAAATAATATAGTAACCAAGAAAAATACATTCATAAGCACCAGTAAGAATAAGGGATATGAAATAGCACTTACTATCTTTTGTTGGTATTTTCGTTCTCGTTCATAATAAGAAGCTATATATTGTAAAGCTTCTCCAACATTCCCTGACATTTCACCACTTTCAAGTAATGCCAATGCTATAGGAGGAAAGCCCTTTTCTCGAAGAGCCTCTGATAAAGGTTGGCCTCGTTGTATACCCTCGTATAAAGAGCGATATAACATCGTTTTTGAGCCATCCATTAAAAGTTCTAGCGAACGCCTAAGGGAAATACCTGATTGTAGCAGTAATCCCAGTTGATATGCTGTGGTACTCACTTGTTTATGATTCCAACGTACCGATTTGCTAGAGGATCTAGCTATACTACAAATGACATATCCTTCTAACTTGAGTTTAGTGCTAACCTCATCCTCAGAATCGGCCCATAATAAGCCTTGTATTCTTTTCTTGTCTGTTGTTATCGCTGTATATTCATAAGCATTCATGTAATTCCTCTATTATAATTGTTGTTCCAATAAAGCATGTAATTGGTGAACTGATCCATATTGCGTTTTTACATCACGCACTGCCATTTCTAATGTCTTCATGGGGGCCTGCGTTTCTTGGATTGAAACAATTTGAGGTTCCTTTCGATTTCTAATTAGATTTGCCACTGCATTCGTATTTAACAGAATATCCCGTATTGTTATAAACGAGGTTTCCCATCGTAACAAACGTTGACATATGACCGCACGCAATACTTGTGATACTTGACTGCGCACTTCATCTTGTTGTTCACCAGGAAATAAAGATATCATGCGTTGCACGGCCATAACTGCTCGTTGTGTATGCATGGTTGCAAGCACAAGATGACCTGTTTCCGCAGCATGTAATGCGGCCTCTAACGTATCTCGGTCTCTTAACTCTCCTACCATAATGACATCTGGATCCTCTCGTAAGGCATCACGTATCCCATGCGCCATCGAATCCACATCAATTCCGAGTTGGCGCTGATGAATAATTGACTGCAATGGTATGAACTCATATTCCACAGGATCTTCTAACGTTATTATGTGTTTATTCATAGTTTTATTTATATATTCTATGCAACAAGCTAAGGTATATGATTTGCCACTACCTGTAGGGCCTGTAACAAGGACTAACCCATCATGATATTCACAAATTTGTTTTAATACATCACTATCTTTAGATGTATCAAGCGATAAATTAGCATGACAGAGTAGTCTCAATGTTCCACAAATTCTATGATTAGCCCTATAAATATGAGCCCGAATTCGAATGCCATTGCTGGTGAAAGCATTATCTACAGAGTGCCATTCATCATGTGTGACGCCACATCGTTGTAATACATCTTTAATCATATCCACACTGCAAATACTTGAAATAGATTCCAACCCATTAGCAGCTCGAATATAAATCGGTGTTCCCACCTCTAAATGTATATCAGTAGCACTATGCTCTAACGATAGGGAAATTACATCTTCTATTGTTATCATCGAGTTGGTTGTCACTACACAATCACAATAAGATGCCTGCACGATGTACCTCCTCTACTGTTGTAATGCCCGAATTAATAGCAGTCTGAGCCGAATCTTGCAATGAAACATATAGATATGTATCAACATGATTCCAATCAATATCGCTAGACGGTATCTCTACATATTCAAACAAACCTAATCGTCCCTGATAAGATTTCGTAGTGCTATTAATACGTCTTACGAGGCGCTGCGATAGGGAACCAATTAATGTAGCATGCAGTAAATACGGTTCGACCCCCATATCAATAAGGCGACCAATAACACCTAGTGCGGTATTTGTATGAACTGTGGTAATTACACGATGTCCGGTTAAAGCGGCTTTTACAGCTAGCTGTGCCGTCTCATTGTCTCGTATTTCACCAATCATAATAGAATCAGGATCTTGCCGTAATACAGTACGTAATCCTTTCGAAAAGGTGAATCCAATCTTTTCATTAATCCCTATTTGAATAGCTCCATCAATGGCCGCTTCTACAGGATCCTCTAAACATATAAGTTTTGTTTCCTTTAAATTCAACATGCGTAACATGGCATATAAGGTAGCCGTTTTACCACTTCCCGTAGGTCCACAAATGGTAATGAGACCATAAGGTCGTTTTAGTAATGCGGTAATCTTCTCCTGTAAATTAACTGACATACCAAGTTCTAATAGATTTTTGTGCACCCCTTCATTTCCCATTAGACGACACACGATGGCCTCACCATATAGACTAGGCAAACTAGATACACGCATGGTGACAGCATACGATTTAGCTGTCCATTCCCATCGTCCATCTTGAGGCAATCTCTTTTCGCTAATATCCATGCCACTGAATACCTTGATGCGGTTCACAATCATGTCCGCATCAGTAGCATCGATAAACGTATAATCCGTTAATAATCCATCAATTCTCAATCGCACTTGTACGCCATCCGGAATAGGATCAAAATGTATATCACTAGCACTAATCGTAATGGCATACGTGATGATTGAATCCAATGCAACATCTACATACAATGCCACCCCCTCCTTCATACCTTGCGGTGTGTTTATACATCACCTCTGCTCATTGCACTATGTAATTCTGTATAATAAGAAAAACTCCTCTTTATTTCTAAAAAATCCACAATGCGTGTACAGGTACGCAAAAAAACAACAAAAAAGAGACTCTCTTGAGTTTTCACTACTCAAAAGAGTCTCTTATCTAGTATGTTATTCTAAAATAAAATGTATTATTCTATTTTTTCAAATTATAGAATACTGCATCGCCTTTATATTGTGCTGTTTCGTATAACATTTCTTCAATGCGAAGCAATTGATTATATTTAGCAACACGTTCAGAACGTGCAGGAGCACCTGTTTTAATTTGGCCCGCATTAACAGCTACTGCAATATCTGCAATAAATGTATCTTCTGTTTCACCGGAACGGTGAGATACTACGCATGTGTAGCCAGCGCGTTTTGCAGTTTCCATAGCGTCAAAGGCCTCTGTTAATGTGCCAATTTGATTTACTTTGACAAGAATAGAATTAGCTACGCCAAGGTCGATACCCTTTTCAAGGCGTTTTGTATTAGTAACAAATAAATCATCACCTACGAGTTGAACACGCTTACCAAGGCGTTCGGTTAATACTTTCCATCCATTCCAATCTTCTTCTGCAAGGCCATCTTCGATAGATACGATAGGATATTTATCGACTAAGTATTCATAGAAGTCAACCATTTCGCTAGCGCTCAATACTTTGCCTTCGCCTTCTAGATGATATTTACCATCTTTATAGATTTCACTGGAAGCCACATCGAGAGCCAATTTAAAATCTGTACCAAGTTCATAACCAGCACGTTTAATAGCTTCACAGATTACCTCTAAAGCTTCTTCATTGGAAGCTAAGTTTGGCGCAAAACCGCCTTCATCGCCTACAGCAGTGCTGAGCCCTTTATCGTGAAGCACAGATTTCAATGTATGATATACTTCTGCACAACTACGCAATGCATCGCTAAATGTTTTGGCCCCTACTGGCATAATCATAAACTCTTGAAGGTCTACATTATTATCAGCATGAGCTCCACCATTTAGAATGTTCATCATAGGAACAGGAAGTTCTTTAGCATTAAAACCACCTAGATATAAGAACAAAGGCAAATCTAAAGATTCAGCAGCAGCTCGTGCTACAGCCATAGATACACCTAAAATCGCATTAGCACCCAAGTTAGCTTTGTTATCTGTGCCATCAAGTTTAAGCATTAAATTATCAATCGCCACTTGTTCAGTCGCATCATAGCCGATAATAGCAGGTCCAATTTTAGCATTTACATTGTCTACAGCTTGTAGAACACCTTTACCACCATAGCGTTTTTTATCGCCATCACGAAGTTCTACTGCTTCAAACATCCCCGTAGATGCACCAGAAGGGACTGCCGCTGTTGCAATTGTGCCATCTTCCAAACATACTTCTACTTCTACTGTAGGATTACCACGAGAATCCAAAATTTCACGAGCTACGACTTGTTCAATTACTGCCATAATACTACCTCTTATTTATATACTAAATTAATCTAATAACAAACTTTCACCGGTCATATCAATTGGCTTATCAATATGAGCCAAGGCTAACATGGTCGGTGCAATATCACATAATTTACCTGATTTAAGTTGCTTATGTATATCCTGAGATCCCACTAAAATCAATGGCACAACATTCGTTGTATGGGCTGTATGAGGTTTTCCCGTCTCATGATTGACCATTTGCTCTGCATTACCATGATCGGCGGTAACTAAAAGCTGACCTCCCACCTCTAATATAGCCTTTGCAATACGTTCTAATCCTGCATCTACAGTTTGAATTGCTTTCACTGCAGCTTTAAAATCTCCAGTATGACCTACCATATCTGGATTTGCATAATTTAAAATAATCATATCGTATTGACCACTATGAATAGCATCAACTACCTTATCGGTTACCTCAGGAGCACTCATTTCAGGTTGCAAATCGTAGGTTGCCACTGCTGGAGAAGGCACAAGAATGCGGTCTTCACCTTCAAATGGAACCTCATTACCACCATTAAAGAAATATGTTACATGTGCGTATTTCTCTGTTTCAGCAATACGCAATTGACGATAGCCCCCATCAGCAAGGACTTCACCTAATGTATGATCTAGCGTATCCTTTTCATAGACGATATGAACAGGCAATCCATCTTCATATTTGGTCATTGTCGCCATAAAGATAGATATAGGTTCTCGTTTAAAACCTTCAAAATCAGGTAAAGTTAAAGCCTTCGTCAATTCACGAGCTCTATCAGGTCTAAAGTTACAGAATATAACGGCATCTCCATCAGAAATCATCCCGTTTAGATTGATAACTGTAGGCACTACAAATTCATCATTCACGCCATCATTATAGGATTGTGTAACGGCGTCACACGCAGAATTAGCCTTATTACCAACACCATTGACAATAGCATTATAAGCTAGCTCCACACGGTCCCACCGATTATCGCGATCCATCCCATAGTAGCGACCACTTACAGTAGCAATTTTCCCACAGTTTATATCGGACATAAAGGATTCTAAATCCTTAAGATAGGTTAATGCTGATTGTGGTGGCACATCGCGTCCATCGAGAAGCGCATGAACATATACCTCTTTAATTCCTTCATGTTTAGCACCAGCAATTACAGCCTTAATATGCTCTAAAGAACAATGTACATTGCCATCAGATACAAGGCCAATAATTTGTAATTTACCATGCTTAGCATGCTTATATAACTCTTGTATTACAGGCTTTTGAAAAAACTCGCCGCTCTCTACATCCTTTGTAATACGCGTTAAGTCTTGATATACAATACGGCCGGAACCAAGGTTGAGATGTCCAACTTCTGAATTACCCATTTGCCCTTCTGGCAAACCGACTGCAAGACCTGAAGCTTGTAATGTTGTATGAGGATACGTATCCCACAAATAATTAAAATAACTTGGTTTTGCTTGTACTACGGCATTCGTCGTATCTGTTTGGTCCCCCATACCAAAGCCATCTAGGATGACTAGCATTACGGGTGCCTGTAATTTTGCCATATTTATACCTCTAGTATGTTATTTACTTACCTCTTGAGCCGCCATGATGATTTCATTAAATTCATCCACGATTAACGAAGCTCCTCCAACGAGGGCTCCATCAATATTAGGCTCACTTAAAATTTCACGCGCATTATTAGCCTTTACACTACCACCATATTGAATTCGAACTGATTCAGCTACAGCAGATGTATATAGCTCCGCTATATAATCACGTATGGATTTACATACTTCCTCTGCTTGATCAGCAGTCGCAGTCTTGCCCGTACCAATAGCCCAAATCGGTTCATAAGCGATAATCAATTGTTCCACTTGATCCGCTGGAATATCTTGTAATGCACATTGTAATTGTCCGTGAATGAAAGAAATCGTTTCATTTGCCTCTCTCTGAGCAAGGCTTTCACCAACACAGACAATAGGTTGCAAATTATGATGAAATGCACTCTTAATCTTTTCATTTACCATAGCATCGGTTTCACCATAGTACTCACGGCGTTCAGAATGACCAATGATAACATAGGACACACCGAGTTCCGTTAACATCAACGGAGAAACTTCGCCAGTAAATGCACCAGCATCATGATAATCCATATTTTGAGCCCCTACGCCAACCTGTGTATCTCGTGTTAAGGACACAGCTCTCTCAAGCGCAGTAAAGGGTGGGCAAACAACTACTTCACAGTCCAAGTTTTTATCACCTAGAAAACTAGTAAATGCTTCAATCAAGATAGAACCAGATGCAATGGTCCCGTTCATCTTCCAGTTCCCTGCAATAATTTGTTTTCTCATATTAGGCCTCTGTTAAAGCAGCAATACCTGGCAAAACCTTACCTTCCAATAATTCAAGGGATGCACCGCCACCAGTCGAAATATGGCTAATTTTATCTGCTAAACCACTTTTTTCAATAGCAGCCACAGAATCACCACCACCAACAATAGTCATAGCATCAGACTCTGCAACGGCTTTAGCTACTGCATTCGTACCAGCTGCAAATTTTTCCATTTCAAACACACCCATAGGGCCATTCCAAATGATAGTTTTCATATTGGCCAATGCTTCTGTATATAGGTCACGTGTTTTAGGACCGATATCCAAAATCATCCAGCCATCTTCGATGTTATCGACATCCACGATTTTTGTGTTCGCATCATTGCTGAAAGCATCTGCCACTACAGCATCGATAGGTGTCAATAATCTAGCACCTGCAACGCGCGCTTCCATAACTAAATCTGTAGCAATAGCATCTTGACCTTCTTCATATAAGGAACTGCCAATATTACAGCCTTGAGCCTTAATGAAAGCATTCGCCATACCGCCGCCGATAATCATAACATCTACCTTAGGTAATAAATTGGAAATAACAGAAATTTTATCTGTTACCTTAGCACCACCAATGATGGCTGCCATAGGAGTTTTAGGATGTACAATGGCAGCACTTAATGCATCGATTTCTTTTTTGAGTAAGAAACCTGCACCCATAGGGATGTAATCAGCAATACCAACTACAGAGGCTGCATTACGATGGGATACACCAAATGCATCATTGATAGCTACATCAGCAAGAGATGCTAATTGTTTAGCAAACGCTGGATCATTTTTCGTTTCTTCGTTATGGTAACGTAAGTTTTCAAGCATCAACACATCGCCAGGTTGTAATGCCTCAACGGCTTCCTCTACCTTAGGACCAACACAATCATCGACAAATGCAACTGGTTTGTTGATAAGCTCAGATAAACGTTTAGCACAAAGAGCCAATGTCATATCCGGCTTACGTTCACCCTTTGGACGACCAAAGTGAGATGCAAGAATTACCTTTGCATTGTGGTCGATTAAATATTTAATTGTTTCTAGTGCACCACGAATGCGAGTGTCGTCAGTGATGACACCATCCTTCATAGGCACATTGAAATCCACACGTACAAAAACGCGTTTATTATCTACGTTCATATCTAAAATGGTCAATTTCATCCTAGAATTTCCTCCCATTATAGACCTTTACTAGCTACGAAAGCTGCCATATCGATAAGGCGTTCAGAATAGCCCCATTCGTTATCGTACCAAGAAACAACTTTCACCATGTTACTATCCATAACCATTGTCAAATCAGCATCAACAATGGAGCTACGAGGGTCAGAACTAAAGTCACAGGATACCAATGGCACATCGGATACACCAAGAATACCTTTTAATTCACCAGCTGCTGCTTTACGGAATGCTTCATTAATTTCTTCTTTTGTAGCAGGTTTTTCAAGTTCGCAAACAAGGTCAGTAGCGGATACGTCTGGCGTAGGAACGCGCAATGCAAAACCATCTAATTTACCTTTTAATTGAGGCAATACTTTAGCAACAGCCTTTGCTGCACCAGTGGTTGTAGGAATGATAGACATAGCTGCTGCACGAGCCCGGCGTGGGTCTTTATGACGTGCATCAAGAATTTTTTGGTCATTTGTATAGGAATGAATTGTAGTCATCATACCGCGTTTGATACCAAATTCATCGCATAGTACTTTAGCAAATGGAGCCAAACAGTTTGTTGTACAAGATGCATTAGAAATGATGTGATGTTTTGCAGGATCATACATATCTTGGTTAACGCCCATAACCATCGTTAAGTCTTCATTTTTACCTGGTGCAGAAATTAATACTTTTTTAACAGTAGGTTGATTCAAATGAACCTTTGCTTCCTCAGCATCGCGGTATTTACCTGTACATTCCATAACAATTTCTACGCCTTCTTCAGACCAAGGCAATTTAGAAGCATCGCGATCATGGAATACACGAATACGTTTACCATCCACATAAATGTTTTCATCATCAAATGTGACTTCATTTGGGATTGTGCCATGTACGGAATCGTATTTTAACAATAATGCAGTACCTTCATTATCGCCAGTTGCATTGATAGCAACTACGTCAACATCAGGATTGTTAATTGCTGCACGTACTACACATTTACCAATACGACCGAAACCATTAATACCAACTTTAACTGCCATTGTTTTGTCCTCCTCAAAAGAACTATATAAATACTTGAAAACGATAAACTAAATTATAATGCAGGAATATTTAGTAATTGGCGCATACCTTCTGCCGCTTGATCATCTATAATGAGAATCCCCTTCTTACAGGACCTCATAACGCTGATAATTGCACCAGCCTTATCGAATCCGCCAGCTACAGCCACTACATGCGGTATATTTACTATATCCCTTAATGAAAGCCCTATGTTGTTCGTCGCATAAACGATAGAACCATCCATAGAGCAATATTGACCTAATGCCTCACCTACAGCATTGCCATCAACTAATTGACAGCGTACAGCTTCAGGTATATGTCGCACGTCAGCCATATGAAGCGCCTGACCAATACCAAAAACCAATATATCGGTCCTATGGATTAATTCGCTAATTTCCTTAATTTGCGGCTCCAATGTTACAAGCATATCCAGAGAGTCCTTAGATAACCCATCGGGTAAATGAAGCATCTTATACGAGCCATGCCAACGTTCTGCTAACACAGAAGCAATTACATTAGCTTGATATTCAACGACTTCACCAACACCACCACGAGCCGGTACCACTACAGGATGCAACACACTACTTGGCATCTCATCAGCCATAGCTGCCATGGTACTGCCACCACTAACGGCTACGACAGATTTATCAGTAACCATACGATGTACTACTTTTGCAGCAGTAAAGCCTAATCGTTTAAGCATCAACGAACCTTCACTGGGGGTGATGATGACATCATCAATGTGAAGTGCTTGTTTTAACTGTAGCTCTAATTCGCCAACACGCTCGTATTCATAAAGAATCCCCCTCAATTTAGGAACTAGCTCACGCCCTTCAGCACTCAAATAAATGCCAGGTTTAGCAATCTCTACTAAGCCATTGCCACGTAATGCATCAACATGAGATCGCACAGCTCGTTCAGAAATATTTGTAGCTAAGGCTAAACTTCTGCGACCCAGAGGTTCTTCATAGGCTAGATGGCTCAATAATTTGTAGCGATCCTTTAAGACTGTCATTAATTCTGGTGCTATACGCTCGCATACCATTAACAACTCATTCATAGGGTTCCTCCTTTACCCTTTGACAAGGATAACGATATTCGTCCCAGATAAGCAAAATCGGTCCCACCTAAAATAAAAAAATACTTCTACAAGATTATTTTATACCTTATTACAACTTTATTCAAGTAAAAAAAACGCCCTTTCGGGCGTCTTTTACATCGTATTTATAGATTTATCTCTATCATATGTCGTGATTATTTTGTACCGAAAATACGGTCACCAGCATCACCTAAACCAGGCAAGATATAGCCATGTTCGTTCAATGTTTCATCGAGAGCTGCTACATAAATAGGTACATCAGGATGTTCCTTATTTACAACCTCTACACCTTCAGGAGCTGCTACGAGGCACATCAATTTAATACTCTTAGCCCCTTTTTCTTTCAACAACGTAATCGCTGCAGATGCACTACCACCAGTAGCAAGCATTGGATCGGTAACGATGAAATCGCGTTCGCCCACATCACTAGGTAATTTGCAATAATATTCTACTGGTTTTAATGTTTCTGGATCACGATATAAACCGACATGACCAACCTTAGCTGTTGGAATCAAGCTAAGCATGCCATTTACCATGCCAAGACCAGCACGCAAAATTGGAATAATACCTAATTTCTTACCTGCAATGCGTTTACCTGTCATCTTAGTCAATGGTGTTTGCACTTCAACATCTTCTAATGGTAAATTACGTGTAATTTCATAGCCCATCAACAATGTAATTTCATCTAATAATTCGCGGAAATCTTTTGAACCTGTTTGTACATCACGCATCAATGTAACCTTATGATGAATCAATGGATGTGTCATAACATTAACGTTCATGATTATGCCCCCTATAAAAACAATCCGAATCCGAAATCATTATTTCGGCCTTTTACTCTTTATACATACTCTATCACATATTTACAAATCCTGCCATATAAATATGACCCCTAAAACATAAAAAGGATGAGCAAGAAAAACTCTTGCTCACCCTTTTAGGTTCTTACTATACCTATAAATTATAAGTTAGGATATAAAGGATATTTTTCACATAATGCAGCTACTCGTTTTGCAGCATCTTGATGCTTAGCTGTATCTTCTGGATTTTGGAGTACTGTAGCAATAATATCCGCAATTTCTTTCATATCGTCTTCTTTAAGACCACGTGTAGTCAATGCAGGTGTACCTAAACGAACGCCACTAGTTACAAATGGACTAGCTGGATCGAATGGAATTGTATTTTTATTAGCTGTAATGCCGATTTCATCAAGAAGATGTTCTGCTTCTTTACCAGTTAAACCTGTATTGCGCACATCTACAAGCATAACATGTGTATCTGTACCGCCAGAAACGATAGTCAAACCTTTAGCCATCAATTCAGCAGCCAATACTTTTGCATTTTTAATAACTTGTTCAGCGTATACTTTAAATTCTGGTTGTAATGCTTCACCTAATGCAACAGCTTTTGCAGCGATAACATGCATCAAAGGGCCCCCTTGAACACCAGGGAATACAGCTTTATCAATAGCTTTTGCATATTCTTCTTTGCACAAAATCATACCCCCACGAGGACCACGCAATGTTTTATGTGTTGTAGTTGTAACGATATCAGCATATTCTACTGGATTTGGATGTAATCCAGCAGCTACAAGGCCAGCAAAGTGAGCCATATCTACCATGAAAATCGCGCCTACTTCATGAGCTACATCAGCCATTTTCTTGAAGTCGATTTGACGGCTGTAAGCACTGCCACCAGCAATGATTAACTTAGGTTTTGCTTCTAATACGATGTTACGGAATTCATCATAGTCGATTTGTTGAGTATCTGCATTAACACCGTAAGGAACAACATTGAAATATGTACCAGATACGTTTACAGGAGAACCATGTGTTAAGTGACCACCATGGGACAAGTTCATACCGACAATAGTATCACCAGGTTTTAACATAGCAAAATATACAGCAAAGTTAGCTTGAGACCCAGAATGTGGTTGTACATTTGCATGTTCTGCACCAAATAAACGTTTAGCGCGTTCAATAGCCAATGTTTCTACTACGTCCACATGTTCGCAACCACCATAATAACGTTTGCCAGGGTAGCCTTCAGCGTATTTGTTAGTCAATACACTACCTTGAGCTTCCATAACGGCTTGGGATACGATATTTTCAGAAGCGATCATTTCTAATTTATCACGTTGACGCATTAATTCTTGATCGATAACTGCTTTAATATTAGGGTCTTGTTTTGCTAAGAAACTCATGGAAATCCTCCTTGAAATATATGTAAATATAATGTGATAACTAATTGAATAAAGATGTATTATTTTTCAAGAGCAGAAATTTTTTCTACGCGACGTGCATGACGTCCGCCTTCAAATTCTGTATTAAGCCAAATCGTAACAATATCCTTTGCAAGGCCCGGTCCAATAACGCGTTCCCCCATCGTAAGAATATTAGCATTATTATGTTCGCGACTTGCATGTGCGGAAAATGTATCGTGGCAAAGCGCTGCACGTACACCTGCAATTTTATTAGCTGCAATACCAATCCCAATGCCTGTACCACAGATTAAGATACCTCGATCTGCTGCACCATCTACAACGGCATGTGCTACTGGTTCAGCAATATCCGGATAATCACAAGATTCTGTACTATGTGTACCAAAATCTTCCACTTCATGGCCTAATGTAGACAATAATTCCTTAATTTCTTGTTTTAAATGTAATCCACCATGATCACAACCAATAGCAATTTTCATAGCTTGTTCTCCTATTCTTTTGATGATACTAATCCAGCTTTCACCAAATTATAAATTTGCTCAGCACATTGATTATATACGTCTTGATTTGAACCGAAAGGATCTACCACATCTCCTGTACCATGCCCCCATTCAGCAAGGGTTTTAATTTTAGCTACTTCAAAAGGAAATTGACGAAGTAACACAGATTTATGGTCTTGTGTCATACCAATAATCAAATCCGATGAATTGACAAGATTCATTGTAAGAGGTCTTGATTCATGGTCAGAAATGTCAGCAATAGATTGAATCGCAATCACAGCTTCTTCGGTAGGCTTGGCACCATAAGCAGCAAATAATCCAGCAGAAACTACATTCACATCTAGACCAAGCTCTGTTGCCAAGGCCCGCGTAATACCTTCTGCCATTGGGCTACGACAGGTATTACCAGTACATACATACAAAATATTCATAATGACATCCTTACCGCCACAATTTCTGTGGCTATTTATACATTATAGCAAATACATCCAATATGTAAAGACATTTTTCTATTATGAATGGACATAATAAATATTACCTAATTGCTTATAAATAGATAATATGACCAGCACACGCCTTTTCCATGCGATTCATGACCGCTACACCGAGGCCTGTATTCTCAACACCTTCTGCTAAAATATAGTCTACATCACATTCATTAAAATGATGTAATGTTTTATAAAAGTCATGAGCCAAGGCTACCGCATCACCACTATGTCCATATACATAAAATTCACCGTGTACACTATCTTTTAACAAATCATATGTTTCTTGACTAACCAAAAATGCACCACGCTTACTTTCCTGTTCACGAATCACATTGTTGAAAGCTTCCGCCACATCCTTTGAATTTCCTATAAAAGCACGCATAGGTGCATTGGGAGCATAATGCTTATACTTCATACCAGGAGCCTTTGGCGCTTCATTTTGAGACGACAAAAATGGATCATAGGACACATTATCTACAACTTGTTCTAACATTTCTTTTGTAATTCCACCTGGCCGTAAGATTGTCACACCATCATCTCTAACCTCTACAACAGTAGATTCCACACCAATCGTACAGATTCCAGCATCCACAATATAAGGAATACGTCCATTCATATCATCATAAACGGATTGTGCTGTAGTCGGGCTTGGACGACCTGAAATATTGGCACTAGGCGCTGCGATAGGCACACCGGCCAATTCTAATATATTACGGCATACATCGTGATCTGGGCAACGTAATGCCACCCGAGCTAAACCACCAGTTGCACGGTCAGGAACGAGATCAGATTTAGGTAATGTGATTGTTAAAGGGCCTGGCCAGAAAGCCTTAATCAACGTCTTTGCTGTTTCAGGTATTTCTTTCACAAGCGGTTTAATACTTTCCGCATTTGGTACATGTAATATTAACGGATTATCTGATGGACGACCTTTAGCAGCATAAATTTTATCCATTGCGTCAGTATCGAGGCCATTAGCACCAAGACCATATACGGTTTCCGTAGGAATTGCTACAACGTCACCATGACGCAATGCATGTGCAACTAATTGAAGATTATCTCTTATTAGTTCGGTAATGATTTTAGTCTCCACATTCTCACCCCTTCACGCGAGCCGTCACAACCCGATTAATGCCCGCTAAATCAGCTGCAAAGGATATATCTATATAGGAACCAACAGCCTCCAGCAAAGATTTTACAGCTTCAGCTTGATCATATCCTACCTCAAAAGCTACAAGGCCATGAGGTTTAAGATATTTAAGGCACTCCATAGCTAACTGTCGATAGAAATCAAGGCCATCTTCACCACCAAATAATGCAATATGGGGTTCATTAAGTACGTCAGGAGACAAGATTTTCTTATCTTCTAATCGAATATAAGGCGGGTTGGATACAATCACATCAAATAGTTCACTTTTATTTTCTAAATAGGCAAACATATCTGATTCGTGAAATTCGCTACGATTTTCCACATTAAATGCTTCCTGATTCTGCATAGCCACTGCAAGGGCATCACCAGAAATATCAAGGCCCATCCCCGTTGCTGTAGGCAAATAATGCAAGAGACTTAGTAGAATAGTACCAGGGCCCGTACACATATCAAGAATGCGAATAGAGTCTTGTTGATAATACGTACTTAATACATATTCTACTAATGTTTCTGTATCGGGACGAGGAATGAGGACCTTATCATTGACAGAAAATGTTAATCCCATAAAATCTTTAGTTCCCGTTAAAGATGCCACAGAATGCCCTTTTGCACGTTCAATAACGAGAGGTCTAAATCGATCAAGTTCTTCTTGCTCTAACGGTTGGTCATAATGAGTATATAGATATATGCGATTTATCCCTAAAACGTGAGAAAGCAGTACTTCCCCATCAAGTCGAGGTGTATCCATCCCCTTGCTTTGAAAGTACTGCTCTGTCCACTGGAGAATACGACCAATCGTCCAAATCTCCTTATACATTTGTATTAGCCTCCTGCATTTTAGCCGCTTGATCAGCAGCATTTAAGGCTTGAATGATTTCATCGAGATCGCCATTTAAAATAGCATCTAATTTATACAATGTTAAATTAATACGATGATCTGTTACGCGGCCTTGTGGGTAGTTATACGTACGAATACGTTCACTACGATCACCTGTACCAACTTGGCTCTTGCGGTCTGCAGCCATGCTAGCTGTGGCTTCTTGTTCAGCCTTATCTTGCAATTTTGCACGCAATACACGCATCGCCTTTTCTCTGTTCTGTAATTGAGAACGTTGATCCTGACAAGCTACGACAATACCTGTTGGTAAGTGAGTAATACGGACGGCAGATTCTGTTTTATTGATATGCTGACCGCCGGCACCACTGGCGCGATATGTATCGATTTTCAAATCTTTGTCATTGATTTCAATATCAACATCTTCCATTTCAGGAAGTACTGCCACAGTAACCGTAGATGTATGTACACGACCTTGTGTTTCTGTAGTTGGAACCCGTTGTACACGATGTACGCCAGATTCAAATTTCATCTTAGAATATACATTCTCACCATCTACAGAGAATACAACCTCTTTAAAACCGCCTAGTTCAGGTTCATTAGCATCGATGATTTCACAGCGCCAACCTTGATGTTCAGCATATTTTGTATACATGCGGAATAAGTCGCCTGCAAATAATGCCGCTTCATCGCCACCAGCACCGCCACGAATTTCGATGATAATATTTTTATCATCGTTAGGGTCCTTTGGTAATAAGAGAATCTGTAATTTCTCTTCTAATTCCTCTTTTTGAGGTTTCAATTCTTTCAACTCTTCTTGAGCCATTTCACGGAATTCTTCATCCATCGATTTATCTTCAATGACTTCCATAGCTTCATCAATGCCGGCCAAAACCTTTTTATATTCTCGAAAGGCTTCTACAGTTTCAGATAATTGTGCATGTTGACGTGTTAATTTACGCCATTCATCTTGACGAGCAATGATTTCAGGGTCACTGATGCGTTGCTCTAGATCCATAAATTTATCTTCAATAACTTGTAATTTATCTACTAACATATATAACCTCAATCTTAATATGTTTCATCTTCATAAGCATCTTCTTCTGGAGGACGCACCTCTTCTAGAGCACGAATAGCCACTTCGATTTGGTCTGCTTCTGGTTCACGGGTCGTCATGTATTGCAACGCCAATCCCGGTTTAACGAGAGATTTTACAAAGGAGCTTTCACTACGTCCTGCAAAACGAATAAATTCATAGGCAATACCTGCTACGACAGGCATCAGTAAAACACGTGACACAATGCGCTCTAGCAAGTTAGGCCAGCCTAAAAAGGCAAATACAAATATACTAACTACCATTACAATGAGTAAAAAATTGGTTCCGCATCTCGGATGTAAACGAGATTGAGCACGCACATTTTCTACAGTCAAAGGTAGATCATTTTCATAAGCATGAATGGTCTTATGCTCGGCTCCATGGTATTGGAATACACGTTGTATATCCTTGGTTTGACCAATCCCCCATATATAGAGCAAAAACAAAGCCAAGCGAATAGCACCTTCAACAAGGTTCAAAATAAAGTGATTATCTTGAATGCCAGGAATAAATTTAACTACAAATGTAGGAAGGGCTACAAATAAGGCGATGGCAAATAGTGTTGAAAAAATCATGGTAATGACAATTTCACTATTCGACATTTCTTCCTCTTCATCACCAGCCGCTTTTGCGGAGAAGGATAATGCCTTCATACCGATAACAAGAGATTCATATAAGGCTATACAGCCTCGTAAAAATGGTTTCTTTAATATAGGATATCGCTCTTGAATGGACGTAGTGGCTTCCTTTTGCACCACGATAGAACCGGAAGGCTCACGTACAGCTGTTGCCGTATACCCCGGTCCACGCATCATGACGCCTTCAATTACAGCTTGTCCACCAACGAACTTCTTAATACGTTCTTTTGCCAAAGGATTTCCTTTCATAAACAAATAGAGGCAGAGCCCAAAGCCCTGCCAATAATTGTTTCGCTACATAAACTATTATTTACCGTAACGTTTGTTAAATTGTTCGATACGACCACGAGCTTGAGCCGCACGTTGTTGACCAGTGAAGAACGGATGGCATTTGGAGCAAACGTCTACACGAAGGTCTTCTTTTACAGAGCCAGTTTTGAATGTGTTGCCACAACCGCAAGTTACTGTAGCTTCTTTATAGTCTGGATGAATACCTTGTTTCATTCTATACACCTCTTTCCAGCAATCAATATTATTCTTATAGATTATAGCACGATAATACGTACAAATCAAGAAACTACTCTTTAGAAGCCTGTTTTTCTTCAATTGCTTCCGCTAAGATAGTTTCCAAATCACTTTCATTCAAAAGATCACGTAATGCAATCAATTCTTCTAAGGAAAGAGTAATCCCTTTTTTCATACTTGTATATTCGCTATCCCAAGCGCGAAGGTCAAATTTAGGATTATATTTTCCCCAGCTTGTGCATGTAAGTTGTTTTTTCCAGCCATCTTTATCTTCAGATAATGTGCCGATAACTTTGAAAATTTCGAAATTAATAACAGCCATTGTTACCTCCCTCCTCACCTAATTATAGTGTACACTATGTGTCAAATTATTTAGTTCTAAATTGATACGATATATTGTAAACCAAATTACCTATATTGACAATTATTTTTTATAATCACTGTAGTCTTCAATATCGATGGATGTTGTAGGAGGCATCACATCAACACCCAAAGAATTCATATTTTCTTGCCATGATGCTCGTGCAGATTTGATAGTCTCTTTATACGCTTCATCAATATTTTGGGCCGCATTAACCAGTAGCGATTCATCATTTACATCGAGTACACGGCGACGTACACTGCTAAGCATATAGCCGAAGGATTCTTCTGTTTGAACGAGCATAGAAATCTCTTGCATTAAGGTTTGTCCAATTGTGCTAGAGAAATATGTATACCACATATATGCCAATTCTACATCAGGGAACATCCAATATACACCCGTACTAGGTGCTTCTGTACCCATAGAAACCTCTACATGGTCACTATAGCGGGTAAAAGCTAAGTAATACGCTCCATTTTCGCGAAGTGCCGCACGTCCTAGTTCTGAAACGCGACTATCTATACAATAAATGCCATCCTGCCCTAAAGCTACATCAGTTTGACCGCCAGGCAATAAAATAGAGCGTAGAGACAAACCATAGTTTAATACCGTAAATACTGGTAATTGAGCAAAAACGCCATGAGGTAATGGAATATAATTAATAGCTTTCCATTCGTCACCAACTCGTTCACGAAGGCCTACGCGCATCTTTTTAACATCATATTTACCATAAATAATCTCATAAGCCCCAAGCGGAGTCCATTCACGAATAGATTCTACACGTTTCTGGTTCAAAAAGAATTGTAATGCCATATTATTCAATCCCAATTGATTTTGTGCCATCGTTGCTGGTAAGAACAATTGAGCAGTCCCTTCTGGAACCAAATTATGTAAACCATTAGCTACCTCTTCTACAATATCTTCAGAGGATTGGAACATACCAACCGTACCTGTAAAAATATGATCGAAATAGCTACGATGTGGCCATTGATTAATAATCTGAGCCATTGGATACAATCGAGAAATAATGCTATAACATACGGGAGATGCTGTATAGAGGACAACCTTTTTATCCTCATAGGATTGTAAAATTTCTTCTATCATACCAGCGTATTCTTCTACATAAGCATACAACACGAGTTCCCCCGTTTTGCTATGAGCTTCTATACTTTCACGAACAGGCGTTTCCCATATAGTCCCTACATCGAGACCATCTAAAATTCCAGTATCACTAATAAAATCAAAGAGCTCTACCGTAAATGATGGTCCATACAATGCGCGAAATGTATTTACATCATATGGAATAGGTCCAAAAGATTCCACTGTAGATTTCTCTGCTAATCCATATAAGTCCTCTGGTGTAACACCCCATTCACGAGAATTCGCATTGCTAGAAAGCAATTGATCTAATACTTTAAAACGCATTAATTCGTTGACGATATCAATACCTTCTATGCCATATTGAGCACAAAGGGCAATTAGTTCTTCATTATTCTTTTTCATATTAAACCTTTCCTGCTGACGGACAAAGATGATTTAAGAAACATGTCTCACATAGAGGCTTACGTGCCTTGCAAACACGTCGCCCATGATAAATCAGCCAATGATGGGCTGCAGACCACTTCTCTTTTGGTATAGCCTTTTGCAATTTTTGTTCCATTTCTTCTGGCGTTTTCGCAATGCCTAATTTCAATCGGTTTGCTACGCGGAACACATGCGTATCTACCGCAATAGCCGGTGTTCCGAATAATACAGATACCAAAACGTTTGCCGTTTTTCGACCTACACCGGGTAATTCAACGAGCTGATCAAATTCACGTGGCACTTCTCCATGATATTGTTCTACCAATATATGACAAGTGGCAATCAAATTCTTCGCCTTCGATTTATACAAACCACAATCCTTAATAAGAGTTTCTAGTTTTGTAACACCAATTTCTAGCATCTTAGCAGGATGATTTAATGCAGGGAACAATCGTTTTGTAACAATGTTAACCCTCTCATCTGTGCACTGTGCAGATAACACAACAGCGACTAATAATTCAAATTCATTTGTGTATTCAAGAGCAGGTTTAGCATCAATATAATGTTCTTCTAATAATGCTAATTGTTCTGCCTTAATTGCTTTCGTAACACGCACGGTAAACTCCTTTCTCACTTGTGAAAGTACGAACTCGTACAATTTATATCTTACCATACGTATTCATTAAGTTCTATGTTATAATAAATCATGTTATTCTAATATAGAATACAGGAGGCAATTATGAGCAATATTAACGATACATTAAAACGTATAAATGAACTAGCAGCTAAGAAAAAATCTGGTCAAGAACTAACACCTGAAGAATTAGCCGAAAAGAAAGAGCTATATAACATCTATTTAGGCTTTATTAAAGGACAAATCACAGACACCTTAGATCGTGTTGAATTTGTTGATCCTAAAACAGGTGAACGAACAGCACCTAAAAAAGCGCTTGAAAACTTAGCGTTAAAGGCAGATAAAGAAATTAAAGAACGTAAGGACATTCACTAACACTAAAAGGCACTTCAAATTTGAAGTGCCTTTTTAAATTCATTTTTTTATAATTTGCCTAATCGTTTCATTGCATCATAGATTTTTCCAGCTAATCCCTTCATTTGGAATTTAGGAATACCACATGCAGCGACACGAATACCATTGCCTAATGCAATGCAATAAATATGTTCTTTTTTTAGTTCTTCACAAATAGCGGTACCAGAATCAGTTGGTATAGTTATAAAGAACCCACCTCGATATGGCAACATAGGTAAGCCCACTTGTGCTGCCTCTTGTTTAAAGATATCTGCACGATCGCGAATCAATTGATAATAACAATTACGTTCGTCCTCATAAGCCTTAAATTTATCAGGATCAGAAACGATATTAGCCATAGCGCGCATTGCTGGACGACAAATATTAGACCATGTTGCACGACTAGTCGATTTATTCACTTCTAAGAATTCATCGGCGATTTCTTCATCAGAAGAAATACCAATCATAGCGCCAACACGTTGACCATACATTGTAAAGCCCTTAGATAAGCTATAACATACACAAACTAGAATTTCCTTTGGTAAGTGCCCCATCTTTTTAAAGAATGCGCGGACTTCTTCTTTTTCACCAGAATAATCCAAATAAGCCACATCGATACCAATGATGACGTTATTGCGACCAATAGCAACTAATTCTTTCAAGAAACTAAGAATAGAATCCCAGTCCTTATCCTCTACAGAATATCCTGTAGGATTATTACCTGGTGTATTAAATAAGATAACAACATTTGTTTGTTTAGCAGCTAATTCCTTAACACGATGTTGGAATGCATCATGATTAAAGTTATTATGTTCATCAAATAAAGAGTATGTAACAAGTGTACGTCCATTATCACTGCAAATAATGCGGTATGCACCCCAGTACCAATCTGCAGTTAATACTTCATCACCAGGTTCAGTATAGTTATGTACCAAATGATGAATACCACCTGTACCACCAGAAGTAGCAATGCTACGAATAAAGCCATCAGGACGAGAATCGCCAAAGCATTCTTTTTCAGCACATTCCAAATATTGTGGAATCCCAGCAATAGGAGCATATCCAATATGTTCAGTATCAGATAGGTTTAAATATTCTTCTTTTACAGTTTTTAAGAATACTAAATTACCATCTTCATCATAAATAGCGCCGAGTGTACCATTTACTACATTTTCACGACCATTTAATTTTGTATCTTCCGCCGCCTGTCCTGCAGTTACAAAGATAACATCTTTTAATTTTTTTCCTCTTGCGTGTTTCGCTGCTACACTTGTCATCGCATACACCATCCTAACTAAAAAGAACTATTACAACAATATCATACCTAATGTTAAGCATTTATACAATGAGTATTCATGAAAAATATTGTATACATGAGTGAATACAAAAAACCACCCATCAAAGATGAGTGGTTTCAATTGCATATATGACGATTAGAATGTATAACCTACACCAGCATGTAAGCCTTTGGAAGTCTTGTCATTATCGTTTACGCTATATTTATCATAACCATAATAAACATTCAAATCAATGTTAGGTTTAACTTCATATTGAGCACCTACTTGATAGGATTGTTTAATATCGTTGCCCCAACCAGCTTTAGCAAAGCCGTTAACTTTGTCAGTCAAAGGCACGTGACCAATTACACCAGCTTGAACACCTAAATCAGTGTCATGTGTACGGATAGCTGTACCAGCACCGTAAATATTTACATTAGGATGTACTTTGTAAACATAAGCCAATTGGTGATCTTTAATATCGCCATTTTTAGCATTTACTTTGTTATAAGAGTATTGAAGAGCAGATTTATTGCTTAAATCATGTTCTAAAGATACACCAAAGCCATCATTGTTAGTGCCACCGCTATTAGATACGCGTTGATTGAACGCATAATCAGCTTGAATTTTTGTGGAATTATCACTGATTTTAGTTACAGGCACGGATGCAGCGAATGCACTGCCAGTAATCACTGTTGCAGCTAAAGATAATAATACTAATTTTTTCATTTGTACCTCCTATACACACATAGATATGTGTCTTAATAAGTTACTTTTATTCTAATATTGTAAGTATATATATTAAATATTAGCGTTTCATGAATACAGGGATATCAGGGATGCTGCTTGTAGGAGCAGATGTGCTTGTTGCTGGACGTGCAGCAGTTGTTGTTTTACCAAATTCTGGAACACTCTTAGTGCTGGAGTTAAAGCCAGTTGCAACAACTGTAACTTGAACGCTATCCCCCAAGCTTTCATCAATAACAGAACCGAAGATAATATTTGCATCAGGATCTGCTGCATCAGAAATAATTTCAGCTGCTTCGTTAATTTCGAACAAGCTCAAGTTTGCACTACCGGAAATGTTGAGCAAGATGCCCTTAGCACCATCGATGGAAGTTTCCAATAATGGGCTGTTGATAGCCATCTTAGCAGCGTCTGCAGCGCGGTTTTCACCAGTAGCCAAACCAATACCCATCAAAGCTTCGCCTTGTTCAGTCATAATAGTTTTAACGTCTGCAAAGTCAAGATTGATTAAACCAGGGATTTGAATCAAATCGGAAATACCTTTGATACCTTGGCGAAGAACATCATCAGCTTTACCAAATGCATCAGACAAGGAGCATTTTTTATCTACAACTTGTAACAATTTGTCATTAGGAATAACGATAATTGTATCAACTTTTTGAGTCAAGAATTCAATGCCTTTTTCTGCTGCAGCACGACGACGTTTACCTTCAAATGCAAAAGGTTTTGTTACAACGCCTACAGTCAATGCGCCTACTTCTTTAGCGCATTCAGCAACTACAGGAGCAGCACCAGTACCAGTACCACCACCCATACCAGCAGTTACGAATACCATATCAGCACCTTCAAGAGCTTTGATGATATCTTCGCGACTTTCTTGAGCAGCTGCTTCACCAATTTGTGGGTTAGCACCAGCACCAAGACCTTTAGTAACTTTTTCACCGATTTGAATAGTTACATCAGCCTTAGACAATTCAAGTACTTGGCTTTCAGTGTTAACGGATAAGAATTGAACCCCTTTAAGTTCACTTTCAACCATGCGGTTAACAGCGTTATTACCGCCACCACCGACACCGATAACTTTAATATTTGCAAAATCAGACATTGAACTTCCTCCTCTTATCGTTATCTATTTCTGTCAATATAAATGCGAATGCGTCTATTTATATACTGAGTTAATTATAACAATTACATTTATTTTACACTAAAATTTAAAAACTTTCCACTACAACTATAATCTAATCTTGATAATTAGAAACGTTTAGTCATAATGTTCTTTCGAATAGCAGCTAAATTAATAAATACCCGTAGCCCAAAACCAATCAAGGCAACGTAGTATAAATTAATCCCAATTAAATCACCAACATATACTAATACAACAGCAAGTATTACATTGGAGAAGAATCCACTGATAAAATTACTTAAATCAAATATTCTCTCTAATGCGGCACGACTACCACCAAATACCGCATCTAATGCAGCTAATACTGCTACAGAAGTATAATTAGCATAGCTTGCTGGAATATGTAATGGTGTAAACCATCCTACAACAACACCAACTATGAGTCCAATGATAGCAAAGATATAAATATTCATTCTTTACCTCCTAACTCATTTGATTGTAAATGCTCTTCTCTATAAGAACCTGTAAATGCTGGAATAGCAATGGATGGTTCTTCTTTTATGGTTACCTTAATTCCCCAATGTTTTAGAGAATCTACAATACCCCCACGCATAGTAAGGGCTGAATTCAATGTTTTAGGATCCCCTATGGCCTTAACTGTAAATGGCGCTCCATACACCTTACCATTTACAGTAATTGTAGGCCCTGAACAACGGATTTCAGACGTACCAATCAAACGTTGATCATTTATCGCCAATGCTTCAGCACCACCAGCTCGTAATTCATTGACTATACGTAGAATATCTTCATCATGAATTACATATAAGTTAGGATTTTCGTCCTTTTGAATGGGTTTAGCACTATCCTCTATCAAAACGGTCACCCCAGGTCCTTTGACATTAGTCAATGCAGCTTTGCGAAGTAATATTTCATCTGCACTAGAACCGGAACCACTGGCTTTTAATTGCTCAATTTGCTTTAGTAAAGCATCCTTTTCATGTTCTGCATCCTTTAACTGAGCCACCAAATCACCAGTTCGTTGTAACCGTATATTCTCTTGAATATTATCTTGTGTCATCTTGTACTGAGTAATAACCATGAATCCCAATACAAAGCTGACAAGACCAATAGCCCATCGTTCGTGTTTCACAACAGCATCCACCCTTTTTGTGCTTATTACTAATCTTGTTTTGATTTTGATACATTAGCACTTTGTTTTGATGTATCTTTTTTCTCAGATTGGCTAGTGTCTGACTTAGATTTATTAGATTTTGGTTGCACCGTTACCTTATCGGTCTTAATGAAAGGAGATGACGGATTAACATCTATATATTGAACATTACCTTGACTCTTAGGTAAATCTTTTAGCATAGACGCTGTTAAATCGGCTTTGCTTTTCAAATCTTCGCCATCACCTAGTCGAATCTGTATACCTGATACGGTATACGCCATCATATTATTAGGATCACCAATATTGATTTCTGCAATTTGCTTAAATGTATCATCATCTAAAGCACGCAGATAATCAAGAGCCTGTACAATCGGCTTATCGGTAACCACATCACCTAGCAGTATATTACCACCCTTAACACCAGAAATCATAGGCACCGTAGTGTCTTCAATTACACTATCCGACGCAATCACTTGCCCATTCTTATCCAAGGTTAGATACCCAAATTGAGCTGGTATTACAGCTATAGCCTTACGTTCGACTACACGGACCACCATTGTTAATGGCAATTCGTAACTAATTTGCGCATCTTCAATACGAAGATCCTTTGATAATCGGTGTCGCAAGGTCTCTCTATTGATACGAAGTACATTGACTGGTTCCCCAATATCACCAGCAACCTCTACATCCTGTACAGTAACCTTATCAGACCCAATAACTTTAATAGAACCAAGCGGAATAGGTAGATTAAATAAGCCTAATAACACTATGGCTACAACACCACCTATTTTTAGAAACTTCTTTCTAACCTCCGCTTTCTCTTGTTTACGTTTACGAGCTAATTCACGCTCACTGTTATGTATTGAATCTCCATCATCCTTGTGGATTGGCTCAGTCTCAGGGCAAAGAAAATCAGGTCTATGATGCTCCGTATCTATCTGATTTGAGTTGGGTGGATGTTGCTTAAAATCATCCATAGCTACTCTCCTTACATACTACAGCATTTAAAATTTCCCATAACCTGCTGTTAATAAGATTTTTTCACATAATTCAGGAAAGTCCAAACCTACTTCTTTAGCTGCTTTTGGCACCAACGAAGTAGCCGTCATCCCCGGCACAGAATTATATTCTAATACATATATATTGTCTTTATCATCAGTCATGACATCTACGCGAATAACGCCACTTGCTTGAACTTCACGATATACAAGTTCACCAATAGCTTGCATTTCTTTTGTCATATCTGCACTGATTGGAGCCGGCACTAAATAATCAGTAGCACCTGCTGTATATTTACTAGCGTAATCATATTCACCAGAATGAGGTCTAATTTCGATGACAGCCAATGCCTTACCATCCAATACAGAAACAGTAAATTCACGACCATTCAAAAATTGTTCCACCACAAGAATTGGGTCATATGTAAGCGCATCTATAACGGCCTTAGCCAATTGTTCTTGTTCTTTTACAATTGTAACGCCGATACTTGAACCTTGTGTTGCTGGTTTCAATACAACCGGCAAGGAGAATTTAGATTCAATATCTTTAATGATATCTTCTTTCGACTGTAGATTGCCATTGTAAGAAATAGATTCAGCCGTAGGAATGTGAGCGCCTTTGAACACATCTTTACTTACTTTTTTATTCATCCCTACGGAATGTGCCATAATGCCAGAACCTGTATATGGAATTTCTGCCATTTCTAAAACGCCTTGTAGTGCACCATCTTCACCATAACGTCCGTGAATCGCATTAAATACAACATCGCCCTTAAGGTTTTCAATGTCTTGTAATACAGTACGAGGATTTAGTTCTAATGTGGAAACGTGATACCCCTTGCTAATCAAAGCCTCTGCAATGGCTGCGCCAGTTCTACGAGATACTTCAGCCTCAGCAGATGGACCACCCATTAATACGATGATATGTTTATCTTTCATTGTAAACCTTCTTCCAATAACGCTAATAACTTTGGACCATATTGATTAATCGAACCTGCCCCCATAGTAATAACCAAATCATTTGGTCGTACCACCTTCGCAAGGACCGCTGGCAAATCATTTACATCTTCCACATAATTTACATGTTGATGCGTTACTTCACTAATAATATTGGGAATTGTATGACCATCAATGCCGCTAATTGGATCTTCTCCAGAGCTGTATATATCTGTCATATAAATTTCGTCTGCACTGGTGAAAGCCGTAGCAAACTCGTCTTTTAATAAGGATGTACGAGAATAACGATGAGGCTGGAACACACAGATAACACGGTGTTTTTCTAATTCCTTAGCGGCTTTTAGAGTTGCTTTAATTTCTGTTGGATGATGAGCATAATCATCGACTACCCATACACCAGCTACATGTCCCTTTGTTTCAAAACGACGTTTAGCACCAATAAATTTACCTAATGCTTTCACAATGGATGCCACCGGAACGTGACAACATTCGTGGGTCACAATAAAAGATGCTAAAGAATTTAACACATTATGATTACCTGGTACACGTAAGGACACACGGCCCAATGTTTCACCTTTACGAACTACATCGTAGACTAAAGAACTATCTTCATAGTGGATATTTTTTGCTACATAATCATTAGAGTCTTCTAAACCATATGTGATAAATTGACGTTCCACTTTGCTCATAACATAACGAATGTTATCATTGTCGCCGCAAACAACTGCTTTACCATCAACAGGTAATGTTTCAACGAATTGACAAAATGCATTCAATAGATTTTCCATCGTCTTATAATGATCCATATGATCATCTTCGATATTCGTAATAACAATCGTCTTAGGTCTTAATTTTAAGAAAGAACCATCACTTTCATCGGCTTCAACAACAGAGTATTCACCCTTACCTAAGCAACTACTCCCCTTTAGGTAATCAACTTCACCACCGATAATAACAGTTGGTTCCATTTGTCCTTCTACAAGAATTTGACCAATCATTGATGTAGTAGATGTTTTACCATGAGCACCTGCTACGGCAATACCATTCGTAACATCCAATACGGCTTTTACAATGTCAGAACGATGTAAAATAGTGATACCTTGTTCCTTTGCTGCTACAATTTCCGGATTATCTTCACGAATAGCTGTGGAACGAACTACAGCATCTACACCTTGTACATAATCAGCATTATGACCGATATGAACGGTAGCACCCATTTGTCTAAAACGTTCAATTACATCAGATTCTTTAACATCAGAACCAGATACTTTATATCCTTTTTGAATTAAAATATTCGCAATAGCGCGCATACCAGATCCACCTATACCGATGAGATGAATCTTATGGATACCTTCTAACATAATTACTCTCCTTAACTATTTCGCAATAGATAACGCTAATTCAGCAATATCATGAGCTGCATTCGGTTTTCCTAAACGCAACGCACTAGCCCCCATTTGAGCCAACAATTCACGATTTGCCATAAACATTTCGATTTCACCAATTAAATCATGGCTCGTCAAAACCTTATCTACAATCATATGCGCAGCTCCTTCTTGTACGAAAATGCGCGCATTATACGTTTGATGATCTTCTGCAGCATAAGGATATGGCACCAATATAGATGGAATACCACGTACTGCTAATTCAGCCAGTCCAATAGCACCAGCTCTAAATACAGCCAAATCCGTCGCGGCCAGCGCCTTTGGCATATCATGTAAATATGGCAAAATCAACGATGATTCTCCCAAACCAGTACCATCGTCAATACCTAGTTGCTCTAATACAGTGTTATATTCCCCATTCCCTGTAATGTGTATCAACTTAATGCCGGATTTACCTTGAAAATGTTTATGCACATCTATCATGGCCGTATTAATCGTACGTGCCCCACGAGAACCACCAGCGATAAGAACTGTAAAAATATCATCAGATAGCCCAAAAAATTGGCGACCTTCTGAACGAGAATCTACAAGTACATCAGGGCGCACTGGATTACCCGTATATACGACACGTTTCGCCTTACCAAAGGATTTTGCAGCTTCATTATAGCCAACTGCGACTATATCAACAAAACGACTCAAAATTTTGTTCGTAATACCAGCAATAACATTTTGCTCTTGAATTAATGTAGGAATATTACGTAATGCTGCAGCCATTAAAATGGGACCACATACATAACCGCCAGTACCAATAACAACATCTGGTTTAAAGTCTGAAATAATTGAATTGGCCTTTATAAGAGAAAATGCCGTTTTCCCCATTGTTACCAACGTACCTAATGAAAGTTTCCGTTGCAGACCTTGTACAGGTAATGTAACAAAATCAATGTTCTCCTTCGGTACCAAATCAGCTTCTAAACCATGTTCTGTTCCCACATAGAGGACCTTAGCATCAGGTTGCTGTTTCATGATTTCCTTATATATCGTAATGGCAGGGTAAATATGACCACCCGTACCGCCGCCAGAAATGATGATTCGTTTCACGACCTTAGCCCCTTTTCTCTAATTCTCTAACACAATTTTTAAAATCTTCGCCCCGTTCTTCAAAGCAACTATACCAATCAAAGCTGGAACATGCTGGTGAAAGCAATATAATGTCTCCAGCTTTTGCTAATTGATAACCCAATGCAACAGCCTCTTTCATAGACTGTGCACGATGAATATGTTGAACCCCCATTTTTACAGCAACAGATTCAAATCGATCTGCTGCTTCCCCCATAAAAATGACCTCTTTAGTATGTGATTTCACAATATTCATAAAGTCTTCTAAAGGCGTCATCTTATCATGACCACCAGCCAATAAAATTACTGGTTTATCAAAGGCATCTAAAGCTTTTACTACAGAGTCTGTATTAGTAGCCTTAGAATCATTATAAAATGTAACATCATGGAATGTTGTAACCCGTTCCAATCTGTGTTCTACACCATGAAACTGTTCAATGGTATGTTTAATATGCTCTACCTTTACACCTAAAGCATATGTTAAGGCAATTACAGCCAATATATTTTCAATATTGTGAGAGCCCTTAATGTGGATATGTTCTGTATCAATAACCGGAGTAGCTTTACCATCTAATACGGCATAGCATGTATTCCCTTCAAAATACGCACCGCTATCAACCTTATGATGTTGGCTAATGCTGAGAACCTTACTATGTGCATCTTTTTTCATAGCCCGAACAATAGGATCATCATCATTGAGGACAACAAAATTCTCAGGATTTTGATTCATAAAAATACGAGCCTTCGCAGCTGCATAGTTTTCCATCGTCTTATGACGTGCTAAATGATCAGGCGTTACATTTAATACAATAGCACCTAATGGGCAAAAGGATTTAATCGTTTCTAATTGATAACTAGAGAGTTCAGCTACTAGATAACCACCTTCTGGCATATGATACGCGGCTTCACTTAGAGAGTCACCAATATTTCCGCCCACCTTGACAGGAAGGCCAGTAGATTCCATAACTTTCGTTAATAGGGTGGTTGTAGTAGTTTTACCATTTGTGCCAGTAATACCTAAAATAGGAGATTTGCAAACATCATAAGCAAGCTCTACTTCACTTACTACATCAATCTTACGATGCAAAGCCTCTTGTACGATTGGAATGGTTAAGGCAATGCCCGGAGAAATGATAATACGATCTACACCATCAAGTAAGTTATTATCTTGTCGCCCTGTAATGATAGTTACACCAGCTTCTTCCAGTCGTTTACGCGTAGATGGTTCAAAGTCTACTGGTTTATAATCATTTAAAACTACATTTGCATGTAACTGTGCCAATACCCATGCGGCACCAATTCCACTGGAACCAGCACCAAGAACAAGAATATTTTTCTCTCCATAATCCATTTATATCACCTAAATCACTAAGCACGAAAAATTTTTACCTCATCTTATAAGAATACCATTAAATGCCCTTCAAGTTAAGTATTTTCACGTACTTAACTATCAATTTGCAAAGATACGTTTCTTATATCAAATTGTTACAGTTGCAAGTATAACCCCTAAAATGGCTAGAACAGCACCACCGAACCAGAAGCGATTAACTACAGTTTGTTCAGACCAACCAGATAACTCAAAATGATGATGAATTGGACTCATCTTAAATACGCGTACGCCTCGTGTTTTAAAGGAAATGACTTGAATGATAACTGACAAGGCTTCCATTACGAAAATACCGCCAATCACTACGAGTAATAATTCTGTTTTAGTTAAAATAGCCATGCCTGCAAAGGCGCCGCCAAGAGCCAAGGAGCCTGTATCGCCCATAAATACCTTAGCTGGATTAATATTAAATACCAAGAATCCTAAACATACGGCTGTTACAATGGACCCAAAAAAGGCTACGCTTTCAGCAGCCACAGAACTTTCAGTGGAGTATATCATCAAACCGATTACAGAAAATGCAATCGCTGCTACAGCAGATGTACCAGATGCTAAACCATCGAGACCATCTGTAAGATTGACCGCATTCGTAGCACCTACAATGATCAAGAAAGCCAAAATATAATAGGCAAATCCCAATTGAATATGTGCATCTACAACAGGAATCCATAATGTTGTAGGAATGACCATAATTTCAGTAATAAAGTAACAGAATATAGCAGCTAAAATAAATTGACCTAATAATTTTTGTTTTGCAGTTAAGCCAAGATTACGTTTTTTCACAGCTTTTACAAAGTCATCAAAGAACCCGAGTAAACAATGACCAAGGGTGAGGAATAACAACATACCTGTAGCCACATTCCATGGTGCAAAAATAGCCACACCGATTGTAAGAGCTACCATCATAAATGCACCACCCATAGTCGGTGTACCAGCCTTAGCTTGATGGCTTTCAGGACCTTCCTCACGTATACTTTGTTGAGCATGCAATGATTTAAGCATAGGAATACCAATTTTGCCCAATACTAATGTAATTATAAATGTCACTACAAATGCTAATAGAATGTGGTAAATCATATTACTCCCCTATTCTCTAATAACGGCCAATACGGCTAGAAGAATCTAGCCGTTATAACCTCTATTCACGTTCTTTTAATTCCTCTACAACACGTTCCATCCGAAGACCTCTGGAACCTTTTACTAAAATAACATCGCCTTTTTCACGAATATCATTGTAGGCATTTGCCATTTCGAGATGGCTATTACAACGATGTACCTCAAGACCTGCTAATTTTGCTTCTTTAGCAATAAAATTTGCCGCCTCACCAAAGGTAAATACAACGCTATACCCTTCTTCGGCCAACAATCTACCTACTTGGCGGTGACCTTCCTCCGTAAAATCACCTAATTCAAGCATATCGCCGAGCATAGCAATCTTACGTTTACCTTCTAATTGACCTAATGCTTTAATAGATTCACTCATAGAAGATGGATTTGCGTTATAGGCATCATTGAGAATAACAATGTCTTCGAATGCTACAATTTCTTGACGCATAGGTGTGCCCGTAAACTCGCTAAGACCTTTTTTTATCTTACTAGATTTAACGCCTAGTACACGACCTGCAGCGATAGCAGCCAATGCATCATACACATTGTGTTCACCAATCATAGGCAAAAATACGTCAAATACTTCATCATAGCATTTACATGTAAACTTAATGCCATCCTTTTTATAGCGTAAATGACTGCCAATTACTGTAGCATTGCTATGAATACCGTAAGTAACAGTTTTTCCTTTTGCAATGGAACTCATAGCCTTTACGAAATGATCATCTTCATTTAGAATGGCCACACTATCGGGGCCTAGACATTTAATCAACTCACCCTTTGCCTCAGCAATGGCCTCTTGAGAGCCCAACAATTCAATATGGCTAGTTCCTACATTTGTAATGATGCCAATTGTCGGTTCTGCAATAAGGGCTAATTCTTCAATTTGACCTAATCCACGCATCCCCATTTCTACAACACAGGCTTCGTGTTCTGGTGAAAGTTGCAACAATGTTTTTGGTAAACCAATTTCATTATTAAAATTCTTTTCTGTTTTTAATACATTAAACTCAGTACTAAGAACAGCAGCTACCATTTCTTTTGTCGTCGTCTTACCTGATGAGCCAGTAATGGCTACTACAGGAATTTGAAAGCGTCGTCTGTGAAAGTTCGCCAAGTCTTGGTATGCCTTTAGCGTGTTTTCCACTTCAACACAAATAATACCGTCTACACTACGTCCTTTTTCAACGATTGCTGCTGTTGCCCCTTTTTCAATGGCCGTATTAATAAAATTATGACCATCAAATGTATCGCCTCGCAAGGCTACAAATACATATCCCGCCTCAATCGTACGCGTATCTGTAGATACATCTTTAAATTGTAAACTTACATCGCCCTTACATATGCCACTAGTAGCATCAATTATTTCTTGTAATGTAAATTCTGCCATATTAGATCTCCTTAAGAGCTTTTCGAGCCTCTTCTCGGTCATCAAAATGAATTGTTTCATTTTTTAATATTTGATAATTTTCATGACCCTTACCAGCGATAATAACGATATCACCTGCTTTTGCATCATGAATTGCATGATTAATCGCCTCTCTACGATCGACAATTACTTCATAAGAAGTACCGTCACGAAGCGCTTCTTTTACCCCTACTTCAACATCCTTAACAATTTGTACAGGATCTTCGGTACGCGGATTATCTGATGTTACATAAATCTTATCACCGTATTCTGCTGCAATACGGCCCATAATTGGACGTTTTGTAGCATCGCGGTCGCCACCGCAGCCAAATACGATGATGATACGATTCTCTTTAATTGCCTTTGCAGTTTCTAAAATATTTTGCAACCCATCCGGTGTATGAGCATAGTCAACAACAACGGCGAAATCTTGCCCTTCTTCGATCAATTCAAAGCGTCCAGGAACAGAACTAAAGGTTTTTAATGCCGTATCAATCGCTTCCATGGAGATACCTTCTTGTAAACAAGCTCCAATAGCAGCCAATGTATTATACACATTAAATAGTCCTGTTGTATTCATCGATACAGGGTAGCTTTCACCCTTATAATTCACAGTATACTGGCTATTCTTAGTAGACATATGAACATCTGATGCATTCAATGTGCCCTTGCCTAATGTACTATACGTAATCGTTGGAGCCGTAGTTTTTTCCATAACACGATAACCATAAGAATCATCGATATTAATAACAGCACCTTTATTATCTTTTACTTGATTAGGCGCACTAACTTGTTCAAACAACTTACATTTAGCGGCCAAGTAATTTTCAAATGTTTTATGGAAATCCAAATGATCTTGCGTCAAATTCGTAAATACGGCCGTATCAAATTCAACACCGCTAACACGGCCGAGTGCCAGCGCATGAGAAGATACTTCCATTACACAGTATTCCACGTTTTCTTGAACCATTTGATGTAAAATATGCTGTAAATCAACAACATCTGGTGTCGTATTATGAATTGGGTAACTCGTATCACCAATCATAATATGGACTGTACCAATTACGCCTACCTTAAAGCCTTGTGCTTTAAGAATATGACGAATCATATGTGTCGTAGTTGTCTTACCATTTGTGCCTGTAACACCGACCATACGCATGCGATTAGCTGGGTAATCAAAGAAATATGGCACACACACCATCATAGCTTGACGTGTATCATCAACAGTGATAACACACACATCAGCAGGCACAGTAACCGGTTTCGATACGATAACGGCAACAGCACCAGCATCAACCGCTTTGTCGATGTAATTGTGACCATCAACTGTGGCCCCATCAAGAGCAATGAACAAACTATTAGGTTTTACTGCTCTGGAATCAGCTGTTATATCTTGGATAGATACATTTTGATTACCTTGTACTTGTTGTACATCTAGTGTACTTATAATATCTTTTAAAGTTTTCATACTACATTCTCCTCTATATACGCAAATTAAAGCAGCCCATAAGAGCTGCTTTTGCCTGCTAATCTATAATTTGCTGTTTCGTTTGTACATTGCGTTCTGAAGTCGTACTTTTAGTGCTATACACAAAGGAATCAGGCAAAACCATCCCCAATTGTTCTTCCGCAATTTTTTGAATGCGCACTGGAGATTTCAAGGATGCCACCTCTACATCAAGGGTATCATTGTCCTTTGCTAATTGTACTACAGTTTGTTGTGTTTTAACTACTTCATAACCTAATTTTGTAGTATATGCGTTCATAGCCATCATGATCATCAAAAAACCAACAAGGATTGCTATACCTTGAATGATTTGTTTCATCAATGGACTAATATCAAAAACAACACTAGCTCTCGCTTTTCTCGCTTGTACACCTAGCAATACATCACGTTTAACGTGGCCCACAACAGCCTTTCTCGCTAACATTAAAATAACCCCTTCCAATACTACAATTTAATCCCTACTCTAAGTTTTGCACTTCTAGAACGAGGATTCATTTCTACTTCCCCTGCACTAGGCTCAATGGCCTTATTTTTAGCCTTAAGAACAGCCTTATGATGACATACACAAACTGGTAATTCAGGCGGACAAATACAAGCTGTACTTAGCTCTTTAAATGTTTGTTTTGTGATGCGATCCTCTAAGGAATGAAATGTAATAACACCAATTCTCCCCTTTGGCTTCAACATACTCACTGCATCCACAAAACTATCATGCAAAATAGCAAGTTCGCGATTCACTTCAATGCGTATCGCCTGAAATGTACGTTTGGCAGGATGTGGGCCATCCTGTCTTGCTTTTGCTGGTATAGCTTTTTTTATAATTGACACCAATTCGCCAGTAGTGGTAATTCTCTTTTCATTACGGGCTGCCACGATAAATTCAACAATACGTTTAGCCCAGCGTTCTTCACCGTAATCACGGATAATCTGTAATAATTTATCAGATTCATATTCATTCACGACGATTTCCGCAGTAATAGGTGCCTCTTTATCCATACGCATATCAAGAGGTCCATCATTCATATACGAAAAACCACGTTCCGGTGTATCCAACTGATAACTAGAAACACCTAAATCGAATATAAATCCATCAACTTCATAAATACCTTGCTCTTCTAAAGCATGTTTTAAATCTGAAAAATTTGTAGGTATCGTCATAACCTGACAAGTTAAATCAGACAAGCGTTGTCTCGCTACCGCTAAGGCATCTTCATCTTGATCTAAACCGATAATCATGCCTTGTGAGCTCAATCGTTCACCTACGGCATGAGCGTGACCAGCGCCACCTAAGGTACAGTCAACATAGATACCATCAGGATTGGTAACAACAGAATCCACCGTTTCATTCAACAGCACACTGACATGATTAAATTCCACGATAGCCTCCTACAACACAATGCCTTCTAATCCTTCAGCCAAGGACTCTACACTGTCAGCCACTTCCGCATCATATGCATCAAAGCGTTCGCGACTCCAAATCTCAACCTTATCACCAGTACCAATAATAACCGCATCCTTTTGTAGCTCAGCATGCTCACGAAGGGCGCTTGGCACCAAAATTCGGCCTTGTTTATCAAATTCAAGTTCTGCAGCACTACCAAAGTAAAACCGTTTGATAGCACGCGCATTTGCTTTATTAGATGGTAATGATTGTAATGTTTTTGAAAGTTGCTCCCAACTTTCGGCAGTATATATAGCGATGCAGTTATCGAGGCCTTTCGAAAGTACACAGTGATCACCTAGTTGTTCACGTATTTTGGCAGGTATAATCAACCGTCCTTTTGCATCTATAGTGTGATTATATTCACCCATGAACATCTAACATCACCGCCTTACAATCCTCATTCACCACTATATGGTAAATTTTACCACAATCCCCCACTCGTTACAATAAATAAAACATAAAAATTGGTGAAATTATGAATTTTCCTTCATCTTTCGTTATTTTTCATCGTTTATCTCTATTTTTTCACAAATATATGTTCGCTTATATATGGTTATTTTTATAATATTCACCATATATGTACCACCATTCACCACCAGCTATACATAATCACCACAAAATTAAAAATTCAAGATCAAGCCAAAAGAAAACCGCGTAGCACGAGTGTACTACGCGGTTATACATACCTTAGATAGACAGGTATTCAGTGCCTACCATTTGGGAGGTACCTTATTTAGTTGTCTTTTTAGCTACTTGAGGATTAGCAGCTAATACTTTTTTAAGCACTTTTTTAATTTAATTTATTTTTTATTTTAAGTTTTATATTTAATTTATAGTTTTGCTTGTGTTTTTATTTACACAGATAAAAAAGGCCTATCAATGTATATGTATACATTAATAGGCCTTATATATTTTACCGTTTATTAATCTAATTAGAATTTAGATTCGATAGCACCTTGTAAATCACCTTTTGGCAAGAAGCCAATTTTACGATCTACTACTTCGCCATCTTTCAAAATTACAAATGTAGGCAATACTTCTACTTGTAAATCACGAGCCAAGCTTGGTTCTTCATCAGCGTTTACTTTCACAAAATTTGCTTTGCCTGCTAATTCACCAGCGATTTCTTCGATAACCGGCATCATGCGTACACAATAACCGCACCATGGTGCCCAGAAATCAATAACTGTTACGCCACCTTGATTAAGAAGATCTTGATATTCTGCTGTTTTTAACTCTTTTAATTCGCTCATTATTTCCTCCTAAGGCAATTGAACTAATACACAATCTTGAATGTAATCCAAACCTACCTCTTTAGCCTTAGCTAAGACTGCTGGTTTATCCGCACCGGGTTGTAACCAGATTGTCTTAATCCCCAATTGTTTACATTCATCAATTGCTGCAAGCCCAGCTGTTTCTGGCACTACAAAATCAACAACACCAGGAACAACTGGCAACGCAGATAGACTCGGATAACAAGTATCGCCATCGATACTCGTTACATTTGGATTAACCGGATAGACTTCATATCCATGCTCTTTTAAGCACTTATAAATCTTATATCCAAACTTATCGGTTTTATGAGTGGCACCTATTACAGCCCAAACTTTTTCAGCTAACGCATCTTTAATAGTCATTCTTACCACCTCTTATATACTATTATATATTAATATCGAAAACTGTCAATATATTACATCGATTTTTTTAAAACAATATGTTCATAACATAACTCTTTTGTTCGAGCTGTATATGCTAATAATGATTCTAAAGAGATACTTGGTGCATCACATTTAGGAATAAATCCTGCTAATATGGCTAATTCACCTAAAATACGTTGTGCTGACCATCCCAGCTCTCTCAATTCTTTTACTGTTATACTTTTCTGCCGTTTTGAAAGCCTATGTCCATCGTTATCCATGAGTAGCGGTGCATGACCATAAGAAGGCGCATCCGCATTCAATATGCGATATAAGTACATTTGTTGAGCCGTAGTTTCCAGTAAATCGTGCCCCCGAATGATTTCAGTAATCCCCATTGCTATATCATCTAGTACGACCGCCAAATTATAGGCATACATGCCATCTCCACGACGCAATACAAAATCATCAACACCTTGGCACAATACAAAATGCTGTGGCCCTTGATATATATCGTTAAAATCCATAGTGGAATCAGTCACCTTAATACGCATTGATGGATTCTTTTCTAATCGCTTCAACCTCACCGTAGTACTATCTAAACTGCGGCAATGTCCATCATAATGATGGACTACTTCTCCACGATGAGGTGCAGAAGCAATGGATTGTAAGCGAGTACGATTACAAAAACATGGATAAATTAGACCTGCATCCTCTAATCGTTGTAATACCTCATCATACATTGGCAACCGTTCACTTTGCCAATACGAAGATTCCGGTCCACCCACACGCGGACCCTCATCCCATTCAAAGCCAAGCCATTCTAAATCATCTAACAGAGCTTCTCCAAAAGAACGCTTAGAGCGCTGTAAATCGATATCTTCCATGCGTACCACATAGGTACCATACTGGTTACGGGTCGATATATACGACAAAAGGGCGATCCACACATTCCCTATGTGGATATACCCCGTTGGGCTAGGTGCGAATCGTCCTTTCATAAATAGTATCTCCTTATATAGCACTCTAATAATATACTATTATATTAATACATTATTATATTAACACATGGTGAGGATGTACTCAGTTTACAAACTATGCATTATCCAAGGGATACAATACTATCAAAGACACCGCTGTCTTTGATTTTTTGTTCGTTCCCCATGGAACAAATATGATTATCCTTTAACACAGGTTCTACTACATCTGCAAGAGCTACGATGTCTTCTGGCTTACAAGCGATAACTTGTTTTCTAAATGCCACCTTATCTTCAATATTGGCACCACTAAAGTATAAGCCCATGGCACGAGGGCCACGCAATGCAGGTGTCATCGGTAAATCAAGTCCACTCATAGTCCCGATAATATATTTACGCATTTCTCGATCTGTTAATGTAAATTTGCGTAAGTATTCAGGCAACCCTTTGTACACATTAAGTGTTTCCACAAGATTTGGATCTCGATAACTACAGAAAATCATATTGCCATCGTCATAGAAGTTAGCAAAGGCGCCATAAGCCCCACCTTGTACACGGATACGAATCCACAAGTATTCATAACGCAAGATCGTTTCTAATACGCTCATAGCACCAACATGGGTATATCCATGATCAATAAAATTACCACCTTGTGCCACATATTGAACCTTGCCCGCAGTGACAATGCCTTCATTGCTCGTTGTATGTTCTAGGGTCAATACATTATTTGGCAATACCTCTGCATTCCATGTATTGAGCAATGGCTTCATTAACTCTGTAAATGGTGCTAGTTCTTGCTCTTCACCAACGAATAAAATTTCTACATTGTTAGAACGGAAAATCTTGCGAGCCACATCAGCTAATTTTTCTGGTAATAATGGTAATGCAGCTGGATTAGTAGCTAATTCACTAATTTTTTGATAATAACCTAAATTACCATCATCACGGAATTTGCCAACCTTTGATACCTTAGCCATTACACGTTGACTAACAATGGTATTTCCTCTACGGAACGCCTCATTATCCCAAATTGCTTTGCCTTCTTGTACAAGCTCTGTTAAACGCGTTACATCGGTGTATTGCGCATCGTGAATAACTTCATTGATGATATTGCACAATTCAGGTAACTTAGCATGCAATGCTTTACTACGTACAACCATGAGAGGTATGAACTCATCCCGTTTGCCGGCTTTACTAATACCTGTAATATCAGCACTCAAACCACCAAGATTTAGATTGATTAATTTTGCCAAATCTTCATAAGAACGTTTAGATGTATCTACGCGACCGATGATATCACTTAAGATATCTGCATAGAATAATTCGTCCTCAGTGAGGCAATCTAACTTAAAATAGTAAGCCACATAGTTGATGCCCTTTGTGAAAGTAGGAACAAAATGAAGTTTTGTATGACCAATCGTACTTTCACGACGTTCTACATCTTCCACTTCTGGACTTAAATCAGATAATTCTAAAAGTGGAATAGTGGCTAACGCTTCTTCACTATCCGGTGTCTCTTGGCGAAGTTTAAGGCGTTTTGTTTGTTCTACAATAGATTCTAACTCATCTTGTGACATAGAAGCTTTGATAGCTGCCAATTGTTCCTTAACCTCTGCATCCTTTTTATCTTGCAATCCTTGTTCAGGATACAAGGATACGAGAGACTTATGATGATTATCCAATAAGGAACGACGAATCAAATCCTCAAAGTAAGAACCTTGAAGGCCTTTGCGAATATTAACTAATGCTTCTTCATAATGTAACAACTCAATTGGATCCTTACCGTATAACCAATTGTCCATCATGCGGATAACATAAGCTAAACCGATTGGACGGCCCCCAAAATCGCTTTCACGAAGGGTAAACTCAATGCTATTAAGAGAAGCTTCTAATAGTTCCTTATCGATGCCATCCTTACATAATTGTTGTAATGTGGATTCAACAATCTCTTGTAGTTGGCCTTGTTTATCCATGTTAGAACCGCTGGCTTGAACAACCCAAATTGGTTGACGGATGCTATCTAGGTAGTAACCAGATACATCAGAACCAATGCCGGCTTTCACCAATGCTTGTTTTAAAGGTGCTGCAGGAGATGTTAACAAAGCATGTGTTAATACCTCAAAAGCAAGGCTTTGTTCTGGTGTTACATCTGGCAATACATACGAGAAAGCATGCAACGTACGATTATCCATACTTTCATCAGAACCAACACTATAAGGATATGTAATCACTTTACCATCCTTAAACGGAGCTTGCTCTGTCACCTCAGTATCGATTTCAATAACATCGAAATGGCTCAAATATTCATCGTTGATAAAGCGCAATTGTTCTCCGATATCCATTGTACCATATAGGAAAATATAGCTATTGGATGGGTGATAATACACATCGTAGAATTTCTTGAATTTTTCATAGGTCAAGTCCGTAATATTATCTGGATTACCACCGGAGTCAACACCATATGTTGTATCAGGAAACAAGGAATGCATCAATTCGCGTTCTAGTACGGAATCTGGAGAGGAGTAAACCCCTTTCATTTCGTTAAATACAACACCCTTATACGTTAACTCATCATCAACAGAATCAAGCTCATAATGCCAACCTTCTTGCATCATAATTTCTGGATCCTTTGCTGCCCGTGGATAGAAAACAGCATCGAGGTATACATCCATCAAATTATGGAAATCTTTGTCATTCTTACTTGCTACAGGATACATCGTTTTATCCGGATAGGTCATAGCATTTAAGAATGTATTCAAAGAACCTTTTACAAGTTCTACAAATGGCTCTTTTAATGGAAATTTACGAGAACCACAAAGTACGGAGTGTTCCATGATATGAGCGACGCCTGTACTATCTTGAGGAGTCGTTCTAAAGGCAATATTAAATACTTTATTAGTGTCTGGTGAGTCAATATAAATAAGACGAGCACCAGATTTTTCATGTTTCATTTCATAGGCTGTACCATTGATTTCATCAATGCGTTCTATGCGATCAAGGCGAAAACCAGAATATATTTTATTCAGTTCCATAGATACCCTTCTTTCTAAATTATTTATAATGTATATATATGTAAAATCTTAATCTATCATTGACTATTTATTATACCACATTACGTAGATTTACACGAATTTTCAAGAATTATTATCAAATTACAAAGATTATCTATAACTTATTCTTATCAATGAGATATAAATGTCGCATATAATAACAACAAAATAAATCAGGACACCCTTGTAGGAGTGTCCTGATTTTATTATTTATCTTGTTTGATTTGCCACTTTTGATTGCGTCGACTTGTCAAAAGACCTTCGAGAACAACCTCAAATTGGCGAAAACTCAATGTATAGGGAGCATACATATCTGGTACTACCTTATAAGATATGGTCACCTCTGACGCATCATAATTATAAAATATACCATGTAAATTGCTCACTGTTGTATAGCCTGTCTGTGCTTGCTCCAATGTAGGGATAGGTTGTGTTTTTAAATTCGCTAATAAATCGCTAATAAAACCTTCCTTACGCCCTTGATCATCGAGCATTTCGTCCATAAATGTACGTAGACTATCCATCATGTATTTAGCCTCGTTCGTTTAACAAAAGACCATTATGAATAACACGAACTGCATCTTTTACGCGGTTTTGTGCAACCAAGCAAGAAATACTGATTTCAGAAGTACTGATGATTTCAATATTGATGCCTTCTTTACTAAGGATATCAAACATTTGAGCAGCTACGCCAGGTTGACCCAACATACCAGCACCAATGATGGATACTTTTGCCATATTTTCATCAATATTAACAGCTTCGATATCAACAGTTTGTTGTAATTCTTTCAACACTTCACGTGCCAATACCACATCATCAAGAGCAATTGTGAAGATAAGGTCAGTTTTAGGTTCACCTACAGAACGAATAGATTGAACGATCATATCCACGTCAACATTTTTTTCTGCTAATGCTTTAAATACTTTTGCTGCAATACCAGGTTTATTTTCAACGCCCACAAGAGCTACTTTTGCGGTATTTGTATCATCGGCTACGCCTGTAATTACGTATTTATTAGATTCCACGGTATAATCCTCCCGAATAATTGTGCCTGTATTATTACTGAATGTAGAGCGAACATGAATTGGTACACCATAACGGAAACCCATTTCAACAGCACGCGGTTGCATTACGCCTGCACCTAAACGTGCCATTTCAAGCATTTCACCATACGTAACTTCTTCTAGTTTGAAAGCTTCCTTTGCTACGCGAGGGTCAGTAGAGTATACACCTTCTACATCTGTAAAGATTTCACATACATCGGCTTTCATAGCACCTGCTAACGCAACAGCCGTTGTATCGGAACCACCACGGCCCAATGTTACCATATCACCGTATTCTGTAATCCCTTGGAAACCAGCAACAACAACGATATTGCCTGCATCCAATGCTTCGAATACACGATTAGGATCCACACCTAAAATACGACCCTTATTAAAGTTATCACTACTTGTAATACCTGCTTGATCACCAGTTAAAGAGACAGCCTTTTGACCACGTTCATTAAACGCCATAGCCATCAATGCAATCGTCACTTGTTCGCCAGTAGACAACAAGCGGTCCATTTCACGACCATATGGTTTAGATGTTACTTGTTTTGCCAAAGCTACCAAGTCATCTGTTGTATCCCCCATAGCAGATACAACTATTACAATGCGATCGTCCTCTTTCTTTTCATGAAGGACACGATCAACGATATTAAATATTTTTTCAGGTGTTGCAACAGAACTGCCACCAAACTTTTTGACGATTAATGCCACTATTATCCCTCATTTATCATTGTACTAAAAAATAACATGCATATACTTTACCACAAAACAAACCGCACTGTAAAGGGATATACAGGTATTTTTCCACCATAAAAGAACAAAATTCTTTTTATAGCGGACATACATTATATTTATAATCAATCGTTAATGTTCGCAACTTGTCATACGCTCCATACAAAAAAGGCCCGCCCAAAGGCTGGCCTTTTACAGTCAAATACAATCTATTATTCAACTACGATAGCTTTTTCAGATTCCCATAAACCATGGATGTTGCAGTAAGATACAGCAATCAATTTACCAGATTTATTCAAGGATACTGCCAATGTACCTGCGGAAACTGCATGTACAGGACCTTCGTTTGCTGTTGCACCGTCACCATGTACGTTGAAAGATAATTCACCAACTTCGTAAGGCAATTGAGTACCTTCAGCTACAAAGTACAATTTAATCCATTCAATGTGATGTTCTACAGTGTTTGGATGAGCAATATCTTTACCAACAGATAATTTTACGTCGAATGCTTCACCTGCTTTTACTTTATCAGCAGCTTCGATAACAGGAACGTGTTTTTCAGTAGCGAAATCGCCAGATTTAATGTAATCATGTACAGCCATAGTTAACCTCCTGGTTATAGTTATATACATACTTAATGTTTAAGAATATTAGCACCTTGTGCTTATGACTATATTATACATTTTCGATATAGTTTAGGCAAGGGCTTTTTCGAAAATTTTCTATATTTCCGCAATAGCAGGCCCCCGGTGGCTCCACCGGCCTGGTCTGTCCCTTCGGGACAGGGCCAAAGTCGCCTCCGGAGGCCTACTATTGCTACATTATATAAAACTTTCAAGTATCACAAAAAAAGAGTGTGCGTCGGCCAAGCCTAGCACACTCTTTCTCTTAAAACTCGATTCCTTTTGCTGCTTTTATGCCTTTTTCGTAAGCGTGTTTTACTACGTTCATTTCGGTCACTGTATCAGCCATGTCGATGATTTCAGGTTTTGCATAGCGGCCTGTTAGGATGACATGTAATCGCTCTGGTTTTTGTTTAAGCATGTCTACAACGGAGTTAACATCGATGAGTTCATAGTTAATGGCATTGTTGATTTCGTCCATAACGATGAGATCCCATTTGTCGGAGTTGACTTCTTCTACTAGTGTTTTCCACGCTTCTTGGGCTGCTGCTTTGTGTTTTTCTAGTTCTTCTACAGTAACTTTATCTCGGTTGTAGTAGATAAATCCTTTGCCCATAGATTTGATGGTAACCGCATCACCAAGTTTTTTCAGACCTTCTAGTTCACCGTAACCATAACCGCTTTTGATGAATTGTAGAATCAAAACTTTCAAGCCTTGTCCTACAGCACGTAAAACCACACCTAGTGCCGCTGTTGTCTTTCCTTTACCATTGCCAGTATTGACAAGAATTAAACCACGTTCGCTCATTTCTATACTCCTATTATCTATGTCACACTATGTAGGGCTGGATCTATAGTTAATATAACAATTAAATACTAATATAATAGATTTATTTAGTATGACCAAAGGCTTCACACATATCTACAAAATGCTTAGCCCCTTCAAGAGAACCAGCAAAGTTAAGATGTAGATAGGATGCCAACACATTATCGGTAGCATACCCGCCATCATAGGACTGAGGTTTGCGGCCCCCTTCTAAGTGAAAGGCCCAAGGGAATTCTTCAATGGTTGGTTCCATGGTGGAGAAATGGAATTCATGACCATGCAAAGCTGTTCCTGTATTGCCAAGTAATGTATTGCGTTTAGCCGTTGCCATTACATATCCTACCTTTTGCAGTTTTTGTTGCATTACACAATTGGCAGGCACGACGCCAACTGTATCAAACACATTACCATCAAAATCGTGAATATGTTCACAAAGGTACATAAGGCCACCACATTCAGCATAGATAGGCATACTACATTGATTAGCTTTACGGATTGATTCCTTCATGGCAGTATTTTCGGATAAAGCCTGCAAGAACATTTCAGGGAAACCACCGCCAAATACGAGGCCATCTACATCAGGAATAACACTATCTTTTAATGGGCTAAAGTAAACTAGTTCAGCACCTTGTGCTTCAAGCGCAGACAAGCTAGCTGGGTAGTAGAACGAAAAGGCTTCATCATAGGCAACGCCAATTTTTGTTCGTTTGGTAACCCCCTTGGTTCTATCAATCGGTGCCGGCATAGGTGCTGCACTGACCGCTACCTTATAGAGTGCCTCTAAATCCACCATAGATTCCACGGCATGCTGAATCGTTGCAATAGCCTCTGTAGGATCAACTTCTGTAACCGGTGTCAAACCAAGATGACGTTCAGGAGAATGCATGCGATCATCACGGCGTATAGCACCAATAACAGGAACGCCAATTTTTTCCATACCTTCACGGACCATGCGTTCATGATTATCGGAACCTAAACGATTCAAAATGACGCCTTTAAAATTCACATCCTTATCATAATCTCTAAAGCCCATGGCAATGGCAGCTGCACTTTCACCCATGGCCTTACAATCGATAACGAGCACAACAGGAGCACCTAATTGCTTAGCAATTTGAGCCGTACTGCTCACACCCTCTCGGCCACCATCATAGAGTCCCATAACGCCTTCAATAATGGCCAAATCTGCATCGCCCGCCATGGATGCAAAAAATGTTGGCAATGTATTCGGTGGAACTAACCAAGAATCTAAATTATAACTTTCACGGCCCGATGCAATTTTATGAAAGCCCGGATCGATATAATCCGGGCCCACTTTAAAGGATTGCACCCCATGGCCACTTGCTCGAAACGCTGCGAGAAGGCCCGCAACAATAGTCGTTTTGCCGACACCGGAATTGGTACCAGCTATAACAACACGTGGAATGGGTACAGTATTCATATGTATTACCTCTTATTAATACTATCTATACGGCTTTCACTAAAAGCATTCAGATATCAGGGTATAGTCAATTAACGATCTTTACGTTTTGCCAAAATTGTAGACAAATAATTTAATTTCTTGTCCTTAGGCATATTATCAAGACCTACGAAAACTTGTTCATCAGGCAAGCCAACGCGAGAAATCATAACCGCGTCATCAGCCATATTGTGTTTCAACAATACTTCTTGCACTTCATCAAAGTTTTTATACACCTTCATGATAACTGCATCATCGGCAACAGCCATAACAGCATCAATTTTTTCCTTAGGTGCAGTGGCTGGAACGATAGCCAAAACCTCTTCTTTTTCTACGATTGGATAGCCAAGATGGGAACCAATGGCACAGAATGCAGTGATACCAGGAATTGTTTCAATTTCAAAGCCTGTATTTTCAATCAAACGATATACGTACATATATGTACTATAGAACATTGGGTCGCCAAGTGTTAAGAAAACAACATTTTTACCTTGCTCTAAATAAGATACGATAACGCGCTTAGCCTCTTCCCAACCTTCTTGTTGTGTAGCATCATCGAGTACCATTGGGAATACAACTGGCACAATTTCAGTATGTTCTTGAATATATGGTTTTGCAATATTAAGTGCTACAGAACCATCTTTCTTTTCTGTTTTAGGTGTAATGATAACGTCTGCTTCGCCTACAATACGCGCAGCTTTCACAGTCATTAATTCAGAGTCCCCAGGACCAACACCTATGCCATATAATTTACCTTTCATGATGATTCTCCTATTCTATATTTCAATATGATTAACATCACTATTATACCTAATTTATTAAATATATTCAAAATGTTTGTGAAAGTATCACCTTATTTTATATTAGGTATCGTTGGTCGATGACTGCTCCGTTTACCATATATATCATCGATACAATCTTGAATATGTTGGCAATAAATATCTTGAATATCAGTATATTCACCGAGGGCATGATGCATTTCTTCTACTTCATAACCAGCCTCTTTCAATACATTGACTACACTATCCTCTTCATCACCAAATAAATCATTAAGCGCATGATCGCCAAGTACGAGAAGCAATGGGTGCACATAAATCTTATTAGGTTTCTTACCATCAAGCCATTCCCAAGGCACAGCTATATCCTCTATATAAGGAGCATTTTCCAAGGTGGCTACACGAATATGATTAAGGCCACTGCGAATCAATTGGTATTGCAAATAACCATACGCAGAGTTACCAGATCCCAAGCCACCATGACCGACAAATAATAGACCATCTTCATTGCTGACGGATATGGATGTAACAAATGTGTCGATTAAAATTTGATAATCATTCGGGTGTTCTTCTTGTCCCATATAGTATACCAATGGTCTGCCAACTCGCAATGTATTAAGTTCTTGTGCCCGTTCGTGATTTAAAATATTATGTTTCAACTTATCAAACTCTTCACCCCCAGTGAAGTGTAATGGTTGTACATAAATATCTGTATATCCTTCACCAATGAGAGCATCTAAAGCACCTTGTTCTGTAGGAATCTCAATGCCACGATCACGCAAACGCTTTACGATAATACGAGATGAAAAGGCTAAACGCACTTCATAATCTGTATATTTCTCTTTAATACGGTTTACAACGGCATCAATTTGATGTTCACGAGCGGAATCAACTGTTGAGCCAAAGGCCACTACTAATATAGCTTGTTTCATAACGGTCTCCTTATCAAATATAATTCACTATTCATCATACCACACGCATTACTATAGTTGGATACCATACCCCGTATAAAGGTAATATTATAATTAACTTTCATACCCATATAGATGGATAACAAAAAGCATCCGCCCCTAAAGGTGGATGCTTTTTGAAGATAGTGTGTATTTATGAGAGAGTTTATATACAACCTTACCAGAAGTAATTAGGAAATCATTCCTTGTACTTCTATACGGGAAGGTCGAATAACAGTTTGATATGATTCGCGTTGAGAGCTACGTTTTCTGTCAGACATACGAATCGCTTGACCTAAATGTTTCAAGAATAAATCTTGTACATATGGATTTTCACCTAGGCCTTCATTCCAAATATCTACGTTGTACCCTTGTTCTGTCAAAAGTGCATAAATAGAATCGGAACGATCACCGCCAAGATAATCCATTAAATGAGTAGAACCAATCAAAGCCAATGGTACAACGAGTACATCTTTATGCCCCATTCTATCTACCAATGTTAAGGCTTGCTTAAATGTAGGGAAACCATTTGTGGTAAATACTGCTACATTAGGAGCAGAACCATACATGGCTTTCAATTGTAATGTAGAAAATTCCAATTGATTTTGACCATTTGCCATCAATAAAACGGATTTATTAAGAGATTTAGTGTTTATATGACGCATGATACCATCTAATGTGGCTTCATAATCATCAGCGTAATTTTTAACACCTAACGATGTTAATAAAGGTTTACCGATATTAACTTGAGAGAAATTATATTCACTGCTATGTAAGAACTTAAGTGCTTGCTTACGCATTTGTTGATAGCATTGATCCGCTACGAGAGTAATCGGTTGAATATATACCTCATCAATTCCCTTGCGACTAAATTCTTGCATGACGTCGGTGAAAGAAGCAATCGTATCATCATATTTTTCATTCCACTTTTCCACTAATGCATCAGACAAAAATACACGTCGTACCTCTACATCTCTGTATAAGGAACAAACTTTAGACTCTATAGTGCCAATGGATGTTTCCACTGCTTCTTTATAAATTGATCCAAAGGATGCAATGATTATACCTTTCATATGTGACCTCCATATACCCATATATATGAAATAATTTTCATAAATGAAAATTATTATCAACTACTATGTACTAATCATACAGGATTAGCATATGAAAGTCAATGAGAAATATTATCATATTCTCCACTGGGAAACAAAGATAATATTAATAACCCTACTACCCATATGTTTAAATTAACTGACATACTTGTAATCAAGGAATCCCTAGTATATGATACCGCTGAATCCCTAGTATATGATACCGCTAATATAGGTGGGGAATAATTTAAATAATTAGTCTTCATATTCTGGTAAGGAGTTAAATGTTAGTCCTGGCATAGCAATATAAGAAAAAAATTGACCTCTTTTAAACCGATGGCTTTACAAAAATTAAATAAAAAACATATATGTTCACAACAGGCACTATAAGGAAGAAAATCCAAAGACCACTGTTACCACTATCATGAAGGCGTCTAAAAAGTAAACTTATATAAGGAATAAATATAATAGTTCTAAAAATTGTATACATAATCACAAGATTATCTTTTTCTATAATATAAAGTAAAAATGGTGTCAAATAATTCAAACCCATAGATAAAATAGAAAACAAAACCGTAAAAAGTAGCAATTCATCTCTAGAAGAACGACCATTAAAATTGAATACATCCTTTATAAATACATTATGTAAGACATCCATAAATTCCAAGTCATCTTTTGTAGACGCCTTTTTATTTATATCCTTAATTTCATCGGTTCTTCGAATTAAATCGAGCCATAACTTACGAAGTTTACTTTTAATAATCGATACGTTCAATGGATCAACAACTAAATATGTCCCATCCCAAAATCCAGACTTCGGTTTTTCTCCATACCGATTAATTTTATTTCCGGGAACTAATAGCAATAATAATATAATTCTATTCATAATCATAAAAAAATACGATTTATTTAGATTAAGTATAGAACTTGCTCCTGATTTAGTTATAGATATTATAAAGTTATCGGGACTAACGAAAAAAGTTCCTCCCTGCCATATTGTAATTAAGGAACTAACTATAATAACAAATATAATACCTACATATCTATGAATACCATAATCCTGACATCGATACCCCAAAATAATTAAAAATAATATATTGGTAATCATCTCTACACCGTAAAAAAGATACTCATACGGCATTGGATTAATAAAAAAGGCTACACATATTGTAAGCAAATATATATAAATTATGGCCGTATAGTAAATTAACGCAGTTATTATATTTATTCGTCTATTTTTAAAAATATTCGTTACTCGCAAAGATTCTATATTATATTTAAACAATCTTATTTCATTATCTATGTTTATATGCTTACTCATTCTATATAAGACACTTTCTATAAACACTTAATTAATATCAAGTAAAATACTATAGGAATGTGCAAATATCTCACTATCCCAAACGACTTCTATCTCTTTACGAGTTTATAGCAACCACAAATCTATATGTCGCTATAAGTATAACTAGTAATTTTAAAACAACTGGCATCTCACTTTGTATAGACCAACCTACTACATCCTACCCAAAATATTAAATTACTTATATTTATACTACCATAACTAATAAGAATGTTTTTATGGAAAATTGGATTATTCCTTATTTAATATGATTTTTTATAAAAAAACAGTTGTATAATTTATACATGTACAGGTATAGGGTTTATTGACATTCATCCACTAGGTTGCTACGATTGATTATAGATTATATAGTTATATCTGCATAGTCAGATAATGTTGTTTAATGAGGTGATTCACTTATGTATAGTGTAAAAAAACGTGCATTAACAGTTTCTGCTGCATTAGCGGCTTTCGCATTGACATTTGGTGCTCCTGTACTTGGTCACGCTGCATACCAATTAAATGATGAAGTAAAAGACCCTACTCCAGCATTGAAAGAAGCTGCTGCAATTGGTGTTCGTACACACAATACTGAAGCTTTACAAAACTTGCCAAACAAAGATGCTATGGTTGTTATGAGCTTTGGTA
>CAJMLW010000008.1 GCA_905214495.1 uncultured bacterium | reverse complement strand
CTATTAATGAATCTGATATCATGTTGGCTTCTGCATCTAATGCAATCGTAATGGGATTTAATGTACGTCCAGATGCAAATGTTCGCCGTGCTGCGGAAAACGAAAAGGTTGACCTTCGTACGTACCGCGTAATCTATGATGCTATCAATGACGTTGAGTCTGCGATGCGTGGTATGTTGGCACCTCAATTCAAAGAGGTTGTCGTTGGTCGTGCAGAGGTGCGTCAAGTTATCTCCACACCTAAGGCCATCGTTGCTGGTTCCTATGTAACGGAAGGTCGTATTACGAACGATTCCGAAGTACGTTTGATCCGTGATGGTATTGTCGTATTTGAAGGTAAGGTTGATTCCTTACGTCGTTTCAAAGATGAAGTGAAAGAAGTTAAAACATCTTTCGAATGCGGTATCTCCTTGGAAGGTTACCGCGACATCAAGGAAGGCGACGTAATCGAAGCGTACTTGATGGAAGAAGTTGCACCTCAAATTTAGGAGGTTACTATGAGTGATGTTCGTGTAAGAAAATTACAAGAATTCATCAAACAAGAAGTAAGTCAAATGTTGATGCGTGGGTTGAAAGACCCTCGCATCGGCTTTACTACAGTTACCGATGTCCACGTGACAGGTGATTTGCGTGAAGCTACGATTTATGTTTCCTTGTTTGGTTCTGATAAAGAGAAAGAAGATACTCTTATCGCTTTAAAACATGCATCTGGCCATGTGCGTACCGAGCTTGGCAAGGTATTAAAATTGCGCCATATTCCAACGATTTCCTTTGATAAGGATACATCTTTGGATTACAGCATGCATATTGAATCCCTTTTGAATGAAATCAAAAAGGATGAAGAAACAAATTAACACAAAGGATACAGAACATGAGTAAGATCACAATTAACCAATTACACATGGCTCTGTGTGAAGCTAATTCTATAATGCTCACTGTCCACGTACGACCAGATGGTGATGCTCTTGGTTCTATGGTTGCCTTTTATGAGGCTCTCGTAGCGCAAGGCAAAACTGTGTATATGGTTGTGGATGATGTAATACCTGAAAAATATTCCTTTTTATCGTATATCGATCAAATTAAGGATGTTGCCTATTTTAAAACACATCCTGTACAGGTTGATATGCTAATGGTATTAGATGCTAGCACGTATGAACGGATTGGCCGTGTAGGTGCACTCTTTAGTGCACCTATTTTTAATATAGATCATCATATTTCTAATTCAGAATTTGCAGATCATCTATATTTAAAACCTGATTTTGCGGCTACTGGTGAAATTATTACGGACTTGTGCGAACAATGGAATTGGCCTATTACAGAGTCTATGGGCAATGCTCTTTATATGGCGATTGCCACCGACTGTGGATTCTTTAAATTTAGCAATACTACAGCTAATACACTTAAAATGGCTAGCCGTTGTGTCGCTGCTGGGGCTCGCCCTAATGTTATTTCCGAAACGATTGAGGCCGTAAGTGCAGCACGTCTTGAATTAACGAAACAGGTAATGCAAACTATTGCTTTTTATAAGGATAATCGCGTTGCTACTATCGAGCTATCTCCAGAGGTTATGTCTATATTAGGTGACGATACAGATGGATTTGTCGACATTATTCGTAATGTAGATACTGTTGATGTTGCCATTTTATTGAAAGGTGAAAGCCCCAATCGCACGCGTATCAGCCTTCGATCTAAGGGGACAGATGTGAATGCTATTGCTAATCATTTTGGCGGTGGTGGTCATATACGTGCTGCTGGTTGTACCATAGAAGGTTCTATCGATGAGGCTAAGTCTCGTCTATTGGAGGTTATCAAATAATGGATGGAGTGCTGCCATTTTTAAAACCTCCTGGTATTACCAGTCATGATGCTGTAGGTCTATGTCGTCGCATTTTAAAAGAAAAACGAATTGGTCATAATGGCACATTGGACCCTATGGCCTATGGTGTATTGCCTATCTTTTTGGGTAAGGCTACACGTCTCATTGAATACACAGATGGATTTGATAAGACCTATGTAGCAGAATGTAAATTTGGTACCTTTACTGACACTGAAGATAGTACGGGACAGCCGGTATCACCTGATGATGATATGAATCTCACTAGTGGCGTTACATTACTGGAGGATCACTCTGCAATTAATGAACGATTGATACCGCCAACGTGGGATGAATTAGCATCAGTGCTATCTAGATTTGTTGGCACACAAGAGCAACGCCCATCCAAGTACTCGGCTTTAAAAATTAATGGTATACGGGCTTATGAATATGCACGTAAGGGGATACCTGTAGAGTTACCAATGCGAACCATTACGATTTCTAATATTGAATTGGTAGCTTATGGTTTCCCTTATTTTACAATTCGTGTTACCTGTTCTGGTGGTACCTATATTCGTTCGTTGTTACGTGATATATGTATTCAATTAGGCCTACCCGGCACTATGACATCCTTAGCAAGGACTCGTGTAGGGACTTTTGATATTCAATCTGCCTATATGGCAGAGGAATTGACTGTTCATGGTGAAAAGCTGTTGTTGCCTACAGATATTGCGGTATCTCATCTTTCAAAAGTGGACGTAGATAGTGTACAATTAAAGATGATGGTACAAGGTAAGGAATTACCAATCGTAGAGGCCTTTTCTCACACGATTCCATCTGAAAAGTATAGAGCTTATGGGCCTAACGGGTTTGTAGGCATTCTAAAACGAACGAAACATTCACTTAAAGTGGATAAAAATATTTTTATTGAAGGATAAGTATGAAACATTTACACTCGTTTGATGAATTACGTCAAATTAATCGTAAAATCGTATACGCATTAGGCACATTTGATGGTGTACACCGTGGTCATCAACGGGTCATTGGTAATGCGATAGCAGAGGCTAAGGCGCATGATGCAGTTACGGTTCTCGTTACATTTTGTGCGCATCCTATGACTATATTGCGACCTGGAGATGTTCCTAAACGCGTATTATCTGCTGATATTATGGATGAGATTCTAGAATCTCTAAAGGTAGATTATATTTTACGACTTCCTATGAATTTAGACATATTCAATATGTCTCCTGATGATTTTTTAGCTGCTCTTTGTCATAATATTGATGTGGTAGGCATTGCAATTGGGACTAATTTTACATTTGGTGCTAAAGGTGCTGGCAATCCACAGTTAATGCGAGATAAATTGACAGATAAAGGTATTCATATCATAGTAGAACCACTATTATCTACTGAGGAAGGGCCTATTTGTAGCACGAATATACGTAAGGCTATAGAAGAAGGGCATATGGAACAAGCGGCGGCTTGGCTCGGACGTCCATACCAGTTTAGAGGTATCGTCATAAAAGGCGATCAACGAGGCCGTACATTAGGATTTCCAACAATTAACTTTTTATTGCCCAATGAGATGGCAATCCCACCTGATGGGGTATATGCTAATCGGGTTTGTATAGATGGCATTTGGTATGATGGTGTTGGAAATATAGGGGATAATCCAACTTTCAAAAATCAATATCATCGATGTGAAGTACATCTATTTGATTTTGACCAAGACGTATATGGCAAGGAAGTAACTGTTCAATTTATATCATATATACGCGGTGAGGTTAAATTTAATAATTTACAAGAGTTGATCGACCAAATGAAGGTCGATGAGGAAACAGCAATTCGGATTTTACGTAATAACCCATAAGGGGGAGCTATGGATATTAAAGACGCACGCAAACAAATAGATACTATTGATGCACAGTTAGTAAACTTATTTGAACAACGTTTATCTATCATTAAATCAATTGGTAAATATAAGGATGAACATCATTTACCACTGATTGATGAAGAACGGGATCATGAGATCATTTCTAGTCTTAAAACTGAATGTAACGATTCACGTATGTTGACATATATTGAATCTTATATGAAGGATGTTATTTCGATTAGCAATGAGTTCTTAAAAGAACACATGCATAAGCATATTTTCCTAATTGGTATGCCTGGTGCCGGTAAAACTACGGTTGGCAAAATGTTAGCTAAAGAATTAGGACGAGATTTCTATGATTTGGATCAAACGATTCAAGATAAAGTGGGGAAAACCGTACAAAATATCTTTATCTATGATGGAAAAGATGCATTTAGTAAGTATGAATACGAAACAATTAAAGAATTGATTCATAATAAACCATCTGTTATTGCTACGGGTGGTGGCACAGTGACATCTAAAAAAATTGTAAATCTCATGAGAAATAATGGTTTAGTTGTCTTTGTTAATCGCGACGTTAACCATATTCTCGATGACTTGGATTTAGAAATTCGTCCACTTGTGAAAGAAAGTATTGAATATATTTTCAATGTTTACGAGGAACGTTATCCTTTATATGAAAGTGTAGCTCATATTAAGATTGGCAATGAAGGTAGCATTACTGACGCTGTTCAAGAAATTATCGAAGCATTACCTAATACGGAGAAATAATGGAAGTATTACGAGGATTTGTATACCGAATTATATATCAGAACACACAGAACACGTATTGTGTATTTCTTGTGAAAGATTATAATGAGGAATACATTACTTGTACTGGTCGCTTTGAAGCCCCAAAAGAAGGGGAAGATATTGAGATTAAAGGCCGTTATGTAGAACATCAAAAATATGGCATTCAGTTTGATGCATCTAGTATAGAAAAATTAAAACCCGATAATATGGGTGCTGCTAGAATGTATTTGATGAACTTAGGCATAAAGGGATTAGGCGAAAAATCTGTAGAAAAAATCTGTGATTATTTCGGCCTCCGGTTATTAGATGTACTGCGTAAAGAACGGCCAGAAGAAATTAAAGATGTGCCAGGTTTACGCAAAGGCGTTAAAGAGGAATTATATAATACATTACTCGGTGAAGGTATATTATCCGATTTGAACCATTTCTTTGAGTCTCATCAAATTTCTTCTAAATGGTCTCGCACTGTGTACACATATTATGGTGCATCCTCTATAGATGTCATACAGGATAATCCTTATAATTTATTGCGTATCGCCCCAGATATGTTATTCAATACGGCTGATACATTAGCTATGAATTTAGGGCTTGACGCTGATGACGAGCGACGATTAGAGGCTGGTGTAAACTGGATTTTAGGGAATTTAGATAACCAAGGTCATACGTGTTTACCTGTCGATGAATTGATAGGGCGTACCTACGATTTATTGCAAGTAGATGCAGATTTAATAGCTAATCATATTGACTCATTAATTTCTCAAGCTATCATGTATAGTGCCTATTATGATGATATACTCTATGTATATCCACCTGAAATGTATGTATCTGAAGTAGAAGGTGTACACTATACGCGTGATTTCTTAATTGAAGCTGATCCTATATCTCTAGATATTCCAGATTTTATTGAGCGATTTGAAGCAGATAATCATATTACCTTTGGCCCTGAACAGAAGGAAGCTATAGAATTATCATTTTTTGAAAAATTTTCGCTTATTACCGGTGGACCTGGCACTGGTAAAACTACGATTATTAAAGCCTTAGTTAAAGGTTTTCAATTAGGTGGATTAGGACGTATTATTCTTTGTGCCCCAACGGGACGTGCAGCAAAGCGTTTAACAGAGGCCACTGAATTTGAAGCCACAACTATACATCGCTTGCTCATGCCTGTAGCTGGCAGTGATTCCTATGATTTTACTAAAAATGAAGATGATCCTCTTGATATAGATGTCATTATCATCGATGAAGCATCCATGCTCAATGTGCGATTATTTTATTCTCTAATGTCAGCGATTCCTCGTGAGGCGCATGTTATTATTGTAGGCGATGTGGATCAGCTACCTCCTATAGGTGCTGGATTCGTATTGAAAGATTTACTTGATAGTGATATGGTTCCGTATACGCGATTACAACATATTTATCGTCAAAGTTCTGGTAATAGTATCGTCGATAGTGCGTATACTATTAACCGTGGTGAAATGCCAAATCTTGATACGACTAGTGATGAATTCACTTTCATTTCCGTTAACTCTCTTGGTGATATGATGAAAGCCATCGTTGATGTGTATAAACGGGAAAAAGAATTTGTCGATGATGAACTTGATATTCAAATCATTTCGCCTATGCGTAGAGGTAAGGCTGGCAGTACAAGTATATCTCAATATGTGCAGCAATCCGTAAATCCTCCAGATAGTTATAAAGGGGAAGTACGTGTTAATGGAATTACATTCCGCGTTGGTGATAAGGTAATTCAAGTTCTTAACAATTATGAATTAGAAGTTTTTAATGGTGAAATCGGCGTTATTTATGCCATTACCAAATCTGATATTTGCATTCGCTTTATTCATAAAGAGGTTCGCATATCTATTGATGAAGCGCATATGATTATGCCTGCTTATGCGATAACGGTTCATAAAAGTCAAGGCAGTGAATATGGTGTTGTTATTATACCATTTGTTCCTATGTACGGTGGTATGTTACAACGGAACTTACTCTATACTGCCGTGACAAGAGCCAAGCGAAAGGTTATCATGATTGGTACAAAGAGTTCTGTAGAGCGTGCTGTTAAAACGGTTAATGGTGAAGAACGATATACATTATTTAAAGAACGTTTACAAGGAAGATGTGATGGATAATGAATCTATTTGATTTTTTATTTCCGCCTGTTTGTCCTCATTGTGGTACCCATGTACAACAACAAGGGGATTGGTGTGATACTTGTATTGAAGAAGTTCTACATGTAAGACAAGTGCCATCTAAATTACTGTCCTCGCTAGATTCTGCTTGGATTCTAGCTGACTATCGAGGTGGTATTAAATCTATGATATATGACGTTAAATTTAACGAAAAAAAGGAGCAGTCCAAAGGGGCTGCTCCTTTTTTAGCATCGTACAACTTGAGGATGCACGATTATAGGCCTCATTATGTGATTCCTATACCATCAAGTGCAGAAAAAAAGAAAGTTAGAGGATATAATCAGGTGGATCTATTTTTTTATGATTGGGTGTTGTCATTTTCAAATTCTAAATGTATTGATAGTAATAGAAGAAATGCTAGTGTAAATGGAGTTATAGAATATAATACTGAAAAAGAGGTCTGTTATAAATGGTTTGATTGTTTATATAAAATGGATACCCATAAAGAAATGTGGAGCTTATCTGGTAGTGAACGTCATAGCACAATCGATAAGGCATTTATGTGGAAGGAAACTTTCGATTCCTCGTTGTTATATGACAAGCGGATTTTATTAGTTGATGATATATTTACGACAGGAGCTACCTTAGAGTCAGCTGCACGAATACTAAAAGCATATCATCCTCAATATATTGAAGCATTGACATTAGCTAGTGGTAGTTTTTAAAAATAAAAGGCTGTAATAGATTTTAGTTCTATTACAGCCTTAATTATGTTGTTTAACCTAGTACATCGATAAATGCTTTTACAACATCTGGATCAAATAGGGAACCTGATGCGCTAAACAATTCTTCTTTTGCTTTAGCTTTTGTTTTTGCCCAAAATTCAGTGGATGGATTCACAGTGGAATCATAGTAATCCGCAACAGCAATGATACGTGCCCCAAGTGGAATGTTGGCGCCACGTAAATGTTTTGGATATCCGGAGCCGTCCCATTTTTCATGATGGTAACGAATATATGATAGGATTTGTTGACAACATGGATAGTTTTCAATCATATTAGCACCACTAGCAGCATGTTGTTTATATTTTGACATTTCTTGCTTGTTCAAGTATGGTGCTTTTTGAATCATCGCATTAGGAATCATCAAAAGACCTACATCATGTAATAGTGCAGCATGACGGATTTGTTCAATTTCATTTAATGGCAATCCCATTTTTGCAGCAATACTAACTGCATAATTGGAGACTTGTACAGAGTGTGTATACAAGTGATAGCTTTTCATTTGTATCATTTGTAATAGTTGAGCACTAATGGCCTCTAAACTATCTTTCTCCAGTTCATACAGCCCGGATGGCTGCATCAATGATAACATAAACATAATAAACCCCTCTACTATACAAATATGTAAAGTCCAAACCCCAAGGACTTTACATCGTACAACTTATAGTCCGTTCTTCTTTAATAGTATTCGTATTATACAACAATTTTTATGCTTTGTGTATCGGTATAATGTTTGGTTTTTGAATAGGTATTCATATTTAGCATAATAGAAAGTGTTGACAAAAAAGGAATGCATTAAGAATGGGATGTAAAAATCGTGTTTTAAGAATTATAATATAAAAATGAAGAATTATTTTATATTCCTATTCCTATTTTCTATACATTGAAATTAAGACTTGCATTTTTTATTCTCACAATAGTGATATTGATAAGCACATATGTTTGTATTATTTGCAAATAATAAAGATATAGACATAGATATAATTTATAATCTATAATATTAAAATACGGGTCTGTGGTTGTAAGTCGAGGCCAGTCGCAGGCAAAACGATCCACATAAGCAGTCCAAAGGGCTGTGAGCATGGTGCGGCTTAGATGTAAGTCCTGCCGGGAAACCGAGAGGAGTAGTAGTGGGGAGCCATGGGCTTATGAGCGAACCTTCCAGCAGGCGAGTGTGGGGGCAAAGACCAGGTCAGCCGTATAACGGGCACATGAGGCTTTTCTCATGTGCTTTTTTCATTTATACAGATGTATAAATGAAAATTGTAGATATTGCGTTTGTTAAGCTATATTTTGTATACAATAAGTGTATATTAATACATAGTATGTATAAAAATTAATTGAAAAATCATTAAAATATGGAATTTTAAAAATGTTATATACATTATTATTGACATAATTATTCCATGTATATATACTATATAAATGAACTTAGTTATATATGAGGTTAAGAAGATGCTAAATAAAAAAGTAAAAAAATTAGTTTTCGGTAGTTTAATGGTTGTTATGGCTGCATCTTTAGTTGGTGGTTGTGGATCTTTTTCTACAACAACGTCTAATAATAAGTTAATTGTTGGCACAAATGCTACATTTGTACCATTCGAATTTAAGGACGATAAGACTCAAGATTATACAGGGTTTGATATCGATTTGATTCGTGCAATTGGCAAACGTATTAACAAAGATGTAGAACTTAAAAACGTTGCCTTTGATGCGTTGATTCCAGCATTAAATACACATGATATTGATGTGGCAGCTTCTGGTATGACAATCACTAAAGCGCGTAGTGAAAAGGTATTATTCTCATCTCCATACTATGAAAATGCATTAGCTATTGTATATAAAGATTCTAATAGCATTCATTCCTTAGACGATTTAAAGAATAAAAAAATTGCTGCTCAAATGGGGACAACTGGTTCCGATTTAGCTCATAAGATCGAAGGTACTTCTGTAAAAGAATTCGATCATAGTAATGAAGCGTTGTTAGAGTTGCAAAATGGTGGTGTTGATGCTACTGTTATTGATTTACCAGTTGCTCAATATTACAGCACAAAACATCCTGATGAGCATATTCAAATCTTGCCGTATCCAAATACAAAAGAGTACTTAGGTTTGGCTTTGAATAAAGATAATAGAGCTTTACAAGAGGAGATTAATAAGGCTATTGCTGATATGAAAGTAGATGGTGAATTTAATACATTATATAAAAAATGGTTTAATGTAGATGCACCTGCAGATATGCCTGTTGTGTTGGATTTTAAATAATTAGGGAGTTGTAAATGGACTGGAATGTCATAACTAATAATTTACCATTATTATTATATGGTGCTTTAATGACCATTAAAATTACAGCTGTTGCTGTAAGTTGTGGCTTCATTATTGGTTTAATTGTTTCCTTAGCTAGAATGTCGAATTTTGTAATCATTCGACTCATTGCTAAATGTTATGTAGACGTTATTCGTGGTACCCCTATGTTGGTACAAATCTTTATGATTTACTTTGCGTTGCCTCAAATCATTGGCACACGAATCGATCCTTATGTGGCAGCCTGTGCAGCATGTAGTATCAACTCTGGTGCATATGTATCTGAAATATTCCGCGCAGGCATTCAATCTGTAGATAAAGGACAAATGGAAGCAGGGCGTTCTTTAGGTTTGTCTTGGTGGCAAACTATGCGCTTTATCATTATTCCACAAGCGTTTAAAGCATCTATCCCTCCGTTGGGGAATGAATTTATTGCTATGTTGAAAGATTCTTCTCTAGTTTCTGTTATTGGCTTTGAAGAATTGATGCGTCGCGGTCAGTTAATTATCGCCAAAACATATGCGGCTACTGAAATTTGGGGAACGGTTGCTATTATCTATCTATGTATGACGATTCCGATTTCTCGATTAGTTGCTTATCTTGAAAGGAAATATAACGTAAAATGATAGAATTAAAAGATGTGCGCAAATCATTTGGTAAAAATGAAGTATTAAAAGGCATTAATTTACGCATTGAAAAAGGCGAAGTTGTCGTAATTATTGGTCCATCTGGTTCTGGTAAAAGTACGGTTTTGCGTACTATGAATTATTTGGAAGAACCAACTAGTGGTCATGTAATCGTAGATAACATGGATCTATCTGATAAGAAAAAATTGAATGAAGTTCGTACAGAAGTAGGCATGGTGTTCCAAAATTTTAATCTTTTTCCACATATGACAGTATTGGATAATTTAACACTAGCTCAAATTAATGTGCGAAAAACTAGTAAAAAGGATGCAGAAGACGTGGCTCTTAAATTATTGGAACGCGTTGGATTAGCTGATAAAGCAAATATGTATCCAGATTCCTTATCGGGCGGACAAAAACAACGTGTTGCTATTGCACGTGCATTGGCGATGAAGCCTAAAGTTATGCTTTTTGATGAACCTACATCGGCTCTTGATCCTGAAATGGTACGAGAAGTATTAGATGTTATGAAATCATTGGCTGATGAAGGCATGACAATGGTTATTGTAACCCATGAAATGGGATTTGCTAAAGAAGTTGCTGATAGAGTCCTATTTGTAGATGGTGGTCAAATTTTAGAAGATGGTACACCAGCACAGGTCTTTGATGCACCTACAAGTGATAGAACTAAATTGTTCTTGTCTAAAATTTTATAAATTCTCTGGGACAGCACTCATAAGTACTTGGTATGTATTTATGAGTGCTTTTTTGCTGTGTGATAAGATATAACAAATTTTGATAAATTACATATATTAAATATAGAAAATACTATAATTCAAAGATTTCTCTATATCTGTTAATTCATATAAATAGATATTAGATATAAATATTTGTGATATATATATAATTTATACATATTTTCGTGCAAAAAATATGTATATAACTTATATATTTAAATTATAATGAAATAAATATGAGTGTAAATACTATAGAATATATAGAATAAATCCAATAAATAAGAGGAATTAAGAATAAAATATATTTATTTTTAATAGTTGGATATGCATAATAATTTAAATGAAATACATGTGTTGTAATTTGATATTTTATACATGCTATGTTATTATACAAATATAGAGCAAGACAGTAAGACAATATATATTTTATAGGAGGATATTACCCATGTTAGGTAAAGTAAAATGGTTTAGTGCAGAAAAAGGTTATGGTTTTATTGAAAGAGAAGATGGCAGCGATGTATTCGTTCATTTCTCTGCTATTCAAGACGAAGGTTTTAAATCTTTATCTGAAGGCCAAAATGTAACATTTGACATTGTTGATGGCAATCGTGGTCCACAAGCAGCAAATGTTGTAAAAGCGTAAACACATACTAAATATTACATAAAAACTAAATTTAAAAAATCCCAACACCTTATTTGTTGGGATTTTTTGCACATTTAATAGTGTGCAATACATATTTCTACAAAAAATATAAAAATTTTAATCAAAAAAGAGGAGTTTTATATGTAGATGTAGAAATACTAATTAAGACACCAGAAATAGAATAATAAGAACATTCTAACAACTGGTCGTTAATTTTTAGAAAGGGTGTTGACATATGAAAGTAGCAATTAGAGGTAAAAACATTGAAGTAACAGCGGCTCTTCGTGAGTATGTAGAAAAAAGATTGGGTAAGTTAACCCGTTACTTTGATGATGAGTTAGATGCACAAGCAGTGTTATCTGTAGTGCGTGATAAAGCAACAATTGAAATTACATGTTTCGTTGATAAAATTGTACTTCGTGGTGTAGAAACAAATGATGATATGTATGCAGCAATCGATTTAGTAGTAGATAAAATCGTTCGCCAAATTCATAAACATAAAACTCGTTTGGCAAAACGCTTTAAACGTCAAGAAGCTTTCCATCCAGATGTAGCACCTCTAGATACACCTGTAGAAGAAGAAAAAATTGAAGTAGTAAAACGTAAACATTTTGCTGTTCGTCCTATGGATGTAGAAGAAGCTATCTTGCAAATGAACTTGATTGGCCATGATTTCTTCATGTTCTTCAATGCGGAAACAGAAACAATGAATGTAGTATACCGCAGACATGATGGTTTCTATGGTTTGATTGAACCAGAATTAAAATAATATGATCGATTATTCAATTAATTACCTTTCTACGTTGATTTAATCGAGTGAAATATAGAATGGATACCAGAAATGGTATCCATTTTATATTTCTAGTTGTATATCAATAGAAAAGCCTTGAATTCTTTGACTATTCAAGGCTTTTTCGTTATAATGAATTGAATATAATAATGTAAGATATCCCGAAGAGGAGTGATTTGTTTGTTCGGCTTTTTACAAAGTCTTATAGGAAATAATAGCGCAAAAGAAGTTAAAAAAATGCGCAAAATTGTAGATCATATTAATGAACTAGAACCTAATTATGTGAAATTAAGTGATGCTAATCTCGTTGCTAAAACTGATGAGTTTAAACGTCGCTTGCAAAAGGGAGAAACGTTAGACGATATTTTACCAGAAGCTTTTGCCGTATGTCGTGAAGCATCTAAACGTGTACTAGGTATGCGTCATTTTGATGTGCAAATGTTAGGTGGTATTTGCTTGCATAGAGGTAATATTGCAGAAATGCGTACTGGTGAAGGTAAGACCTTAGTTGCTACCTTAGCAGTATATCTTAATGCTTTATCCGGTAAAGGTGTTCACGTTGTTACTGTCAACGATTACTTGGCTACACGTGATAGTGAGCAAATGGGTCGTTTATATAATTTTTTAGGCCTTTCTACTGGTTTAATTGTTGCAAATCTCGATTATAATCAACGTAAAGAAGCATATGCTGCAGATGTAACATATGGTACTAACAATGAATTTGGTTTTGATTATCTTCGTGATAACATGGTGTCCGATGTATCTCAAATGGTACAACGTCCATTGAACTATGCCATCGTCGATGAAGTTGACTCCATTTTGATCGATGAAGCGAGAACACCGCTCATCATTTCTGGCCCTGGTAGTCGTTCTACTGACAACTATTATAAATTGGCGCAAGTTGTACCACATCTTGTAAAAGATGAAGACTATACAATCGACGAAAAACAAAAGACAATTGCACCGACAGATTCTGGTATTACAAAAGTCGAAAAAATGTTAGGCATCGAAAATTTATATGATGCTGATAATATTGAACTCAATCATTTACTAGGTGCCTCTTTACGCGCTTATGCTATGATGCATCGCGATACAGATTATGTAGTAAAAGATGGTGAAGTTGTTATTGTCGATGAGTTTACAGGTCGTTTGATGTTTGGCCGTCGTTATTCTGATGGTTTGCACCAAGCTATTGAAGCAAAAGAAGGTCTTAAGGTCGAACGTGAAAGCCAAACATTAGCATCTATTACGTTCCAAAACTATTTCCGTATGTATGAAAAATTGTCTGGTATGACTGGTACTGCAAAGACGGAAGAAAAGGAATTTAATGATATTTATGGCTTGGAAGTAATTCCTATTCCTCCAAATCGTCCTTTGATTCGTGTGGATTTACCTGACCTTATCTTTAAATCTAAAGCAGCAAAATATCGTGCTGTTGTACGCAATGCTGTAGAACGTCACCAAACGGGCCAACCTATTTTGATTGGTACTACATCCATCACTCAATCTGAAGAACTTTCAGATATGTTATTGCGCGCTGGTGTACCACATAAGGTATTGAACGCTAAACATCATGAACAAGAAGCTGAAATTGTTGCCAATGCTGGTCAAATGGGTATGGTTACAATCGCCACAAACATGGCCGGTCGTGGTACTGATATTACATTAGGTGAAGGTGTGCCTGAACTTGGTGGTTTAGCTATCTTAGGTACTGAACGTCATGAAAGCCGTCGTATTGATAACCAATTACGCGGTCGTTCCGGCCGTCAAGGTGATCCAGGTTCTTCACAATTCTTCCTATCTTTGGAAGACGACTTGATGCGTATCTTTGGTGCTGACAACATTTCTGGCATCATGGATAAACTAGGAATGGAAGAAGATGAACCAATTGAACATTCCTTAATCACTAAATCTATCGAACGTGCTCAAAAGAAAGTGGAAGATCATAACTACAATATTCGTAAATATATCTTGGAATATGACGATGTTATGAATCAACAACGTGAAGTGTTATATGAGCAACGCCGTCGTATATTACGAAATGAATCTTTAAGAGATACCATTAATGAAATGATTGACAAGCTTGTAACTGAAGCTGTTGATACATATGCTGATGAAAAATTGTATCCTGAAGAATGGGATTACGAAGGTTTACATAAACACTTGAGTCAATACTTCTTGACTTCTGAACTCATGTCCACAGAAGAAATGGAAGAATATACACGTCAAGAATTGGATGAACGTTTACACGAAATCGCACATAGCGAATATCAAGATCGTGTTGATCTTTTAGGTGAAGCGATGTTTGGCCAACTTGAAAAAGCGATTATGCTACGTGTTGTCGATAGTAAATGGATGGAACATTTGGATAATATGGATATGCTTCGTGAAGGCATTGGCCTTCGTGCATACGGCCAAAAAAATCCTTTGGTTGAATATAAATTTGAGGCCTATGATATGTTCCAGCACATGATTGAATCTATTCAAGATGAAACAATCATGGCATTGTACAAAATTCGTGCACAATTGATTCAAGAAATTGAACAACCAGTTGATCACTTAGAAGGTGCACAACCCCATCATGAAGATGTGTTGGAGCCACAAAACATAGATTAACATTTGTGAATGGCACGTTGCTCAATGGGAAAAATACCTTCTGGGCAACGGCCATTTTTCATTTTAAAAATACAGTAAATTATTACTATGTACATATAGTAATTCAATAAAGGTGGTGAACATAAATTGTTAGAGGATTTAAAACCAATTATCTCTGGTTTAGAAGAGCGAATTTATGGAATGAGGGATTCACTTTAACATAGCTCAGAAAGAAGAGCGAATCTTCACACTTGATGTACAGATGAGTGATCCTACATTTTGGGATAATCCAGATAAGGCTCGCGAGATTTCTCAAGAAGCAACACAATTAAAGAATTCTGTAGAGGGTTATAAACAATTAGTGTCTGATATCGAAGATGCTAGTGTCATGTTAGATATGGCAATCGAAGAAGAAGATACCTCTATGGAGGTGGAAATCAAGCAATTTGTAAATGGCATTCAAGAGGCTGTTGAAAAACAAGAGGTATTGCTTTTGCTCGGCGGAGAATATGATCAGAATAATGCTATTCTTACATTCCATGCTGGTGCAGGTGGTACAGAAGCACAAGATTGGTGTTCTATGCTGATTCGAATGTATTTGCGTTGGGCAGAAAAGACAGGGTTTTCCGTGGAACTTATGGATGAACAACCTGGTGATGAAGCGGGAATCAAAAGTGCAACATTCCTTATTAAAGGCGAAAATGCTTTTGGTTATTTAAAATCTGAAAAAGGTGTTCACCGTCTTGTTCGCATTTCACCATTTGATGCTGCTGCACGTCGTCATACTTCATTTGCCGCTGTTGATGTTATGCCAGAAATTGACGATACTGTAGAAATCAATATTGATATGAAAGATGTCCAAGTTGACACATATCGTGCAAGTGGTGCTGGTGGACAGCATATTAATAAAACGGATTCCGCTGTTCGTATGACGCATAAACCAACAGGCATTGTAGTTCAATGTCAATCTCAGCGTTCTCAAATACAAAATAGAGAGCAAGCTCTTCGTTTATTACGTGCAAAATTATTTGAATTAGAACTTGAAAAGCAGGCTGAATTGAAAGAACAAATTGGTGGGACATACCAAGCTATTGAATGGGGAAGCCAAATTAGATCCTATGTATTCCATCCTTATAACATGGTAAAGGATCATCGTACATCGGTTGAAACTGGTAATGTACAGGCTGTTATGGATGGCAATATCGACCAATTCATAGAAGGCTATTTAAAGAAAGAAGCTAATTTAACAGTATAGGTGTTATAATGAAAAAATTTTTAATATTCATCGTCTTGCTTATCATTGTATGTGTGGTGGGTGCTCAATTTGTAGTTCCAAAATATATGGAATCTATTGTAGAAGATGAGTTAAATCAATCACTTAAACCTTCCAGTCAAACTGTAGTTATTGAATCTACACCAGCCTTTAAACTGGTTTACGGACAAGCAGATCACGCGGCAGGAACATTGGAAAATGTTCAATTAGGAAAGTTAAATTTTTCTAGTCTTCATTATGAGGCAAATAATATTGTTATTAATCCTATTTCTTTCATTGCATCTCATGAGGTTGAGGTCCTAAGTCTTGGTCCATCCTATGTAGAAGGTATTGTGTTAGAGGATGATTTAAAGAAATTCCTGATTCAGAATACAGAAGGTCTACAGGATGCTAATGTAGTAATTAATAATGACCGTATAGCATTAACTGGGACTGTTAACATTATGGGATCTTTGAAAGGAATAGCCAGTTTGGAAGGCGCCTTGCAGTTGAAAGATAATGTTTTATCGTTTGCTCCTAGTCGATTTACTGTTAGTGGATTGACTATTGCAGGTATTACATCACAACAATTGCAACCTATTGCTATCTATGATTTTAATAATTTCCCAGTTCCGGTTAAAGCTGAGTCTGTTAACGTTGAAAATGGAGAAATTCATATTAAGATTAAACCTGTACTCAATTAGAAAGGAAATATCGTGCATACTGTTAATAAAACTAAGCACTCATTAGTTCTTATACTATGTATCATAGTAGGACTTATTTCAGCACTCTATTTAGTAATGGAGCGCAATACAATTGAAAAGGCACAAAATCATATTGAGAATATAGTAGATTATGATGCTGTACTTCGAGCTAATGCCTTTGAAAAACGTAGTCAAAAAGATGCTTTTGATGCACTGAAAGAGGCGGGAATAACGGCATTTGCTATTTATGATAGAACATTAGAAAAGGCAAATGACGCGGGTGAAATTAAATTACTTTCATCACAAGATATGTCCAATGTTCGTATCAATGGTGGTTCTATCAAACCAGGCGCTACTTATGTTGCACTTATTCCTGGTAAAGAAGGTTATTATAAAGAAATTCGTGAAGATTTATATCATCGTATTAGTAAAGAAAAGGTTAAAGAACTTAACACGAGTATTGGTCCAGTATTAGAATTACAAGGGGCAACGGCTGATAGTTATGCTAAGATGAATCTTGGTATTTCTCGTATTCAAGCTATGGAAGTGGCTAATCGTGGCTTCAATGTAATCGTTCGACCTACTAATTATCGTAATGTTACGTCTGATGACATTAAATATGTATTTAATCGTCTAGATGGGGTACCTCATGTAACAGGCATTATATTTGCTGGTAAAGAGGCATTAGGTGCACCAGATCATATTGATGAAACCTTAGAGGCTATGAATAATCTTCATATTCCATTGGTTGGTATTGAAGCGGTTAATCAGTTGCAATATGAGCCTCAGTTAGGATTCTTAGATATGGCGGCTAAGAAGAATTACAGTGTAGGTCGTGTTTACACAATTTCTAAAGATGAGTTAAAGAAGATTACTCCGGAAGAAGCGGCTCAACGATTCTATATTAGCGATATTGAGCGTAACATTCGTTTTAATTTATTCCCTATGTATGAAGTAGGGCAAAATAATGAAACTGTGTTACAAACAACGATTAACTATGTACATAGTGCAACAGATAAATTGAGTGCCAAGGGCTATGAATTTGGGCCAGCAGATATTTATCCTGACTATACACCTAATCCTTTATTAGTTGTTCTAACAATGATTGGTAGTATTGCCTTATTTGTGTATGTGGGACAAATGTTTATAGCTATGTCACAACACAAACAATTAGTTCTATTTTTTGCACTATCATTACTATCCATTGTTGGTTTTATTGTAACTAGCGGTACATTATTAATTCAAATTTGGGCTTTATCTGCAGCTATTATGGCACCTGTTGGAGCATTGGTGATTCTTATGGAAGAATGGCGCAGATTAGATGGTACACGCCCTATAGGTGTATGGAAATCTACGCTACTCGCATTACTCTATCTCGTAATAGCTATATTATTTGCCGCTATTGGTGGCATGTATATTGCGGCATTATTAGGTAATACAAAATTCTTTATGGAATTTGAAATCTTTAGAGGTGTAAAACTTACCTTCGTATTACCAATCATCCTTGTTATGATCGCATATCTACAACGCTTTCCATTATGGAAAGGTCGCATGATTAACTCTGGCACAGAAGCCAAACAATTCATCAAAGAATTTATAACTACAGATGTAAAAATGTATGTGTTCTTTGTGTTTGCTGCTATAGGTGCTGCGGCTTGGGTATTTGTAGGCCGTAGTGGTCATACGGCAGGTGTGCCTGTTCCAACATTTGAACTCGTATTGCGGAGATTCCTAGAGAATACACTATATGCTAGACCAAGAGAAAAGGAATTTATGATAGGTCATCCATTGTTAATGCTCGCAACATTTGCATTCTTACGTAAATGGCCTATGGTTATTCATTTTGTATTAACTATAGCTGGCGTTATCGGTGTAGCATCTATGGTTGAAACATTCTGTCATATTAGAACACCTGTCTTCATGTCTATTATGCGTGGGTATGATGGTCTGTTGCTTGGTTGTGCTATAGGTATTGTTCTTATTCTTGCAGTTCGTTTCCTTATTTACATCTCGCAATGGGCTATGCATCGGGAGGACAGTCATGAGTAATATCGTTATTTCCGGTTACTATGGCTTTGGTAATGCTGGTGATGAAGCTATGCTTTGTGCCATTATTGACGCTATTCGTGATGTAGAAGACGATTCACATATTACGGTTATCTCTGGCAATCCTCAAGAGACTAGTAGAAAACATAATATTAAGGCTGTTGGAACATTTGCTGCCTTTAGTATTTTGAATGCTATACGTAATGCTGATTTAGTGATTAGTGGTGGAGGTAGTTTATTACAGGATGCTACAAGTATTCGAAATACTTATTATTATCTAAGTATTATGGGGCTTGCAAAATTACTAGGAAAACCTGTTATGTTGTACTCTCAAGGTATTGGCCCTTTATATCGTAAATCTACAAAACGAGCTGTTAAATTTATGTTGAAATATGTAGATGGAATTACAGTTCGTGATTCCATTTCGAAAGATGAGTTGAATGCTCTAGGAATTTACGATGTTGAGGTTACGGCGGATGCTGTATTAGCTATGCATAAGGCCAATCCTAGTATCGGTGCTAATATTTTAACCAAATATAATTGTGCTCCTATTGAAGGTGGTAGGAAACGCATCGGCATTGCTGTGCGTAGTTGGAAGGATGATACAGCGTATAGACAGAGTTTAGCAGATGTATTGAACAGGTTAAGTTTAGAGCAAGATGCTGAAATAGTATTCATACCTATGTCTCATCCTGATGATACGAAAGAAGCAAAGATTATAGCTTCATTGATGATGGTGAAACCAATCGTATTAGAAGGACCTTTTACCACAGAAGAGCAACTATCCTTATCTGGCAATGTAGATCTAATGATTGGCATACGCCTGCATGCACTTGTATTTAGTTCCTTAATGGGAAAACCAGTTATTGGTATTTCCTATGACCCTAAAATTACAAGTTTTTTACATATGATTGAACAAGAACCAATTGGTACTATGAGAGAATTAGATTCTAATGTTCTATATGATCGATGTGTAGAACTTTTACAATCTACAGAGTCCTATCAACATTCATTCAATCGCATTCAAACATTGCGTAAGGTATCTAAACGAAATGCAGAATTTGCTATTTCACTTTTAGAAGAGTATTAAATATAAATTGGAGATTATCCAGAAAGTGAGGTCTTTATGGCTACATTGAGTCAAGATCAAAAACAATTAGTACAAGAGAAAGCAAAAGCGATTCGCGTAAGCATTGTACAGTCCGTTACAGCAGCTAAATCTGGACATCCAGGTGGCTCTTTATCTATTGCTGATGTAATGTCTCTTTTATATTTTGTAGAAATGAATGTAGACCCAAGTAATCCTAAAAAGCAAGATCGCGATCGTTTTGTGTTATCAAAAGGTCATGCAGCGCCAGCATTGTATGCGACACTTGCTGAAAAGGGATATTTTCCTAAATCCGAATTAATCAATTTGCGTAAAATTAATCATTTCCTACAAGGTCATCCTGACATGAAGCATACACCTGGTGTAGATATGTCTACAGGTTCTTTGGGCCAAGGAATTTCTGCAGCTTGTGGTATGGCATTGGCAGGTAAAATCGATAATGCTGATTATCGTGTATATTCTATTCTCGGTGATGGAGAACTTGAAGAAGGTCAAGTATGGGAAGCCGCTATGTTTGCAGGTCATTATAAATTAAATAATTTGACTGCCTTTGTAGATTACAATGGTCTACAAATTGATGGTGATATTGAAAAAGTTATGTCCCCATTGCCAATTCCAGATAAATTTAAAGCTTTCAAATGGAATGTTATTGAAGTAAATGGTCACAATATTGACGAATTACATCAAGCCATTGAAGAGGCGAAAGCTTTCACAGATGGCCCTACATGTATTGTAATGCATACTGTAAAAGGTAAAGGTGTTGCAGAAATGGAAGGTCAAGCTGGTTGGCATGGTAAGGCACCTAGTGAAGAACAAGGTGTGACATTCGTAAATGAAATCATGGGGGTACAATAATGGGTAAAGCAACACGTGAAGCGTATGGTAATGCGCTAGCAAAAATTGGTAAAGAAAATTCTAATATTATTGTTCTTGATGCTGATTTATCAAAATCTACTAAGACTGATACATTTAAGAAAGAGTGTCCAGAACGTTTCTTTAATGTAGGTATTGCTGAACAAAATCTAATCTCTGTAGGTGCCGGTTTAGCTGCAGCAGGTAAGATTCCATTTGTATCTTCCTTTGCTATGTTTGCAACTGGTCGTGCATTTGAACAAATCCGTAATGCTATATGCTATCCAAAACTTAATGTGAAAGTATGTGCTACACATGCAGGTATTACTGTAGGTGAAGATGGTGCAACTCATCAAAGTTTAGAAGATATCGCATGTATGCGTGTTTTACCAAACATGACTGTTATTGTGCCAGCAGATGAAAAAGAAACAGAATCTGTCATTCAATGGGCAGCTGATTATAATGGTCCAGTTTATGTACGTCTCGGTCGTGCTGGTGTTGATGATGTAACAGCAGAAGGATATACTTTCACACCTGGTAAATCCAATCAATTAAAAGATGGTTCTGATGTGACAATTATCGCTTGTGGTGCTTTAGTAGGCCCTGCAGTTGAAGCAGCTAAACAACTAGAAGGTGAACAAATTTCTGCTCGCGTTATTAATATGGCATCTATTAAACCTATCGATGCTAATGCGATCATTAAAGCCGCTGAAGAAACAGGTGCTATTGTGACTGCTGAAGAACATAATATTTTAGGCGGTTTAGGTTCTGCTGTATCTGAAGTTGTTGTTGCACATAAACCTGTTCCTATGGAATTCGTTGGTGTTCAAGATACATTTGGGGAGAGTGGTACACCAAAAGAATTGATGGCGAAATATGGGTTAACAGCTGAAGATATTGTAAAAGCAGTTAAAAAAGTGGTGACACGTAAATAAAAGGGGAACCAATGATAGAATTTAAGAATGTTAGTAAAGTATATGAAAACGGATCTACTGCACTTGATAATGTGTGCATCACCATTAATGATGGTGAGTTTGTATTGATTTGTGGTCATAGTGGGGCTGGTAAATCTACGTTGTTTAAATTATTAACTCATGAAGTTACACCAGATTCTGGATTTGTTATAGTCGATGAATTTGATGTTACAAAATTGAAACGTAGTAAAATACCAAAATTGAGACGTAAATTAGGCGTAGTATTTCAAGATTTCCGACTATTACCTAACAAAAGCGTAGCTGAAAATATTGCTTTTGCTTTAGAGGTTATCGAGGAGAAACCTAAGGTAATTAAAGAGAAGGTAGCTCACGTTCTTGAATTAGTTGGCTTATCTGATAAGGCGAATGATTTACCAGAGGATTTATCTGGTGGTGAACAGCAACGTGTAGCGATTGCACGGGCTATCGTCAATCGTCCATCTGTATTAATTGCAGACGAACCAACTGGCAATCTTGATCCTAATACGAGTAAAGACATTGTAGATTTGTTCAAGCATATCAATAATTTTGGCACTACTGTAATTATGGTTACCCATAATATGGATATTGTTACCTATTTAAATAAGCGAGTTATCGAATTAAAAGATGGTCGTGTTCTTAGTGATAATATGAGGGGTGCAGAATTTAATGAAGCCTAGAACAATGAAATATTTCTTTAAGGAAGCCTTAAAGTCCATGAAACGCAATGGCCTTATGACATTAGCGTCTATTTCCACTGTAGCATTATCTTTATTTATGCTTGGTGTATTTCTCTGTGGCGTTATCAATCTTAATAACATGGCATCGAGCTTAGAGAATCAAGTGCAGTTAAGTGTGTATTTGAAAGATGGTCTTACTACAGAGCAAATTATGGCTGTTGGTAAGCAAGTGAAAGCAATTCCAAATCTAAAACACTTAGAATTTGTTAATAAAGAACAAGCTATGAAAGAATTTAAGGAGCGCTTGGGGGATCAACAACAATTGGTGAACGCCTTAGGTGGTGTAAATCCATTGCCAAACTCTTATGTTCTTACCTTTGAAAATCCTGAAGATGTTAAATCTACAGCTAAATTAGTAACTACATTCCAAGGCGTAGAAAGTACACATTATGGTCAAGATATCATTGAGGAATTGTTCCGAGTTACACAAATTATCCGAATTGGTGGTATTGTACTCATCGGTTTCTTAGCAGCAGCTACATTGTTTATCATTTCTAACACTATTCGTTTAACTGTATTTGCTCGTCGCAAAGAGATTGCGATTATGAAATATGTAGGTGCTACTAATAGCTTTATTCGTTGGCCATTTGTTATCGAAGGCATGATGTTAGGCTTTATCGGGTCCATTATTGCTGTATTATGCGTGGGTGAGTTCTATCATTTTATTACCATAGAAGTATCTGATTCACTTGCATTCTTCCCATTAGTTCCTATGTTCCCATTCTTCTATCAATTAGTAGCATGCTTAATTGGTGGTGGGATTGTTGTAGGCATTATTGGTAGTACCATTTCATTGAAACAATATATGAAAGTATAGTAGAGGGATTATGAGGCAGTATACATTTAAAACTCGTCTCGTAGCAGCCCTTCTTTCGGGAGTGGTATTATGCGGGACACCAGCCTATATTATGGCTGAAGATGAAGATTTAACAAATCAATTAGACTCTATTCAACAACAAGTTAACCAGCAAAATGCTGCAAAAGCAGATGCGGAAACTGTAATTGGTAGTGTTTCTGAACAGTTGCGGCAAATTGAAGAACAACTTCGTCAAGCGACTGCTGAGTTAGGTACGATTAAAGAGCAGCGTGTAGCTGTAGAAAATGATATTACACTTAATGAACGTCAATTGGCGGAAGCTCAAAAACGATTAGAAGGTCGAGAATCCGTATTTTATAAACGAGTTCGTGATATTTATATCAATGGACGACTTAGTTATCTTGATGTAGTCATTGGGTCTAAAGATTTTAGCGACTTCGCTAATCGATTAGAGGTTTTAAAACGAATTATCGATTCTGATATTACCTTGATTAATGAAATTAAAAAAGAGCGCTCTGAAATTGAGGCCCATAAACAAAATCTCGAAGCAGATCGTGCTAAGTTGGTTGAATTAGAAAAAGCTGCACTTGCTAAACAGGCTGAAATTGAGCAGAAAAAAGCAGAACGCAATGTGGTTCTTCAAAAAGCGCAAAATGATAGAGCAACAGCAATGCAAGCAATTGAAGAACTTAATGCTTCCTCAGCGCAAGTAAGTGCTATGTTGAAAGAACGACAAGCTGCACGTGCCGCCGCAGCTGCTGCAGCGGCTCAATCCTCTGGTGGGCAAGGTGCATCAGATAATTGGGTACAAGGTACAGGACAACTTGGCTGGCCTGTTAGTGGTGAAATCACTTCCCCTTATGGCTATCGTGTTCATCCAATTTGGGGGACTACAATTTATCACTCTGGTATTGATATTGGTGTTGATGAAGGTACACCTGTTCATGCTGCTGATGGTGGCGTCGTAGTTTGGTCTGGATGGATGGGCGGCTATGGTTATGCTGTTGTTATCGATCATGGTAATGGACTTTCTACACTATATGGTCATAACTCTGAGCTCGCTGTAGATGAAGGTCAATCCGTTGCGAAGGGCCAAGTTATTTCTTATGCCGGCAGTACTGGCAATAGTACAGGACCTCATGTTCACTTTGAAGTTCGTGCAAACGGGGATCCAGTAGATCCTATGGGTTTTTTATAGAATGAATAATAATTTTAAAAGAATTGGTTTAGCCTTAATTAAATATATATTTGCGTCCATCATTATGTTGTGGTTAGTATTTTGGTATATTTCTGGATCAGCTATGGGTTTACCACGATTTGTCGTAACCTATTACATAGCGACTCAGAAATTTATGACACCTGTAAGTAAAGCCACATTGTTTGATGGTATGTTGAAAGGTTTGGTGGCTTCCTTAGGAGAACCTCATAGTGTCTATTTAGACAAGGATGACTTTGAATCTATGAAAGAACATACCTCTGGCACCTATGCAGGTGTGGGCATGGTTCTTGGTCATGGTTCAAAAGGGTTAGAAGCAGTATCCGTGATTGATGATATGCCGGCTTATAAAGCTGGCATCAAAAGCGGTGATCACATCGTATCCATTGATGGTGTAGATACTAATTCTATGACGATTGAAGATGCAGCTTCAAAAATACGTGGTGAAGCTGGTAGCGATGTAACGATTGTGGTTGAACGGGATAATCAATTATTAACGTTTAACGTTACAAGAGAAGAAATCGTATTACCTACAGTAAAAAGTAAGATGTTATCAGACCACATTGGATATATTCGCATCAGTCAATTCGCTGAGCATACAGCGGGTGATTTTAAAACACAATATGAGCAGCTTCTATCCGAAGGAATGACTTCATTAGTTCTAGACTTACGCGATAACCCTGGTGGATTACTTAATAGTGCGCAAGATATTGCTAGCATTATTATGCCAGAAGGTACATTAGTATCTTTCACAACACGAGATGGAAAAACCAAAAATTATGTATCTGATGGAAAAAATCCTGCATTACCTATGGTAGTTCTCATTAATAAAGGTTCTGCTAGTGCATCTGAAATCATTGCTGGCGCTATTCAAGATAGAAAATTAGGTACCATTGTTGGCACTAATAGTTATGGTAAAGGCACTGTTCAAAGTGTATATCCAAATCTAGAGGATGAAGGTATTAAAGTGACTATAGCTAAATACCATACTCCTAACGATCGTGTTATTGATGGAATTGGTATTCAACCAGATGTAGTTCTAGAATTACCAAAGGGAACTACACCATCTAGTGATATGTCAGATATTCAAATTCAAAAGGCAATAGAACTATTAAAATAGTTTTGCAGAAAAGGATGTAATTATGTTTATAGATCGCGCTCGTGTATTTGTAAAAGCGGGTGATGGCGGAGACGGTATGTCTAGTTTCCGTCGAGAGAAATATGTTCCTAATGGCGGACCAAGCGGTGGCGATGGTGGTCAAGGAGCAGATGTTATTTTAAAAGCAGATAAAAATATTAATACTCTTGTAGATTTTCGGTATAAACGCCAATTTAAAGCGCCAAAGGGGGGGAATGGTGAAAGCGCCAATAAACATGGTCGCGGTGCAGAAGATTTAATTATTCCTGTTCCATTAGGCACCGTTGTTAAGGACGAAGAATCAGGTAAGGTATTCTGTGACTTAGTTCACGATGGTGATACCTTTATCATCGCTAAAGGCGGTCGCGGTGGACGCGGTAATGCGAGATTTTTATCTAGCTCTAATCGTGCACCTACCTTTGCTGAAAAAGGGGAACCAGGGGAAGAACGCTGGTTACAACTAGAGCTAAAGGTATTGGCTGATGTTGGCTTGCTTGGCTATCCAAGCGTTGGTAAATCAAGTATTCTACGCAAAGTATCTAAAGCACAACCAGAAGTGGCGGCTTATCATTTTACAACATTAACTCCTGTATTGGGTGTTGTAACGCTCCCTGGTGATCGTAGCTTTGTATTAGCTGATATTCCTGGTCTTATTGAAGGGGCTAGTGAAGGTGTAGGCCTTGGTCATAATTTCTTGCGCCATGTAGAACGCACGAATATTCTAATTCACGTTCTAGATGTATCTGGCATGGAAGGTCGTGACCCTAAAGTAGATTTTGATGCTATTAATGACGAGTTGCGTAAATACTCAGAAAAATTAGCTAATAAGAAACAAATTGTGGCACTTAATAAAATAGATCTTGTCTTTGATGATGAAACAATTCCAAATACAAAATCTTATTTTGAAGACAAAGGTTATGAAGTTTTCTTAATCAATGCATTGAGGGGTGAAGGTTTACCTGAGCTAATGGAACGAGCGTATTATTATGTAGAAAATTATGAGCCAGAGGTTGAAGCCACTGATGATACCGTTATGTATGAAGCAAAACCAGATACGGAATTTGTTATTACACGTGGTGATGATGCTGCTTTCTATATTACGGGTAAACGTATCGAACGACTTGTGGCAATGACCAATCTTGACGATGATCAATCCTTACGCCGATTCCAACGTATTTGGCGTTTCATGGAATTGGATAATAAATTACGTGAAAAAGGATGTCAAGAAGGCGATGAAGTTGTTATTGGTGAACAACGATTCACATTCAGAGACTAGGAGTTATAATGACAGGAAAACAGAAACGGTATTTACGCTCATTAGCTGCAACTATGCCAGCTGTTGTGCAAATTGGTAAAAATGGTCTTGAGGATAGCGTGATTGATAGTGCACGAGCAGCACTGATGGCACGTGAGTTAATCAAGGTTAAATTGCTTAATAATAGTCCAGAAGATAAAGCGATTTTCCAAGAATTAGCAGATATGCTTGGTGCTGAGTTAGTACAAGTTATTGGATTCAATGGTGTTCTTTATAAAGCTAAAAAAGAACCAAAAATTATATTACCGAAATAATAGTTATAACCTTTTTCCCTTATAGGAGATGATTGTATGAGAGATGCCATTAAGAATGCTAAACGCATTGTTGTAAAAGTGGGGAGCAGTACATTATGTTACCCAAATGGTCATTTAAATTTAGAACGGATAGAACATTTAGTCCGTCAATTATCAGATCTTGCTAACCAAGGGAAAGAGGTTATTCTTGTTTCCTCGGGTGCTACGGGTGCAGGCCTTGCACCGTTAGGATTTAAAGAAAAACCAAGAGATCTTGTGTTACGACAAGCATCAGCAGCGGTAGGACAAGGTGTACTCATTCATATGTATGAACGCATGTTTCGAGAGTACGGTAGAACGGTTGCTCAAATATTATTGACAAAGGAGGATAGCACTTCTCGTCATAGCTATTTGAACCTACGAAATACATTACATGCGTTATTACAATTACATGTCATTCCAATCATTAATGAAAATGATGTAGTAGCTATTGAAGAATACAAAATAGGCGATAATGATACATTATCGGCTACTGTAGCAGGGATTGTAGAAGCCGATGTGCTTATTATTTTATCTGATATTGATGGTTTATATACGGCTAATCCAGCTACAGATTCTACAGCTACTTTAATCCACGAAGTTTCTGTAATTACCGATGAAACTTATGAAATCGCTGGCGGTGCAGGTTCAAGTATGGGTACTGGTGGAATGTATACAAAAATTAAGGCTGCTCATATGGCGACTAATTCAGGTATACATATGATTATTGCTAGTGGTGAATCGGATAATTCTTTACGTAAAGTATGTAAAGGTGAGAATATAGGTACATTATTTGTCGCTAATGATCAAGGTGTTTCTCAAAAGCATCATTGGGTAGCTTATGGGAAACGGTTAAGTGGAAGCATTACTATAGATGAAGGATGTACGAAAGCCGTATTAAATCACGGAGCTAGTATTTTACCAGCTGGTATTATTGAAGTGGATGGGTCTTTTGAACCTGGTGATACAGTGTCAATTATTGCTAAGGGAAAAGAAATCGCTAGAGGATTAGTGAATTATAGTTCTACGGATTTACTTAAGATTAGAGGTCACAATACGCAAGATATAGCTCGTGTATTAGAAATTGATACAACATATGATGAGGTTGTTCACAGAAATAATCTAGTAATTATTCATTGATGAGGTGCAGTATGAATTCATATGAAAGTAAATTTAAAGAAATGGGTGAATCTGCACGAGCAGCATCTATTGTTTTACAGCAATTACCAGAGAAACGCATCAATGAGGTATTATATGCTATGGCCGATGCGTTAGTTCAACATAGTGAACAAATTTTAACTGCCAATCACATGGATATGGATTCGGCTAGAGGCGTGGTGCCTGATACGATGTTGGATAGATTACTACTATCTAAAGAGCGTATTAATCAAATGGCAGAAGGTGTTCGTCAAGTTAGTCTATTACCATCACCGGTAGGAACCATACTTGAAACTATTAATAGGCCTAACGGACTTCACATTGAAAAGCGTGCCGTACCATTTGGTGTTATAGGTATCATTTTTGAAGCGCGTCCTAATGTAACTGTTGATGCTGGCGCCTTATGCTTTAAAACCGCTAATGCCACTATTCTGCGCGGTGGTAGGGAAGCATTCCGTACAAATCGCGTCATCGTATCTATTATGCAAGATGTATTAGAAGCCAATGATTTACCAAGAGGAGCTATCCAGTTAGTAGAAGTATTAGATCGTGAAGCTGTAAGTGTATTGCTACAACAACGTCGTTATATAGATGTAGTGATTCCACGTGGTGGTGCAGGATTAATACAACGGGTTGTACGTGATAGTATGATACCAGTTATAGAGACGGGAAGCGGTGTCTGTCATACCTATGTTGATGCTGAAGCTAACATTGACATGGCTGTTGATATTGCTGTGAATGCAAAGGTACAACGTCCTTCTGTATGTAATTCTATGGAGACTCTATTGGTTCATAAATCAATTGCTCATGAGTTTCTGTTGGCATTAGACCATAAATTAGAGCCCCATCATGTAACGATTCACGGTACACCAGATGTATTACAGATTGTTAAGGGGATTGCTGTTGATGAGCACTCATTTAGTACAGAATATAATGATTTTGATTTAAATGTAGCTATTGTATCATCTGTGGATGAGGCTATTTCACATATTAATCAATATACGACACATCATTCTGAATCGATTGTAACAGATAATATGAAAACCGCTCAGCATTTTATGAATCTTATCGATTGTTCTACTGTATATCATAACGCGTCTACACGTTTCACAGATGGTTTTGAATTTGGATTTGGTGCTGAAATTGGCATTAGTACACAAAAACTCCATGCTCGTGGACCAATGGGATTACAAGCATTAACATCCTATAAATATTTTGTATTTGGTACAGGACAAATTCGTTCGTGATGCGTTTATATTATTTGATACGAGCCTATTATCGTTATATTCAGACTCCAAAAGGTCGTTATGAGTGGGTATCGTATGTAAAAGCATTAGCATTATTTATCTTGATTTGTATTATAGTCATAAAGGGTGTGACTTATATATGGTAGAGAAACGGCGGATTGGTATTATAGGCGGAACTTTTAACCCTATCCACTTAGGACATCTAATGATTGCAGAAGTAGCAAGGGAAAGCTTTCATTTAGAAAAGGTTATATTTGTTCCTGCAAGAATACCTCCTCATAAACATAATGATGTTATTGATGCTAAGCATCGTTATGCCATGACGGCTGCGGCGGTAGCAGATAACCCGTATTTTGAAATATCCGATGTGGAAATGCGTCGTGAAGGGCCTTCCTATACAATTGATACTATTCATCATTTCAAAAAAATATATGGAGATTCTGTTTCTTTTTACTTTATTGCTGGTACAGATACAATACGAGATTTGCCTAATTGGAAATTTATTGATGAATTATTAGAGCATTGTCATTTTATTGGTGCTATGAGGCCTGATGGATCTCAAGTTGTTGATACAACATTAGAGTTATTAGGTCTAAAAGCTAAGAATAGAATTCATTTAATGAATGTACCAGAAATGAAATTATCTGCTACTTATTTACGAGACCGACTGCGTCATGGCTTGACGGTCAGATATATGTTACCTAAATGTGTAGTTCAATATATTGAAAAATATGATATTTATCGGAAGGAATAATTAAAGGTGGATATACAACAAATTGAAACCGACTTATCTAATAAATTAAGTAAAAAGCGTTTTATACACACCTTAGGTGTTGTAGAGTCAGCGATTTATTTAGCTAAAAAATATGGAGCTAATGTAGAAGACGCTCGGTTAGCAGCGATGTTACATGACTGTGCTAAAGAATTACCATTATTGGAAATGCAAGATTTAGTTGCAGATTTAGCCTGTGATGTTGATATGTTACATAGCGGTGCTTTATTACATGGTTTAGCAGGTATGGTGTTAGCGAATACTCATTATGGTATTACTAATCGAGAAGTATTAGAAGCAATACGTGTTCATACAACTGGAAAAGTGGGCATGTCAAAGTTGGATAAAGTTATTTTTTTAGCCGATTATATTGAGCCTAACCGTAATTTTCCTGGAGTAAATGATATTCGTGCAGCTGCAGAACAGTCTCTTGACGCTGGAGTATTATGTGGATTTGATATGACAATTCGACATTTAATTGATAGTTGTGATACTATTTATCCTCTTACTATTGTTAGTCGTAATGATCTTATACATCATATGAAAAAAGGAGGTGCCTACAATGGATGAACTTGAAAAGGCGCAAGCTCGTCGCCGTAGAAGACGTCGAGAACGTCAGATGAAAAAAAATAGGCTACAATGGGGCCGTCTAATCATCGCATTCGTGTTAGCACTTACTGTTATTTGTGGCATCGGTTGGGGTATGTATAGTGGAATCAGCTATGTATATCATCGAGTAACACAAACTGATACGGCAAGTGAGATTGAAGAATCCAGTGAACCTAAGCATACTGATACGGTTAATGTAGAACAGAAAGCATTGGACAAGCCTGTGTATGTATTAATTGTAGGGCGAGATAAAAATAATCCGAGTCAAGCTGACTCATTATTCCTTATGTCTATTAATATGAATACCAATACGATGGATATAATTGGTATTCCTAGCAATAGTAAAATTGAAAGTAGAGATCAAAAATCTGCGTCTATGTTAAATCAAATGTATGCAGAAGGTAACATTGAATTAACGAAAGCCGTTGTAGAGGATATATTCCATATCAGCATACCTTACTATGTTGTCGTTGATGAGGCAGCTTTTAAAAAAACAAGTGATGTTTTAGGCAGTCAACAGTTTTACGTAGAAAAGAATATGGAACATGTTGATGCTGAAACAGGTAGTAAAGATATAGATTTACACAGAGGGTATCAGAATCTAGATAGTGATAATGCATTAGCATATTTACGCTACACAGATGAAAATAATGATAATTTTGGACGCGTTCAACGACAAGAACGGTTCTTAAAATTATGGGTTGATCGGGAACAAGATACTTGGTTTATTACAAAAGCTTGGCATATATGGCGTTTATGGAGCCATTATGATAGTAATATATCTACATGGGATGCTATTAAATTAATGCGTTCTATCGGTCAAATGGATAAAGACCATATTCATTTATATATTTTGCCTGGTGAAAAAGAAAAAATTAATGATATCGTGTATTGGCATGTAAATCCAACTGAAGCTCAGCGCTTAGTGGGAATTACAATGGGGACATTGGCACCAGAAGATTTAAGTCAATTTGTTTCTACACCTGGAATTAAAAAAGCACCTGTTGCAGTAGAATCAGAACAAAGCACACGTGTAAAACCATCAGAACCAGGTTTAGAACCAGAGAAGAAAGAATAATAGGAGATACAATGAAACAAAAGGAAGAAATTAAACAACATGTTTTAGCGCTTGCACAAGCAGCTTATGATAAGAAAGGTCATGATATCGAAATACTTGATTTGGAAGGTGTTTCTATGTTAGGCGATTATTTTATGGTTGTAAGTGCCAATAATATTAAACAATCGCAAAGTATTGCAGATGAAATTGAGGATATAGCAGCAGAACAAGGTATGACGGTCCTCCATCGTGAAGGATATCGCGAAGGTGAATGGGTATTATTGGACTTTGGTGATATTATTTGTCACGTGTTTGGTAACGATGAAATTCGTGAATTTTATGGACTAGAAGCCTTATGGAATGATGCTGAACGTGTTCCTTTTGAAGGAGAATAATCTATGGCTAGCGAATTATTGGAAAATATCATTGCTACACTGCGTGTTCTACGCACTAGTGATCATGGCGCTTTCCTTGATGGTCAAACGGGAAATACAAATGATGATATTTTGCTCCATAAGGATCAACAAACTTCACCAGTTGCCATAGGTGATGAAGTAGAGGTATTTTTATATCGAGATCCTAAGGGCCGTTTGACAGCCTCCATGCGATTACCTGCTATGAAGGTCGGTCAAATTGGTTATGTGGAGATTATCAGTGTAACCAATTTTGGGTGCTTCGTTGAGGTGGGCACAGAGCGGGGAATTTTTATGCCTCATGCCGAAATGCGTGGTAGACCTCAAGTAGGGGAAAAGGTATGGGTGAAACTGTATACCGATAAATCTGGACGTATGGCAGTTTCTATGGACGTTGATGATGAAATGCGCCGTGCCTCTAAAGCGGCTACCGATGCTGTTGTAGGACAAGAAGTAAGTGGTGCTATTTATAATTTGACTAGTGATGGAGCCTTCTTTATTACCCCTGAACGATGGATTGCTTTTTTACATCGATCAGAAATGACAAGAAAGTTAAATGTTGGGGAAATGGTAGAGGCTCGTGTTACTTTCAAACGCGAAGATGGTCGTATTAATGTGTCAATGCGTCCAATTAAAGAAAAAGCGTTAATCTCTGATGGTCAGATTATTATGGAATACCTTTTACAACGAGGCGGTAAAATGCCTTATAGTGATGAGTCATCAGCTATGTTGATTAAGGATAAGTTTAATATCAGTAAGGCTGCTTTTAAACGAGCTTTAGGTCATTTAATGAAATCCCGCCTTGTAGTACAAGAAGATGGTTGGACATTGTTGACAGAAACTGGTAAACAATGGACCCCAAATTCACAAGAGGACTAAACTATGAAGATTATTGTAGTAGGTGCTGGTAAGGTTGGGTATTCCTTGTGTGAAAGACTGGTGCAAGATGATCATGATGTATATCTTATAGATCGTTCACAGGAGCGTATCCATAATCTTGAAAATACATTGGATGTTAGTTTAGTATGCGGTAATGGTAGCGACATTCAGTTGTTGAATGAAATTGACTTATCTGATGTGGGGATGTTTATCTCAGTTACCGATTCAGATGAAGTTAATATGTTATCTTGTGCGGTAGCTAAAATAGCAGGTGTTCCATCTACTGTAGCACGTGTAAGGGATACAAATATCGTTGATCATATGGACGATCATATGAAAGAACGATTAGGTGTTGATTTATTCATTAATCCAGAAATGGTTACGGCGCAAGAATTACTTCATATTATTGAAACACCATCCGCTTTGGACGTAGAAGAATTTGGTCAAGGTGCTGTACGTTTAATGGAATTTAAAATTAATAGTACATTCCCGCTTGTAAATAAACCTTTAAAAGAGTTAACTTTTCCAGAAGGTGTGTTATTGGTTGGCATTTTACGATTAGGTGAAATGATTATACCTCATGGTGAAAGCATACTATTACCTAATGACAGTGTTTTCTTTTTAGGTTTAAAAGATGGTATTAATGAAGTAGAACAAGAATGGTTTTCTAATCATGCAACCTTCCATAAACGGGCTGTTATCGTAGGCGCTGGTTTATTAGGTCGTAATCTAGCTATCTTATTGGAAAAAGCAGGATTTACTGTTAAGGTTATTGAGAAGGATATTGAACGTTGTGAAGCCTTGGCTGCACAAGTGGATAAAGCCATTGTCATCAATGGGGATGGTACGGATTTTGATTTATTAGAAGCCGAAGAAGTAGCCGATAATGATGTTATTATTGTTTTAACAGATGATGATAAATTAAATCTTTTAGTTGCTTTAGTAGGGAAACATATGGGCATACCTAAAACCGTTGTTCGTGTGGGACGTCCTGAATATATTATGCTCATGGAACAAGTTGGTATAGATATTGTATTTTCACCACGTCTAATGACTGCAGGACAAATACTACGATTTGTTCGAAGTGGAGAAGGCGTTGTCTCCATATCGACTTTTGAAGGTGGCAAGGCTGAATCTATAGAGATTCTTATTACAGAACAATCTCCAGTAGCTGGTAAACAGCTTAAAGATATTCGTCTACCTGGTAAAGCCTTAGTTGGTGTTATACTCCGCGGTGATGAAGCGATTGTTCCACGGGGTAATACAGAGCTGTTAGTGGGGGATCATATTGTACTATTCTCATTGCCTGAATCTGTTACTAAATTATTGAATTATTTAACGTAGGGGTTATATGCGTATACAGATTGTCATGTCCTTGGTAGGCAAATTACTCTATATTTTTGGAGCTTTTCTTGTTATACCATTTATATATAGTATTCTATTTGAAACTGCATATTGGTCCTTTTGTATCACGGCTATATTATCCATACTGCTCGGTGGTCTACTAGTACTTGGTGGAAATAAGAGTAAAACCTTTAGCTTGAGAGATGGCTTCCTAGTGGTTAGCTCAACATGGATATTAACAGTGTTATTGGGGGCTATTCCCTTTATTATATCTAGTGTATTAGTTAATCCGATGGACGCGCTGTTTGAATCTATGTCAGGTATTACCGCTACTGGTGCTACAGTTATTTCTGATGTTGATAGCATACCAAAGTCTTTCATACTGTGGCGCGGATTAATGCATTGGATTGGCGGTATGGGAATCATTGTGTTGATTCTATCATTCTTGCGTAATCTTGGTGCTGATGCTGCACATTTTTTCAATGCTGAAGCATCTGTGCCAAAACCAGGTGTAGTGTTACCACGGATTCAATCTATAGCATCGAAATTATGGACATTGTACGTAATATTTACAATCATCTGTTTTATCATGCTCTGCTTAGGTGGTATTGATCCTTTTGATGCATTGAATTATGCATTTTCTATTATTGCTACTGGTGGATTGACGCCGACTACTGCAGGTACTTTTTTATATAGTCAAAATACATATATATGTGTTGTATTTATTTTGTTTATGGTCATTGCAGGTGGCAACTTCGCCGTATATTATAATGTAATTCAAAAGGGATTCTCAGCGTTATTCTCTGATTTTGAGACGCGTATGTATTGGCTTGTATTAGTTATTGGTATTCTTATCACCTTTATATCCTTATATTTTCAATCTAATTCTATGGATATAGGACAAGCTTTTCAAGATTCAGCCTTTACCTTAGTATCAATACAAACGGGCAGTGGTTTTGCCGTATCTGATTATGATTTATGGCCTGCTGCGGCTCAAATGATGTTGTTTATATCTAGTTTTTTTGGAGGTTGTAGTGGATCTACGACTGGTGGCGTTAAGATTATTCGTCTCATTATATTAATTAAGAGTAGTATCATTTACTTAAGAAAAGCCATACATCCAGATATGGTTCAAGTTGTACGAATCAATGGAAAGCCATTACCAGATAAATGGGTGCGTATGACGCAACAATTTATATTTCTATATTTAATGATTTATGTTATATCCGTATTTCTTATGACATGTTTTGGTTTATCTACAGGTGATGCACTTCAAATAGTCACTGCATTCCAAAGTAATGTAGGTTTAGCCTTTGGCGGTTATGGACCAACTGATTCCTTTGCATTATTACCATTAGGTGCAAAAGGTGTGGCTATTGTAGATATGCTATTAGGTCGTTTGGAATTATTTACGATTCTAGTTATGCTTCATCCACAGTTCTGGGAAGGGTATTTTATTAAAAAAGATACTACAAAACGATATAGAATTTTATAGAGGTTTATATTGTATACTGCATTAGTAATGAGGGAGGGATTGTATAATGGAAATAATAAAACGCCCATTAGGCTTGTATAAGGCAAATTGTTATGTATTAAAAAAAGACAATCAATCTCTCATAATTGACCCTGGATTTCATAGTAAACATATAATTGAGATGGTAGGAGATTCTAAACCAATTGCGGTTTTATTAACACATGGTCATTGTGACCATGTGTCGGCTCTTGATGATATTTGTGGACATTATAATATACCTGCATATCTACATGATGGAGATCATGAATTATTGCAATTGATTCGTCGTCGACCAAGTGTATACAAGAAAAAAATGTTCACCCAATGTATTCCTTTGCAAGAAGGTATACTAAACATTGGACCATTTCATATACGGGTGTATCATACACCGGGTCATAGTGCAGGTTCAGTATGTTTTGAAATAGAAGGTCATCTATATACAGGTGACACTATTTTTAAACAAAATGTGGGCAATAGTGATAACTATAATGGCAATGCTGAAGATTTACGTAAAAGCTTATGTAAAATACTGGAGCTTGATGATGCATTATTAGTAGAACCTGGACATAGGGAGAGCACTACTTTGGGAGATGAAAAAAACTTCATCAAGAATTTATACATATAGTGTTGACAAAAACTCTGATAACAGATATACTAAGCAAGTACTTTGGATACGGCCCCGTGGTGTAGCGGTTAACATGTCGCCCTGTCACGGCGAAGATCGTCAGTTCAAATCTGATCGGGGTCGCCATTCATGCCTCGGTAGCTCAGTCGGTAGAGCAACGGACTGAAAATCCGTGTGTCGACAGTTCGATTCTGTCCTGAGGCACCATGTACATGCGGGAATAGCTCAGCGGTAGAGCACCGCCTTGCCAAGGCGGGGGTCGCGAGTTCGAATCTCGTTTCCCGCTCCACTAATTTTATATGGCGGCATAGCCAAGCGGTAAGGCAGAGGTCTGCAAAACCTTTATTCCCCAGTTCGATTCTGGGTGCCGCCTCCACAATCGTTACCCATGCCGGGGTGGCGGAACAGGCAGACGCAACGGACTTAAAATCCGTCGGTTAGAAATAACCGTACCGGTTCGATTCCGGTCCTCGGCACCATTAAGACTAACTTCAGTTAGTCTTTTTTTGTATATAATTTTAACTGTATTTACGAGTAGGTATATAACGTGAGTAAATCGAATTTGTTAATTAGTGAATGCCTTTGCGGCGTTTGTTGCCGTTATGATGGTGACCATAATCAAATAGACTATTTGGAAGAACTTAAGAGCCTCTATAACCTTATACCAGTATGCCCTGAGGTACTGGGTGGGCTTTTGACACCAAGACCTCCAGCGGAGCGGATAGGTGATCGAGTCCAAACAAAAAATGGTATAGATGTTACAGAACAATTTAAACGGGGTGCTGAATTAGCTTTAGCAATTGCTATAGATAAAAATTGTTTGTGTGCTTTACTAAAGGCTAAAAGTCCAAGCTGTGGGTATGGTGAAATATATGATGGTACATTTACTAGAACCCTTGTAAATGGAATTGGTGTCACGTCTGAGCTTTTATTACAACACAATATACATATCTATACGGAAAAGAATGTACAGGACCTTATAAAGCAAAATAGCGACGATTGATATGTATCAATCGTCGCTATTGTTGTATTAGTGTATGTTATTGACCTGCATTAACTGGGTCATTTGTTAATGGCTGTTCACCTAATAGTGTTGTTAAATTGTGTAAATTAAATCGATAAGCACTATTACTAAAGTCTCTTGTTTTATCGTAACGACTGTTTGGTGCATGCATGAGACCGACTAATGTATCGTACAACAAATCATTTGTGAAATATTGATGTTCATGACTATCGAGTGCTGATACCGTTTGAGGATATGCTGCACGATATTGAGGCGACAAGTACATCCAGAATGGAATGTGAGTCATTACAAAATCAAAAGTGTCTGGATTGTGGGACTTATCAACGCTTTCACCATGATCAGAGAAGTAAACCATAGCTTGAAGATTTAAATTATCTTTACCATAAGTGTAGATTTGTTGTAACAACCAATCTGTATAGAGCTGACTATTAGCATAAGCCTCGATCCCCTCAGGATTAGGACCTTTTTTCCATTTACTGAATTCATGTGGATAGCGATCATTATAATAAATATGACTGCCCATAATATGAATTACTATAAAATTATTTTTACTTGGATCAGCTGTTTTTAACAATGGCAATAATGCTTCATCATATAAATCAGAGAAGCCATAGGATTCGTGAGCCCACTTTGTAGTATCCGCCGTTTTAGCCATTAAAGAAATAGCTGTATCGTATTCGCCAAATACGCCTTGGTTACTGAACCACGATGTGGTGTAACCTGCTTTTTTAGCTACATCCAAAATATTAACAGAATCTAAGAATGGTCGGTCGTCATATTGATTGCGCTCTGAAAGGGCACGTTCTAATGTTGGTACTGTTTGTACGTAGGAAGAGTACGCATGATTAAAGAAGATAAAATCTTTATTGTGATCTCGCATATCCTCTTGCCAAGGTGTGTCATCGTATTGGAATTTTGGATTGTAGACCTTCATATAGTCACGAGAACTGGATTCGCCGATAACGAGAATGATAGTTCCAGGCGTTTTAGTAGGTGTCGTATCCTTTGTGTCCAAATTGAATGAATCAAATACAAGATGGTGATTATCGTTGTACTGTTGCATTTCTTTAACATAATTACCGGCAGCAGTCCAATTGGCTACGATACATGTTTGAGGGAATAAGAAGAATGGTACATATACGATAAATGCTACCATGGATGCGATGAGTACACCTAATCGCAAAGGACGTGTTGTATTAAAATCGACAACTCGTTTCATACCTAGGTTGCACCAATATAGAAAGAGTGTCCATAAAATAAGGCCTATGACGATAGCGATAAGGCCGGGAATACCAGCAGCATTTTTTAAGAATCCAAAGGCTTCTTCAGGATTTGTCATGTATACGGCCAATAGGCTTGCTGGTGTTAAACAGTGCCAGGTGGTTATATAATAACCAATTTGTAATAATGGAATAAGACTAAGGAACGAAGAGAATAAAGCTAGTATAGCTGAAGTTAATTTTTGTAGACGTCCCGTTTGGGTTACCAAATATTGGATACCTGAAAGCCCCATAAATAGAAGTAAGCCGAATAGAAAATCATTGGCAAACTCGTAGAAATATAGAGGTTTTACATAAGACCAATGAAATAATAATGGAAATGTGAGTCCCCACAGTAAGCCTACTAAACCATATCCTAAGAACGCACGATGAAACACGGTACAACTCATAAAGTATTGGAATAAAAACATACCCACCATGGTCGGTACCGCAAGGATTGTAATATCCTCTACATCAAGTCCTAATGTGACAGGTTCATAAATAAAAAATAGTGCAATGTAGAGCACTATGCCTATAATGCCAAAACGCAAAATTGGATTTTGAATCAATGATTTCATTGATGACAACATAATGTATCCTTTCTAAAGGAGATTACAACAAATATATAATTTTCTTCATATTATAAGATAACAAAGAATACTAAAAAATACAATTATATATGGTGAACGTAGAAGAAATTTTCGATTTACGATATAATTATATAGTTATGAAATAGTATCGTTAAGGAATGGGGATTCATGGGGGACTATAATTATAAATTGGATGTATTCGAGGGACCTCTCGATTTACTTTTATATTTAATTGAAAAACATAAAATTGAAATTACGGATATCCCAATTGTTGAAATCACAAGCCAATATTTAGAATACCTAGATAATTGGAATCATTTTGATATCCATTATAGTAGTGAATTCCTTGTAATGGCATCTACATTATTACAAATTAAGTCCCGTATGCTATTACCTAAGGTTGAACCGGAACCCGATGAAAGCGAAGATCCACGAGATGAATTAGTGGCTAAGTTAGTAGAGTTTAAAAAGATAAAAGATTTTACTCAGCTTTTAATGGAAAAAGCATCGGTTGAGTCGAATGCGTTTAGTCGCCCTGAGGAAACGAGTGTATTAGGTTTAGATAGTTATTATAATTTAGAACTATCTAAATTATATGATATATTTTATTCTGTATTACATAAGACCGTAGAATCTGAAGATGAACAACAGGTTCGTCAAGTAACCGTTGAGAAAGATGCATACAGCTTAGAGGATATGATCGTATCCTTAGCGAGTCGTGCAATGCGTGGTGAACGATTGGCGTTTCGTGAGCTACTTGTTGCTATAGAATCTAAAAGTGGTATGGTAACTATATTCATGGCTGTACTAGAACTTTTAAAACAACAAGAATTAGTCATGTTTTATGAAAATGATGATATTATTTTTACCGCACCTATCATTGGTGAACGGGATGTACAAGTAGAGGAGGAGTAGCATGGGTATATCAGATTTAGAAGCTGTATTGTTTTCTGCAGCTAAACCTATTTCTATTGATGTCATTCAAGATATATTTAAGCTTTCAAAACAAGATAGCTTGACATTGATAGATCATTTAGCATCTGATTTAGAATCCCATAAACGCGGTATCCGCGTGCGAATCTCTGCTGCTGGTGTGGAACTGGTAAGTGCACCAGAATCGGCTATGTATATTGGTCATATACGTAAAAAAGAGGATAAATTATCTAATGCAGCTATGGAAACACTAGCGGTTATTGCATATAAACAACCAATTACAAAAGCTGAAATTGAAGAGGTACGCGGTGTTAATAGTGACAAGGTAATTAAACAATTATTGTCTCGCTCATTAATAGCTGAGTTGGGCCACAAGGATACGGTAGGTCGCCCTATTTTGTATGGCACAACTGATGAATTTCTACGAAGTACAGGTGTTACTTCAATTGATGATCTGCATAAAGAGTTAGATTCTGCAGAGTCTGATATGTTAGGTCTATCAATAGACAGTGTGAAAGATGAAAGCTTAATAGAATCTCCTAATGAGGATGGAACAGAGAACATATAGAAAAGGATATAATATGGAACGATTACAAAAATTTATCGCCAGCTGTGGTGTAGCTTCTCGTCGTAAGGCAGAAGAATTAATTACGTCTGGCAAGGTACGTGTCAATGGACGTAAAGTGACCGAACTGGGTGTTAAGGTTGATCCTATGAAAGATAAGGTTATGGTTGATGGACAATTATTAGCCGTGGAAAAACCTGTGTATTATTTAATGAATAAACCGAAAGGTGTTATTACATCTGTTACAGACCCACAAGGACGGGAAACTGTAATGGATTATATTAAAAATGAAAAACGCCGTATCTATCCAATTGGACGACTTGATTTACATACGGAAGGTTTATTGCTTTTAACAAATGATGGAGAATTAGCTCAGAATCTTACACATCCATCTAAAGGCATTGAAAAGACATATGAAGTTCGTATTAAGGGGCGTGTAAATGATACAGATTTACGGATTATCGCTGATGGTGTGCCTCTTGAAGATGGTGTGACAGCACCTGCTACACTTGTAGATTTAGGATTTGATGACCACAATGGGGTTCACGAAGTAGAAATTACTATTCATGAAGGTCGTAATCGACAAGTACGTCGTATGTTTGAACACTTTGGTTACCGAATTCATAATTTAAAACGTATTGCTTATGGTGGATTAACATTAAGTGGTGTAAAGCGCGGTGGTGTTCGTCAATTGACACAACGTGAAGTAAGTGCACTTAAAGCACTAGGAGTTTCTAAATGAAGCGCGTCGTAGTAATTGGAGGTGGTGCAGCAGGGCTAATGGCTGCTGTCATTGCTGGTCGAGAAAGCGCAAAGGTAACGCTTCTCGAAAAAATGAATTATGTTGGTAAAAAGATGGGCATTACCGGCAAAGGGCGCTGCAATATTACAAATGCTTGTGATATGTCTGAATTTATTAAAAATACACCGGGCAATGGCAAGTTTTTATATGGTGCTTACGAGCGCTTTACCAATGAAGATTTGTTGCAGTTATTACACGACGCCGGTTTAGAAACCAAGGTAGAGCGAGGCGGCCGCGTATTTCCAGCTTCAGATTCCGCACTGGATGTGCGAAATATCTTTATGAAGCTTATGAAACACTATGGTGTAGATGTTCATCTTGAGGAACCAGTTAAGAAACTTTTGGTTGATGATAGTGTTGTCATCGGTGTTGTGACAGACAAAGAAACCTATCACGCTGATGCCGTGGTTATTGCTACGGGAGGTAAATCATATCCTGCTACCGGTTCTACTGGTGATGGATATATTTTGGCGGCTCAAGTAGGCCATAAGATTACCGATATCCGTCCATCTTTGGTACCGATTGTAACGGAAGAGCCCTGGGTAAAAGATTTAATGGGGCTTAGCCTACGGAATGTTGAATTGTCTGTAGTTGCTAAGAATAAGGTGCAAGCCAATATGTTTGGGGAAATGATGTTTACCCATTTCGGCATTACCGGTCCTATCGTTTTATCTCTTAGTCATACGGTGGGAAAATTGATGCGCAAAAAAAATATTGGCACTATAGGTTTAGATATCAATTTAAAACCCGCATTATCTCCAGAGACATTAGATAAACGATTACAAAAAGATTTTGATCTCTATTCTAAGAAACAATTAATTAATGGGATGAAAGATTTGTTACCAAGTCGATTAATACCACTGATTATTGAATTGGCCGGTATTGATCCACAAAAACCGATTAATCAGATTTCAAAGGAAGAACGACAACAAATCGGTTATATGTTGCAACATATGCCTCTTACCGTGAAAGGATTACGTCCTGTAGAAGAGGCAATTGTTACTGCTGGTGGCATTTCTTTAAAAGAATTTAATCCTAAAACTATGGAATCTAAGTTGGTTAAAGGTTTATATGGTGCAGGTGAAGTATTGGATATTGATGCTTTTACAGGTGGATATAATCTACAGGCTGCCTTTTCTACAGGATATGTAGCAGCTATGCATATAACTCACCCTGAAGCGTTTTAATAGAGACCTTTTACGCTGTATGATTGAATAGTATATTTTATATAATTTGTGAAAGTGATACAGGGAATTATGAATACACATAAAATTGCCGTTGCTGTTGACGGCCCAGCAGGCGCTGGAAAATCATCTATTTCTAAAATAGTGGCAAAAAAACTGGGGTATCTTTATATCGATACAGGTGCTATGTACCGTTCTGTTACATGGGCTGTATTGCATAATCATATTGATGTAAATAATCAAACGGCAGTGGAAGCATTATTACCAGAATTAGATCTTACTATGGAGGCCAGTGATGATTCATGTAAGGTTTTTATTGCTTGTCAAGATGTGACTGATTTTATCAGAACGCCACAAGTGAACAATGCTGTATCTATAGTGGCTTCATACAAAGGTGTGCGTCAATATTTGGTTGAACGACAACGACTTATGGCAGAAGCTGGTGGCGTTATATTGGATGGACGTGATATCGGTTCCGTCGTATTACCTAATGCGGAATTAAAAATATATCTAACCGCTTCTGTAGAGGCTCGTGCTATGCGCCGTTATTTAGAAGTGAAAGGTACAGTTAACGAACAAACGTTAGAGGATATTAAAGAAAGTGTTATGCAACGTGATGATATGGATAAAAATCGAAAGGAATCTCCTTTGATTCAGGTAGAGGATGCTGTATTGGTCGATTCCAGCGAAATGACATTTGATGAAACTGTAGAACGTATATTACATCTAGTACAGGAGCGAATCTAAATGAACAAATTTTCTACATGGCTTTGGCGAACTGCCTTTTGGTTGCGCTATAAGGTCGGCTTTGGATTAAAGGTATATGGTCGCGATAATTTCCCTATGGAAGGCCCAGTTATTGTGGTGCCAAATCATTTAAGTAATAACGATCCACCTATTTGTGGATATGCATTGCCAAGACATGTACACTTTATGGCAAAACAGGAATTATTTGTAAATCCAATTTCAAGATTCTTTTGTACCTGGCTTGGTGCATTTCCTTTAAACCGTGGAGCTATAGATAAGATAGCAATTCGTCATGCTTTAGGACTATTAAAGAATAATAAAGTATTAGGTATTTTTGCAGAAGGTAATCGTCAAAAGAATGGTAAATTAGGACGCTTTCACGATGGGGCCGCATCCATTGCATTGCGTACAGGAATTGGTATTACCCCAGTTGCCATTATCGGCTCTCATGATATGAAGAGAAACCAAGTGGCGTGCATCATTGGTAAACAGGTACCTGTTAGTAAAGCTAAACCGACACCTGAGGCTATCAAAGAGGTTAATGATCGCGTAAAGGGTGAAATTCAACGCATGATTGATTCCTATCATGAAAATCGCATAGAGGAGACGTTATGGAAATAATTTTAGCTGAAAATCATGGCTTTTGTTATGGTGTAAAACGTGCTGTTGAAATGGCCAATGAAGCTGCTAATGGTAAGGGGAAAAGCTATACATTAGGTCCCATTATTCATAATCCTCAAGTCGTGAATCGTCTTGAAAGTAAAGGGGTTAGCCCCATCCAAGAAGTATCTGATATCGATGAAGGCACAATGATTATTCGTTCTCATGGTGTAGGACCTGCCATTTATGAAGAGGCTGAAGAAAAAGGTCTAGCCATTGTAGATGCTACATGCCCACATGTGAAAAAAGCTCAACAAGATGCTAAATCTGTTATTGAAGATGGCATGACACTAGTTATATTAGGCGAAAAAAACCATCCTGAGGTTAAAAGCATTAATTTATGGGCCAATAATAAGGGAATAATCATCGAAGATGAAGATTCCGCCCAAAATCTACAAGTTGTTGAAAAAATGGGTGTAGTTGTTCAAACGACCTTTTCACAATTCAAATTTAACAGTATAATAGAGATATTAGAGAAAAAATCTAAGAATCTTAAGATTTTCAAAACGATATGCAATGCAACTCAGGAACGTCAGAATTCTGCCGTTGAATTAGCTCGTAACGTAGATCTTATGATTGTGATAGGTGGTAAGAACAGCGGCAATACGAACCGATTGGCAGAGGTTTGTCGAGACGTTGGATGTACGACATATCACATTGAAACTTCTACTGAATTACAACTGGAATGGTTTAACCGAGTACAGACGGTAGGAGTAACAGCAGGAGCATCGACTCCCGACTGGATTATTAAGGAGGTCATTGAGACAATGAAAGATTTTGCAGAATTATTAGCAGCAGAAGGTCAAGAAGAATTTAAGAAAGGAAACGTTGTAGAAGGTCAAGTAGTACAAGTTGAAGATGAACGCGCATGGGTATCTTTTGGCTACAAAACTGAAGCAATTTTGAATAGAACTGAAATTTCTTATCCAGCACCAAACTCTGCCAAAGATGTGTTAAAAAATGGTGATGAAATTAAAGCAGTTATCATGAACCACATCAAAGAAGATAATCCTATTTATCTTTCCATGACTCGTTTGGCTAAAGATGAAGATTGGCAATATGTTATCGAAGCTCAAGAAAAAGACGAACCTATCGTATGTAAAGGTATCGATGCTATCCCAGCTGGCTTGGTGGTAACAGTAAAATCCCTTCGTGGTTTCATTCCATTGTCCCAAGGTGATGTGCATTTCGTAAAATCTTTGGACAACTTGGTTGGTAATGAATTCGAAGCAAAAGTTCTTGAAATCGACGAAAAGAAAAACCGTTTGGTTCTTTCCCGCCGTGCAGTACTTGAAGTGGAACGTCAAGCAAAATTAGCTGAAGCATTGAAAAATATCAACGTTGGTGAAAACTATAAAGGTATTGTTCGTAAAATCATGCCTTATGGTGCATTCGTAGATATCGGTGGTATTGAAGGTTTACTTCATATTTCTGATATTTCTTGGCAAAAAATTAAAAAAGTGGAAGATGTTCTTTCCGTTGGCCAAGAAATCGAAGTTAAATTGCAATCTTTTGACCCTGAAAGCAACAAATTATCCTTGTCCTTGAAAGCTTTAACTAAGAGCCCATGGGATGTTGCTGAAGAAACTTTACACGTTGGTGATGTAATCACTGGTAAAGTTGTTCGTTTGGTAGCTTACGGTGCATTTGTAGCTGTTAACGATGATATTCAAGGTTTACTTCACATTTCTCAAATTACAAAACAACGTAATGCGAAAGTTGAAAATTACTTGAACCGTGGTCAAGAAGTTGAAGTTAAAATCATTTCTCTTAACAAAGATGAAAAGAAATTGGGCTTGGCTTTGACTGAGTTGATGGAAGCAAAAGAAACAGAAGAAGACGCTGAATAATTCAGAATCTTTTAATGAGGCTAATCAAGGTTTTCCTTGATTAGCCTTTTTGCGTACATTCCCTTTAATATGATAAAATGAATTAATGTATATAGATAATAAAAGAGGTGAAAGTATGGCAAAACCATTAGTGGCCGTAGTTGGTCGTCCAAATGTAGGTAAATCTACATTATTTAATGCCATTGTTAATAAACGAATTTCTATCGTCGAGGATATACCTGGAGTTACACGAGATAGAATTTACTTCGATGCAGAATGGCTTAATCGTGAGTTTACAATGATTGATACAGGTGGTATCGAGTTCGTAACAGAGAATAGTCATGTCATTCCTAAAATGATGCGTTTACAAGCTGAACTTGCTATTGAAGAAGCTGATGTAATCCTCTTTGTGGTTGATGGCAAGCAAGGTATTGTTCCAGCTGATGAAGAAGTGGCCAATATTTTACGTACTAGTGGAAAACCAGTAGTTCTTGTAGTGAATAAAATTGACAGTGTAAATCAAGAACCTAATATTTATGAGTTTTATAATTTGGGACTTGGTGATCCAATTGGCATTTCTGCAAAGAATTTAATGAATCTAGGTGATTTATTAGATGATACGGTTAAACATTTCCCCCCGGTAGGAACTAATGTAGATGAGGAAGATACCATTCATGTGGCCATCATCGGTAGACCTAATGTAGGTAAATCATCATTGACCAATGCACTATTAGGACAAGATCGCGTTATAGTTTCCGATGTAGCTGGCACTACTCGTGATTCCATTGATACGCATTGGACACATGGTGATCAAAAATTCGTACTTATCGATACGGCAGGGATGAGACGTAAATCCAAGATTGATGAAGCTGTTGAACGGTACAGCATTGTTCGCTCTCTTCGTTCCGTTGATCGCTCTGATATTGTTGTACTTGTATTAGATGGCGTTGATGGCGTTACAGAGCAAGATAAAAAAATTGCCGGTTATGCGTATGAAGCTGGCAAGGGTGTTATCATTGTAGTTAATAAGTGGGATCTTGTAGAAAAAGATGATAAAACTACATTGAGATACACTGAAGATATTTATGATGAATTAGGATTCTTGCAATTTGCACCAATTCTATTTGCTTCTGCATTGACAAAACAACGTATTCATCGTTTAGCTGATATGCTTAAATTCGTATCAGAACAACAATATCGTCGTGTTTCTACTGGTACATTAAATCAATTACTACAAGATGCTCAAACTGTAAATCCAGTTCCATCCCGTAATGGCAGAATTCCAAAAATTTACTATATGACACAAGCCAGTGTTAAGCCTCCAACATTTATCCTATTTGTAAATGAACCCGAATTAATTCATTTCTCGTATATGCGCTTTTTGGAAAATCGTTTACGTGAAAGTTTTGGTTTCGAAGGTACTCCAATTCGATTAATCCTTCGCGGTAAAAAACGTGAAGATGAAGAGTAATAAGTACAAAGGGTAAGGGTGAAAGTTGTGAATGATTTTATGCCTATTATAGGGTATGCGTTATTAGCCTATGTAATCGGTTCAATTCCTAGCGGACTCATTATTGGTAAATTATTTTTCAATACAGATGTCCGTCTATATGGATCAAACAATATAGGTGCTACAAATACATATCGTGTTATTGGTTTAAAGGCAGCGCTTCCTGTATTTTTCTGTGACGCATTAAAGGGTGCCATTGGGGTATTTTTGTTTTTCCATTTAAATCCCATGTATATGATTCTAGGTGGCATTTTGGCCATGGTTGGACACAATTGGTCAGTATTTCTTGGCTTTAAAGGTGGACGTGGTGTTGCAACTGGTTTGGGGGTACTCATTGCATTATCTCCAATAGTTGCAGTTATTTGTTTTGCTATTTGGGGCATCATTGTATATTTCACTAAATTAGTCTCTCTAGGTTCTATAGTAGCTGCTGCGCTTGTTCCTATATTGATGTATGTAATGGGTGAATCCTGGTGGTTTGTAGGATTTGGTGCGCTAGCTGCATTATTTGTTATTATACGTCATCGAGAAAATATATCTCGTTTACTAGCAGGTAAAGAATTAAAGGTAGAACGCGTCAAAAAAGGAGAGTAATATGAAAGTTTGCATCGTCGGATCTGGTAGTTGGGGGACAGCTCTCGCTATTAAATCTGTAATGGCTGGAAATGATACAACCTTATATTGTAGACGCGCAGAGTTTAAAGATGAACTTATTAAGTACAAAGAAAATAAGTCATATTTAGCTGGTGTAATATTGCCTGATGAACTAATTATTAGTTCTGATTTACAAACATCAATTGAACAGGCTGATATCGTACTGATTGTTACACCGTCTATTCATGTGCGCACAGCTTTACAGAATTTAAAAAGATATGCTCACAAAGATCAAATATACGTGTTATGCTCTAAAGGTGTAGAACGGGAAAGTGGTAAGTTATTGACTACAGTCATGAAGGAGGAATTATCCTCTGTCGGATGTTATTTAACTGTTTTATCCGGTCCTAATCACGCAGAGGAAATCGGTAGAAACTTACCAGCTGCTGCCGTAGTAGGTACGACATCTATGGACATCGGTAAAAAGGTACAACAAGCATTACACAGCAAAGAATTTCGTATATATACGAGTGATGATTATATTGGTGTCGAATTAGCGGGAGCTACTAAAAATATAATAGCCTTGGCTGCTGGTATCGTTGATGGATTGTCTCTTGGAGATAATTGTAAGGCTTTATTACTAACTCGTGGCCTACATGAAATGACTCGATTTGGTTTAGCACTCGGTGCAAGAAAAGAAACGTATGCAGGCTTAGCTGGTATGGGGGATTTAATCGCCACTTGTATGAGCCAGCATAGTCGTAACCGTGCTGCAGGACAACAGCTAGCAGATGGTAAAACAATGGACTACATTATGAATCATACGAATATGGTGGTAGAAGGCTTTTTTGCAACATCTATTATTCGTGATATGGCCATAAAACACCATGTAGAAATGCCTATCACACAATCACTATATGAGGTATTATATGAAGAGAAGTCCCCTCAATTAGCATTGCAAGAATTGATGGGCCGAGATAGTAAAATCGAAGTATCATAATTGTAAAAGATACTTTTATTTTAGGTATTTATATACTATAATTAATGAGTATAATCTAGTGAGGATTGTATGCGAATTATTGGAGGCACTGCAAAGGGCCATACTATAAAAGCTCCGAAGGGGATGGATACACGTCCCACCTTGGATCGTGTTCGTGAAAGTATCTTCAACGTATTAGCGCATCGCGGTATATATGGTACTCGTGTGTTAGATTTATTTTCTGGTACTGGTGCAGTTGCCATTGAAGCGCTCAGTCGTGGAGCTAAATCAGCGATTGCTGTTGATTATCGCACTGGTAAATTAATTCGAGAGAATGCGGAACATTGTCGTGTGTTGGATCGAATTCAAATCATACCTAAGAAACTTTCACAATTGAAACATTTTATAGGTGACCAGCAGTTCGATTATATTTTTTCTGATCCACCATATGAAAATGGCTTTATACAAGAGACTATTGATTTTGTTGTGGCTCATGATGCATTAGCTGATGATGGTGTTTTAGTCTTGGAACATCATAAAGATGAGGCTTTCACCATGCCACAGGAATGGGAATGTATAAAGGAACAAAAATTTGGTTACACCCTTGTTTCATACTTTGTGAAACATAGTGAAAGGAGTTAGACCCTTGCGGATAGGAGTTTGCCCAGGAAGTTTTGACCCCGTTACAAATGGTCACGTTGACATTTTTGAGCGCGGTAGTCGTCTCGTAGACAAGTTGATTATCGCTGTAAGTTCAAATCCTAATAAGAATTCATTGTTTACTATGGAAGAACGCGTTGAGATGATTCGCGATGCGGTTAAGCATATTCCTAATGTAGAAATCGACTGTACAGGTGGATTGCTTATCGATTATGTTAAATCGAAACATGCAAGTATTATTATTCGTGGACTTAGAGCTCTTAGTGATTTTGAATATGAATTTCAACGTGCTCTATTTGCAAAATACTTGGATGATGATATTGAAACAGTGTTTATTATGACCAATAATAAATATTCTTTTGTAAGCTCAACAGGGATTCGTGAGTTAGCTAAATTTGGTGGTAAGTTAGATGGACTTGTTCCTGACGATGTAAAGATAAAATTAGAAAAACGTTTTAACATCGATGGTAATAAATAATAGGAGTGAATTGTATGAAAACAGAAAAATTACTTGAAGATTTAGAGGTTCTTATTGAATCTAGCAGCCGTATTCCTATGACTACAAAACGTATGGTTGAAGAAGATGAAATTATGCGTATTATCGATGCAATTCAAGAATCTTTACCACTTGAGCTCGATGAATCTCGTCGTATTGTGGCCGAAAAAGATAAAGTATTGGCTGATGCTCAACGTCAAGCTGAAACATTAATCGATCAAGCCAAAGATTACATTGCTAAATTGACTGCTGAAAGTGAACTTGTTAAGCAAGCACAAGAACAAGCTAATCAAATTATTAATGCTGCAAACCAATCTTCTGAAGAGTTAAAATCTAGCTCTATTCAATATGCTGGTGATGTATTGAAATATGTAGAAAACAATTTAGAAAAAACGTTGGAAAGCCTTCGTCAAAACCGCGAAAGCTTGCAACAAAGTGAACAAAAAGCTGAAAATCAATAATATATTGTAATCAGTACAGATAATGCTAATGATTGCAGAGAAAACCCCCGATAGGTATCTATCGGGGGTTTTGTTATTCCTCATACATAGGTGGTTTTTCTGGTTCAACAATCATTGTTTGATGAGTGTTAAAAATCACAAATCCTAACGGTGATTTAGGTGTTTTTTTGATATTTTTTATATATGTATAGTCTACAGGAACCTTTGATGAATGACGGGCCTTGCTAAAATAGGCAGCATATTTTGCTACTTGTGAAATGAGCATATCATCAGGTTCATGATTCGTACGTAAAATAAGATGGGAACCTTGAATATCCTGTGTATGAAACCACAGATCATTTGGTTTTGCAAAACGATGAGTTAAGTATTCATTTTGCTGGTTATTTCGTCCGATATAAAGTTCGCCTTCTGGGATTTCAAGATGAATGTAATTCGATTTTCCCAATTTATAGGAGAGAGGTTTTTTAGATTTCTTAATAATGCCTGCATCCATACATTCATGGCGTATTTCTTCTAGTGATTCTCTAGTTGTGGCTAAAGATAAACTGTATAAGATTGTTCTGTAATATTCTAATTTTATCGTACTTTGGTCTAGTTGGTATTGGCCACTAATAATCCGATTCTTTAATTTTGTATATAGTTTGTAATACCATTGTCCATTTTCCACAATGGTCAATTCAGGTTTTAAGGGAATTGTTATAGTTTCTGCTGATTCTGAAAGTAAATTTTGTACGTCAATAGAAGATTGATAGTGTGCTTGTATATGACTATTAATCATCAAAAGATCACCATATAATTTATAGGTTTCCATCTTTTTAGTATCATCTAGTTCATCTTTAATCTTTTTGTGACGTAACTCTTCTTTTTTTATAGCATTAGCTATAATACGTTCCAATTCCTTGTCAGCCGTATGAATTGAACCAGTGTCAGCGATAGACTGTTCTATTGCTTTTGAGATGGTTGGATACGTTTCTATTAATGTACAATCCGTTTCCATTGGAAATGGCATATATAATTTTTTACCATTTTCATTTTTATAGACATATAATTGATTAGCGTTTAATAATTTTTCTTTTAAATTTTCTAGAGCCCTTGATAATTTTTGAATTGCATCATCTGATAAGGCTTTTAGTTCTTCGGTGCCATCTAAATTAGATAATGTTAGAACATAATCTAATAGTGATTTACCAAATCCATTAAAGAGAGAGCGTATAGTATTAGTGACTGTACCAGATCCAAAGGATGTAAGAAGATTTAATATTTCTTCCTCATTAAAATCTAGTAAAGATACACGATTAGAATTAGGTGGTAATTCATATGTCATCTTAGGACCTACTGAACGTTCTCTGTTCATTATTGGTGATACATGAATAATAGATTCTAAAATTATATCATTTTGCACAAAGATACAGTTAGAATATTTCCCCATAAGTTCTATATATATCGATGTTGATGTGATGGAACCATCCATTTCAAGCTTATCAATATGGACACAGAGAATACGATCTCCGTTAATTTGTTCTACAGACGTAATACGGCTGCCCTCTATATGTTTGCGAAGAAACATGCATAATGAACTAGGTTCTTTGGGCAAATCTTGGATAGGTTTACATGTATATATTGCGGGATTGGCCCCTACAGTTATCATCAGATTTACGTCTTGATTAGCATTACGTACTTTAAAAAGTAATGAGTGTTTATCTACTTGATAAAGTTTTTGTATTTGTCCACTCTGTAGGCTTTCATTTAATTCTCTGGCCAATACAGACATGGTTAACCCGTCTAAATTCATGGTGATCCTTTCATTTGGTAACTCACATGTATAGTTTAGTATAACATAGATAATTAATAGATATCTTTAAATTTCATGATACAATATATAAAAAGGAGGTTCTTCCATGAATAGCATGACGGGATTTGGGCGAGCAACTCAAATAGTAGATGGTTTACAATGTACCATAGAAATTAAATCTGTTAATTCTAGATTTTTAGATCTCAACATACGAAGTCCTAAACAAGTTAATTCTGTAGAGCATAGTATCCGTAAATGTATACAAAAATACATACATCGAGGTAAAGTTGATGTATGTGTAACATTGCAGGATGTAGGGGATAGAGAAAAACAGTTCATAATAAATAGTTCTTTAAAACATCAAATTCAAGACTTACTAGTATCAGAAGGATTTTATAGGGAGCCTCAAGAGGTACCTTTATCGGCAGTGATGGCCATATCCAATGATTGGGTACAAATCCAAGATTCTGAAGTTACAGAAGATGTACTTCAGTCTTTAGTTACTGATACTACAACTAATGCACTTAATGCATTAGTCAGGATGCGACAATCTGAGGGAATTCATATTCAACAAGATTTGTTACACCGGCTTTCACAAATGACAAATATTATAGAAGACATTAACAGTCATAAAGCCGATGCTGTTATTGCTTATAAAGAAAATTTGCGAACTAAAATGATGGACTATGTGGAAGGTCTTGACTTTACTGCCAATGAAGATCGTTTACTACAAGAAGTTGCTATTATAGCTGACAAAACTGATATTACGGAAGAGATTGTCCGATTTAGGTCTCATGTGGTACAATTAACAAATACACTTAAGATGGATGAACCGATTGGTCGTAAGTTAGATTTTATCATTCAAGAGATGAATCGTGAGGTTAATACGATTGGCTCAAAAGCGATGGATATAACACTGACAGACCATGTGGTACAATTGAAATGTGAATTAGAAAAAGTTAGAGAACAAGTACAGAATATTGAGTAAGGAGGTCTATTTATGAGTATCCAATTACTAAACATTGGTTTTGGTAATATGGTTTCTGCTAATCGCGTTATCGCTATTATTAGTCCTGAATCTGCACCTATTAAACGCATGGTTCAAGATGCAAGAGATAAAAGTCTCCTCATAGATGCAACCTATGGACGTAAAACTCGGGCTGTGCTCGTTATGGATAGTGGGCAAATCGTTTTGTCAGCTATTCAACCTGAAACGGTGGCACATCGTATTGTGCAACACGAAGTCGATGAAGATACTGTAGAAGCTTAGGAGTTAATATGGCAGATCGAGGTTTATTAATTGTTATCTCCGGCCCATCTGGTGCAGGCAAGGGAACGATTTGTTCTAATATACGAGGTGAAATGCCTAATCTTGTATATTCTGTATCTATGACCACACGTGAACCGCGGGTTGGAGAAAAGGAAGGAATTAATTATTTCTTCCGCACAAAAGAAGAATTTGAAGCATTATTGTCAGATGATGCATTTTTAGAGTATGCTAAGGTATATGATAATTATTATGGCACCCCAAAACAACATGTGATGAATTTGTTGGATGAAGGGAAGAATGTACTTCTTGAAATCGATATTCAAGGTGCTATGCAAGTTAAAGAGCGATTTAGTGATGCCGTATTTATTTATATTGTGCCACCGTCTTTAACCGAATTATCTGAACGTCTTCATAATCGAGGAACTGATGCAAAAGAGGTTATCGATAAGCGTTTATCATTGGCATGTTCTGAGTTAGCATTAGCTCATCGTTATGATTATATTGTGGTCAATGATGATTTAGAGGATGCGTCATTAAAGGTTGCTTCTATATTGCGTGCTGAAGCTTGTAAAATCAGTCGTAATAAAGAGCAAATTCAATATATTTATAAGCAATATCAAGAGTCTAAGGAGAAGTGATAGTATGATGGTAAAACCTCCATTGAAAGCATTGGAAAAACGTGTAGATAGTAAATATACATTGGTAACGCTAGCAGCTAAACGCGCTCGCGAGTTGACCGATGGTGAAGAATGTCTTGCTACAGATATTCATAATACAGATAAACCTGTATCTTTAGCATTCTATGAAATTGCTGAAGGTGAAGTAACATATAAACGCACTAAAGAAGGTATTAAATAATTTTACTCAAAATTCCTTGTACATTTTGTACAAGGAATTTTTAAAAGGAGAATTATGAAAGGAAAACATATTATCGTAGGTGTTTCAGCAGGTATTGCTGCATATAAAGCAATTGAAGTGGTAAGTCGTTTGCGAAAAGCTGGGGCAGAGGTCAAAGTGGTAATGACGAAAAATGCTACTCATGTTGCGACACCTATGACATTTGGTGAAATTAGTGGTCATCCTGTAGCTGTTGATATGTGGGAAGAAATCCACGATTGGAATGTAGAACATATTGCTCTTGCAACCTGGGCTGATGCCTATATTGTGGTACCAGCTACAGCTAATATAATTGGTAAAATACGAGCTGGTATTGCCGATGATATGCTCACTACAACAATTATGGCAACGCCAGCACCTAAATTTTTATGTCCGGCCATGAATACAGAGATGTTCAATAATCCTATTGTACAGAGAAATTTAAAGGATTTATCATCTTTGGGATACCATATTATGCAACCCGATGCTGGTTGGCTAGCTTGTGGCGTAACAGGTGTGGGTAGACTGCCAGCACCAGAAGAGATTGTTAATTGGTTGACAGAAGAATTACATTCTCTAGATGGGACTGGTAAATTAGCTGGTAAGACTGTTCTTGTTACAGCTGGTGGAACACAAGAAAATATCGACCCTGTTAGATATATAGGTAACAGATCTAGTGGGAAGATGGGATATGCCATTGCGGCTGCTGCTGTTAAGGAAAAGGCTCGTGTAATTCTAGTGAGTGCCCCTACATCATTAGAAATTCCTAAAGGTGTTGAATATGTGCCTGTAGATTCTGCGGAATCTATGCAGGAGGCTGTTAATTCCTATTACGAATCAACAGATGTGGTGATAATGGCTGCTGCTGTTTCAGATTTTAGGGTGGCTAATAAAGCGCCTCAAAAAATCAAAAAAATGGAATCTATGACTTTAGAGCTCGTAAAGAATCCGGATATACTTAAAGGACTGGGAGGGCATAAAACCCATCAATTACTAGTTGGTTTTGCTGCAGAAACAGAACATGTTGTAGATTACGGCATGGATAAGGTACGTCGTAAAAACCTTGATATGTTAGTAGCTAATGATGTAAGCAAATCAAATGCTGGGTTTAATGTAGATACGAATGAAGGATATTTTTTATATCCTAATAAAGAGCCTAAAATAATGCCAAATATGCAAAAATCAGAATTAGCTAGATACATTATTGGAGAAGTTATTGAATTGTTAGCTGTAAAATAGCGTATGTAATGTTGTCTATAGTTTGTAGTTGTAGAAAGAAGTGTTCTTTTCATGTTTGCCATACAAAAGGCATATCATCAAGGCTCGTTATGTAAATCTCAATGGGGAAATAATATTCTAGCTGGTCTCGTTGTAGGTGTAGTCGCATTACCATTGGCTATGGCGTTTGCTATAGCTAGTGGTGTTACACCGCAAGCTGGTATATATACGGCTATTATTGCGGGAATATTTGTATCATTGTTTGGTGGATCTCAAGTTCAAATTGCTGGCCCTACAGGAGCATTTATTGTTTTATTAAGCAGTATAGTTGTTAATTATGGATTTGATGGATTACAGATAGCAACTATGATGGCTGGCATCATGCTATTATTGATGAGCATAGCTAAACTAGGCAATGTGATAAGATATATACCAGCGCCTGTTATTATGGGATTTACTGCTGGTATTGGTGTTACTATCTGGGTTGGTCAATGGCCATTTTTCTTTGGCTTTCCATCGTTGCCGTATGTACCACATTTTCACGAAAAACTTTGGTTGATGCTTCAATCATTACCTAATTCTGATTTACCTACATTAGGAATTTCCTTATTTAGCTTAATACTATTATTAGTACTACCTAGGATTCCTGTTGTAAAAAAAGTACCAGCTCCTATCGTAGCAATGATTATTGCTACACTAATCCAAGGATATTATCAATTTCCTAGTGTACAAACAATAGGTACCGCATTTGGTGGAATACCTCAAGGATTACCATCATTTTCATTTCCTAATCTATCCTTAGATAAGATTTTTTCGTTGATTGGCCCTGCATTTACAATAGCCATGCTGGGAGCCATAGAATCCTTATTATCTGCAGTGGTAGCAGATGGCATGAGTGGACAAAAACACGAGTCAAATACAGAGTTATTCGGACAGGGTTTAGCTAATATTTTTGCTCCTTTGTTTGGTGGTATTGCAGCGACTGGTGCTATTGCAAGAACCGCTACTAATATTCGACAAGGGGGTAATTCTCCTATAGCAGGTATTGTTCATGCCATTGTATTAGGTGCTATTCTCTTATTCTTAGCTCCTTATGCTGTGTATATTCCATTGGCATCTATGGCGGCCATCTTATTTGTCGTGGCATATAACATGAGTGATGTACCACGTTTTATTCGGATGTTGCGACTAGCACCACGACCAGATCAAATTATTTTGATTCTCACATTCTTTTTGACAATCTTCACTGATTTGGTCGTAGCTGTAAATGTGGGCGTTGTGTTAGCTGTATTGCAATTTATGCGTAAAATGATAGGGACTATTGATGTTCATGTGATGAGCTGTAAAGAATTATCTGAACAAGAAAAGCATGAAATTGAGATACATCCAGATATCATGGTTTATACCGTAGAAGGTCCTTTATTCTTTGGCGCTATATCTGCATTTGATAGAGCTCTTAATTCTATTCATAAAGATCCTAAATATTTAATCATTCGATTTGGATCTGTACCTTTTGTTGATTTAACAGGATTACGTATTTTGAAAGGTATTATTGAGGAATTAAAGAATCGTGGGATTGAAGTATTATTAAGCGATATTAACTATGATATACGTCGAGAGATGTACAAGTCTGATTTTCTAGATATATTGGGACGTCATCATTTATATCGAAAATTTGAAAGCGCATTACATAAAGCTGAACATGATTTAGCGTTACATAAAATGGATTAACTTGATTTTTCTACAAAAAAGGTATACAATTTAAATCGTAACTTAACTCATCAAGAGTAGTGGAGGGAAAGGCCCGTTGAAGCTACAGCAACCCTTTTTAAAAGAAGGTGCTAATTCCAACAGTCATGGACTGATAGATGGGTCTCCCTCATGAGAGACCATGAGGGATTTTTTTATTATAGGAGGCAAAAATGGCAGAAAAACATATGTTTTTTACTTCTGAATCCGTTACGGAAGGCCATCCAGATAAAATAGCTGACCAAATTTCTGATGCTGTTTTGGATGCGATTATTGAAAAAGATCCAAAGGCTCGTGTAGCTTGTGAAACACTTGTGACTACAGGTTTAGTCCATGTTGTAGGGGAAATCTCTACAAGCACATATGTTGATATTCCTCGTGTAGTACGTGATACAATTCGAGAAATTGGTTATACTCGTGCAAAATATGGCTTCGATTGTGACACTTGTGGTGTGTTAGTATCTATTGATGAACAATCTGCAGATATCGCTATGGGTGTAGACGAAGCATTAGAATCTAAAGATGGTAATAGCGAAATCAATGATAAAATTGGCGCTGGTGACCAAGGCATGATGTTTGGTTACGCAACAAATGAAACACCTGAATATATGCCTATGCCGATTTCTTTAGCACATCGTTTATCCCGTCGTTTAGCAGAAGTTCGTAAAAATGGTACATTAACATACCTTCGTCCAGATGGTAAAACACAAGTTACTGTAGAATATGTTGACAATCAACCTAAACGTATTGATACAATCGTTATTTCCACGCAACATAGCCCAGAAGTAACACAAGAGCAAATTAAAAATGATTTGAAACGCTATGTTATTGATGCAGCACTTCCGGCAGAATTCATCGATGAAAACACTAAATTTTTCATTAATCCTACAGGCCGTTTCGTTATCGGCGGTCCTCATGGTGATGCTGGTTTAACAGGTCGTAAAATCATCGTTGATACGTATGGTGGTATGGCTCGTCATGGTGGCGGTGCTTTCTCTGGCAAGGATCCTTCCAAGGTTGACCGTTCCGCAGCATATGCAGCTCGTTACGTAGCTAAAAATGTTGTAGCTGCAGGTCTCGCAGATAAATGCGAAGTACAAGTAGCGTATGCGATTGGTGTTGCAAAACCTGTATCCATTTTAGTTGATACATTTGGTACTGCTAAGATTGCAGAAGAAAAAATTCAAGAATTAGTAAGCAAACATTTTGACTTGCGTCCCGCAGGTATCATTGAAATGCTTGATTTATTAAAGCCTCATTATCGTAAGACGGCTGCGTATGGTCACTTTGGTAGAACTGATGTTGATCTTCCATGGGAACGTATTGATAAAGCTGATATTTTACGTCACGAAGCTGGCTTATAATAGTAAAGACTTAGTAGACTTGTCTACTAAGTCTTTTTTTATCTCCTCTAGTATATGTTATAATAATTAGATTAGAGGAGGTGAACTAATGCGCGTTGCAAGTATTATTATTAATAGACCTGCCAAACAATTACATAAACCGTTAAGCTATTTGTTACCGGAGAAATTTGGTGATGTGAAAGCAGGGACTCGTGTATTAGTTCCCTTAGGTGGTAGTCGTGAAGAGGGCATCGTTATTGGGTATGAAGAACTATTAGAGAAACCAACATTTAATTTGCGTTCTATAATAGATATTCTTGATAGTGATCCTTGGTTTACTCGGGAAATGATGGATACGGCACAGAAAATTAGTCGTTATTTTTTGTGTTCTTTTGGAGATGCTTTACGTCTTTTTACTGTGCATAAAACATTAAAATCTTACGATGCACCAAAAGAAGAATGGCTCGTTGTAACGCCAGAGTTTAAGATTGATCAATTAAGTCCCAAGAAGCGCAAGCAACGTGAGTTGGCTAATTATCTCATCGAAGTAGGTGGGGCTCCTAAATCTTTATTAAGAGCCAAAGGCTATTCGTATATGGTCATTAAACAGGTCGGTGAAGAGCATGGCATTCATATTGAAGAACGCTTTAAAGATACAAAAACTTCTTTTACCGAATTGTTGAGTGGTGAAGAAACAATTCCGTTAACTGAAGCACAACAAATTGTATATGAACCGATTAAGCAGATGATGGACCTTGAATCGTATAAAACATTCCTTTTGCATGGTGTAACTGGTAGTGGTAAAACACAAATTTATTTAAAAGCTGCTGCTCGTTGTATAGGAAAAGGTAAAACCGCCATTATTCTGGTTCCTGAAATTATATTAACGGATCAGATTGTTCGTCGTTTTGTTTCTACTTTTGGTGATGAAGTCGTTGTTTTCCATAGTAAACTAACTATTAGTGAAAGGAATAATAACTGGGAACGTATACGAAGGAAGGATAGTCATATCATTATTGGGGCTCGTTCTGCTGTTTTCGCACCTGCTGAAGACATTGGTCTTATTGTATTAGATGAAGAACATGATACGTCTTATAAGCAGGAAGATATGATTCGCTATAATGCAAAAAATGTCGCATTATGGCGAGGAATGGCTCATAATTGCCCTGTTATTTTAGGCTCTGCCACGCCTGCTATCACATCGTATTACAAGGCTTTACAAGGACAATATAAGTTATTAGAGTTACCAACCCGTATCTTTGATCAACCGATGCCACATGTTCAAATTGTAGATATGAAAGAAGAAATGATTCATGGCAACTACTCGGTGTTCTCCAATGCTATGACACGTCTTATTGAGCATACATTAGCGGATGGAAATCAGATGATTATTCTTTTAAATCGTCGTGGCTACAGCACATTTGTCATGTGTCGTGATTGTGGTGAAACGATTATGTGTCCTCATTGTGAGGTTGCCATGGTGTATCATCAAGCCGGTGAAGAGTTGCGGTGTCACTATTGTGAGCACCATGAACCCATTCCTTCAGTATGCCCCAAATGTCATAGTAAAAGAATTAAATTCTTTGGTTCTGGCACACAAAAAGTTGAAGAAGAATTACGCCGACATTTTAAAGGCGCTCGTATTGCGCGTTTAGATCAAGATGTAACTAAGCATAAAGATATGGGCGAAGAAATTCTTCAAGATTTTGGTAACCATAAATATGATATTTTATTAGGAACCCAAATGGTTTCTAAAGGACATGATTTTAAGGATGTAACAGCTGTAGGTATATTGACGGCTGATTCTGTCTTAAATATACCTGTTTACTCAGCATCTGAACGAGCATTTGATCTACTAACACAAACATCAGGACGAGCGGGTCGTGGTGACAAGGTCGGCAGTGTTGTTATACAAACATATAATCCTTTAAATTATGCTATAATAAAAAGTAAGGCTCATGATTATTTGGGCTTTTACAATGAAGAAATAGTAAATCGTAAGGACTTAGGGTATCCACCATTTCGTGAAATGATTTATATGGTTATAAGACATACGAAGGAAGAGATGGCTGAATCTATCGCTCAAAAAATTGTAGATGATTTGGAATCAAATTTTAAATCACAATCGATTGATGTTAATGGTCCTTATGTAGCAGGCATAAAAAAGATTCGCGATATGTATCGTTTATCGATTATGATTCGCGGAGAAAATTTAGATGCCCTAAAAGATTATATATATAATTCTTGGATTTTTACACAGGAAGGTTTACTTATCGATGTAGACCCTATTTGATAAGAGGAGTATATGGCAGTACTTGAAGTAGTCAAAGCGGGACATCCCGTATTAAAAGAGGTTGCAGAACCCGTAGAACATGTAAATAAGAAAATGCGTGCTTTAATAGAAGATATGGCCGATACAATGTATAAAACGGAAGGCGTTGGATTGGCAGCACCGCAGGTTAATGTATCCAAACGTATCATAGTAGTTGATGATCATGCTGGTAGTGGATTAATAGCGCTTATCAACCCTGAAATTATTCATGGTGAAGGAAGTCAAATTGGGTTAGAAGGCTGTTTAAGTGTACCTGGTTATTTTGGAGATGTGGAACGTTTTGAAAAGGTTACCGTAAAAGGTATCGATCCACATAATAAAAAAGTTATGATTAAAGCTGAAGGTTTTTTGGCTAGAATTTTTCAACATGAAATAGATCATTTAGAAGGTCATTTGTTTATTGAAAAAGCTACAAACTTACGTCGTATTGCAGATCATCCGGAGGAAAAGGAAATTGTCTAACAATAATCCATTACGCATAGTATTTATGGGCACGCCAGATTTTTCTGTTCCTACATTACGCGCATTAGTTGAGGCTGGTCATTCTATAGTAGGTGTATATTGCCAACCCGATAAACAAAAGGGACGTGGCAAACAGATTCAAATGCCACCTGTTAAAGAAGCTGCGTTATCTTTGGGTTTACCTGTGTATCAACCTATAACATTACGTGATGATGCTGTTCAAAAGGAATTGATTGATCTTACACCAGACGTTATCGTTGTAATTGCTTATGGTAAGATTTTACCACCATGGCTTATTCGTTTACCTAAATATGGTTGTATTAATATCCATGCATCTATATTGCCAAAATATAGGGGGGCAGCACCTATCCATTATGCTATTTTGAATGGTGATACAAAAACAGGGGTTACCATTATGCATATGGATGATGGTTTAGATACAGGAGATATTATCGACATTGCAGAAATTGATATACTTCCAAATGAAACAACTGGTACTTTATTTGAACGTATTGCTGAATTAGGGGCACGTACTATTTCCCCAGTTTTAGATAAATGGGTGAAAGGGGACATTAAGGCAAATCCTCAAGATGACAATTTAGCTAGCCATACTTCTAAAATTACTAAAGAAATGGGACTCATTGATTGGCATCAGCCAGCACATAAAATTGTCAATTTAATTCGTGCTTTAAATCCATCACCTGGTTGTTATTCTTTCTTGCAGGGAAAACGGTTAAAGATTTGGTCTGCTCAAATGGTTGAGATTACATCTGTAAACAATAAGATGGCCACAATTTTTGTAAATAACAATGAGATTCTTGTAGAATTTGCACCTCCTGGAACTATAGTTCATACAGCAAAGGAACTTGTTGTGTCGACTGGTGATCAAGGTTTTATTCTCCTTACAGAGGTACAACCAGAAAATAAAAAGCGTATTAGTGCCCAAGATTTTATTAATGGTCACCAAATTAAAGGTGGTATTGCATTTGACGAAGTGTAATATATCTTACAAAAGATACCCTTTATATTTAAAATTATCTGCTCTATCTTGTTTATTCATTTCAATAATCATCGGCTTTTCAATGTATATAGTTTGGCCAGGATTAGAAAGAATATCATACAACTTAGCTTTTATTAGTGAAAGTATAGGTGGACTCTTAATATTAGGTATTTGGGTACTTTGGTTTGTTCTAGCTATTGCTTCTCTAGGTTTTAGATATATTCATCCTATAGTTTTACGAATAGCTAATCGATTTATTTATTTACTTTTCCCATTATCATTAGGGCTAGGAAAGGCTTTCATAGGCATACAAAAAGATGAATTACGTCAAGCTATGATTGATTTAATTAATCATCTAGTGGTTATGAATTTATATAAAGTACCTCCTGAACGTATCCTTCTATTAACACCTCATTGTCTTCAAGAGAACACCTGTATTCATAAGGTGACACATGATGTATACAACTGTAAGCAATGTGGTCGCTGTCAGGTAGGAGGGTTATTGAAAATCGCAAAGGAATATGGTTGTCAATTTATAGTTGTCACTGGTGGCACATTGGCACGTATGAAGGTTAAAGAGGCAAAGCCTAAAGCTATTATTGCTATAGCTTGTGAACGAGATCTTGCTAGTGGTATGGCTGATGTATTTCCTATTCCTGTCATCGGAGTATTAAATGAACGCCCTAATGGACCTTGTTGTAATACAACTGTTGATATTAACAAGGTAAAAGATGCTGTAGAGTTACTGATTGATAAGGATAACTATGAACGAAATTGCTAAAAACGGACAAAAACAGAATATACGATTATTGGCTGTGAAGGCATTATCTGATATCAATCGTAAGGGTGCCTATGCTAATATTGTTTTACAGGACTATATTTCAAAATATAATCTATCTGACTTAGACAGACGCTTCTTTACAGAACTTGTATACGGTGTAGTGCGTAGACGCAATTATTTAGATGCTATTATCGTACATTTTGCCAAACGTCCTATAAAAAAATTGTCCTCTATGGTCGTAGAAATTTTACGACTCGGTATTTATCAGATTATTTATATGGATAAGGTACCGGAAAGTGCGGCGGTTAATGAATCAGTTAAATTAGCGAAGAAATTAACACGAGGTTTATCTGGCTTTGTAAATGCCATATTGAGATCTGTTATACGAGAACAAGATAGTATTGGTATTGAAGATTTGGCAGCTAATGATATAGAAGCTATTTCTTTCATTTACAATATTCCTCTTTGGCTTATCAATTTATGGATAAGTGAGTTTGGTCGTGATAAAACCGAGGATTTATGTGCATGGTTTAATGAACAACCTAAATTGACTGCACGTATCAACACGATTCTTATTGATATTCCACAATGTTTAACGTTGTTAAATGAACAAGGATGGGATGTTACACAAGATACTAATTATGATGATATTATTTATATTAATAGTCATCGTGGTAGTCTTGAAAAATCCGAAGCCGTTATAAATGGCTATATTACATTTATGGATAAGGCATCTATGCTAGTAGCACGTCTTGTCAATCCTCAACCTGGCGAATGTATATTAGATTGTTGTGCTGCACCAGGTGGTAAATCTATGTATATGGCTACTTTAATGAATAATGTAGGTTCTTTAATGAGTTGTGATATACATGAACATAAGATTGAACTGATGAATTTAAATGCTGAACGATTAGGGGCTTCTATTGTGCATACAAAAGTACAGGATGCCACAAAATTACCAAATTCATGGAATTCGTATTTTGATCGAGTCCTCGTAGATGCCCCTTGCTCTGGGTTAGGCATACTTCAAAAGAAACTAGATATGCGTTGGCGTAAACAAGAATCTATACTTTCAGAATTACCATCTTTACAGTTAGCGATTTTAGAACGTGCTGCTATGACTGTTAAGGAAAATGGATATTTAATATATTCCACTTGTACATTAAATTACAAGGAAAATGAAGGGGTGGTTGAATCATTTTTACAGAAACATAAGGAGTTTTCTATTATTCCTGTGGCGGATGATTTCCCACTTAAGTCAAATAGTGGTATGATTACAACATATCCACCAATAGATGATATGGATGGTTTCTTTATGGTAAAAATGCAACGTATTTCTTAACTAAGTTGTTAGCTTTGAATGGGAGCACTCATGATTGAATTGTTGGGTAAATCGTTAGTTGAATTGCAAGCGTTATTTGAGGAACATAAAATCCAAAAATTTCGTGCAAAACAATTGATTGATTATATATATCATCGCCATATTTTTGTATTTCAAGATATGACACAATTCCCTAAGACCTTGAGAGATTGGTTGGATTCTAATTGTATAGTATCGATTCCTAAAGTGATTACTCAATCCGTATCACCCGATGGGAAAACACAGAAATTATTATTGGAACTTGCTGATCATAGCAGAATTGAAGCTGTTCTAATGGAGCAACATTATGGTAATTCTGTATGTGTTTCATCCCAAGTTGGATGCGCTATGGGCTGTGTTTTTTGTGCATCTACACAGGGGGGATTATTTAGAGACTTATCGGTTCCTGAAATTGTAGGTCAAGTTGTTCTCTTTAGTGCCTTAAAACAAGAAGATATTCACTCTTTAGTTGTCATGGGCGCTGGTGAGCCATTACAAAATTATGACAATGTATTGCAAGCGTTAAAACTTATTCACGACTCTATGACATTTGATATTAGTTATAGAAAAATGACTATTTCTACTTGTGGTTGGGTTCCTAATATTTATAAATTGGCAGATGAGGATCTTCCGATTACATTAGCGTTATCTTTACATGCTACAACAGATGAAACACGTCGTAAGATTATGCCTGTTGGATCTCGATACAAATTAGACGAGGTTTTAGATGCTGTAAAATATTATTATGAAAAAACACAGAGACGTATAACATTTGAATATATTTTAATAGATTCAATTAATGCATCCTTAGAGGAAGCTCATGAATTAGGAAGAATTGGCAAAGCATTTCCTAATTGTCACGTTAATCTTATTCCTGTAAATGGAAATGAACATATTAATTTGTATAAACCTTCTAGTAAACATATGAACATATTTAAGGATATTGTCGCTTCTTATGGTGTTTCTGTTACAATTCGTAAAGAAATGGGCGATGCTATTCAAGCCGCATGTGGACAATTAAAAGTAGCCCACGGTCGGAAAGAGGAGATTCATGAATAATATCGTAGGTTTAAGTAAAATTGGATTAGTCAGAAAACAGAATGAAGATCGCTTTTTTATTAGTGATAATATTTGTGCTGTTACTGACGGCATGGGAGGCTATAGAGGCGGAGAAATCGCCAGCACCTATGCTGTTGATGAAATAAAAGAATATTTACAATCTACTCCTACCATTAATGAAACGTCCTTAGTTGATGCTATATTACATGCGAATACACGCATAGTTAATCGTGTGGCACGAGAGGAACGGCTTAGTGGAATGGGAACTACTGCTGTTGTGGTTGCTAAGGTAGATGATAATCTACTTTGGGCCAGTGTCGGCGACAGTAGACTCTATATTTATAGAAATGATGAATTGACGCAAATTACCACGGATCACTCTATGGTTCAACAGTTATTAGATGCTGGTGAAATTACAAAAGAAGAGATGATTGTACACCCTCAACGTAATTTATTAACTAGAGCCGTCGGTGTTGAAGAAGATTTACATGTCGATAGTGGTACACTACCTGTAAAATCCGGTGATCGAATTCTATTATGTACAGATGGATTATCTGGGTATATTAGCGATGAAAGAATACGAGAAGTATTACATAATATTGATGATAATACAGAGGTATTAAATACATTGATTGCTGATGTATATGATGCTGGTGCCGGTGATAATGTTACCATTATAGTAGGAACTATCTAATCTAGATATGGAGAGTTATAAATATTATGAAGATTAAAGATACATTGCTGGATAATCGCTATCGTATCCTGACCAAGATTGGTGTTGGCGGAATGGCCGACGTATATAAAGGTGAAGATACTTTATTAGGCCGTCCAGTAGCCATAAAAATTTTACATTCAAACTTTGCTAGTGACGATGAATTTGTAAGTCGATTTAAACGAGAAGCGCAGGCTGCAGGCAAGTTAAATCATCCTAATATCGTGAATATGTATGATGTAGGCTATGATCAAGGCATGCATTATATCATTATGGAATATGTAGACGGAGAAACACTTAAAGAATATATTACTCGTCATCATCGATTATCCATTGATGAAGCAGTTAAGATTACTATTGCTATCGGTGAGGGCTTAGAACATGCTCATGCAATGGGAATTGTTCATTGCGATATCAAACCACATAATGTAATTATTACAAATACAGGCCGTGTAAAGGTGACTGATTTTGGTATTGCTCGTGCTATGAATACTACTAACACTGTTATGTACACAAATTCTATAATGGGGTCTGCTCATTATCTTTCACCGGAACAAGCTAGTGGAAAACCTGTAGATGGAAATACAGATATTTATTCCTTAGGTGTCGTTTTATATGAAATGTTAACTGGCAAGGTTCCTTTTGAAGGGGAAACACCAATTGCAGTAGCATTAAAACATGTACGAGAAAAGGTCATTCCACCTACAAGATATAATCCTTCGATACCGCCATTGTTAGAAGCGGTTGTGATGAAAGCATTAGCTAAAAATCCTGTTGATCGATTTGATTCCATATCTGAAATGATGGGGGACTTACGTCTATCTCAAGGCTTTACGATGGGAAAAACACAACGTCATGAACCATACGATTTTGCGACACAAATGATTCCGGCTGTAGATCCAGATACATTAGATGATTTCAGTGATATCGATGATTCTACGCCTAATGAGAAAAAAAAGAAATCTATGCTTAGTAAGATTGCATCTATACCACAAAAATATATAGTTCTTGGTGCTGCCGTTATTTTCTTGATTGCATTTTTAGGTGCATTCTTGAGTTATGGTAATTTTTGGAGTAATACCACTGTTGATGTACCAAATGTAGTAGGCAAACAAGTCTCAGTGGCCAAAAATATTTTGGAAGATAAACACTTACGCGTATCCACAAGTGAGGTAACTAATACAGATGTTCCAGCAGGACAAGTTATTTCTCAAAGCCCTGGTGCTGGGGAAAAAGTTAAGGAACAGCGTACTATACATTTAGTCGTATCTAAAGGTGTTGGTGATATTACAGTTCCTGATCTTTCTGGTTTGACTGTAGATCAAGCACGTCAACGTCTTAAAGATTTAGGCTTAGTTGTGGGTAAAATCACACAAGGATCTGTTGAAGGAAAACCTGATAATGTTATAGTTGCACAAAGTCCTTCTGGTGATTCCAAGGTATCCAAAGGCACTACTGTTGATCTAGTTGTAAATAAAGCCCAAGCTAAGAAGGTTAAAATGCCAGATCTCGTTGGTATGACCTTGAAAGATGCTCGCCAAGTATTGAGCTCTAACAATATTGGTGTTAATCAGATTGCTGGTTCAGTAGATGATAAATCAATTGTTACAGAACAAAGTATAAAAGCTGGTGAAGAGGTTTCTGAAGGTAGTAGCTTAAACTTAGCTACTGAATTAAAGGGAGATTCTTCTAAAAAAGACGACTCTAAGCAAAGCTCTTCTAATAGAACGAAAGGGACTGTAGATATAACTGTACCGTCTGGTTCTAAAAATCAAGAAGTCAAAATTGTCGTAAAGGATGATGATGGATCTTCCGTTATATACGATGATACAAATAAACCTGGTGACCGTATCGTAAAAAATGTATCTGGTGTTGGCAATGTTCGAATACAGGTGTACCTAAATGGTGCATTAGTTCAAGACACTGCGTTGTAGAGGCCGTATGAGTACAGGTATTGTAATTAAAAATATGAATGGTTACTTTTATATTCAAGATGAATTTGGAACCATTCATGAATGTAAGGTGCGGGGACGTATTAAAAAGTCGAAATATAGTTTGCTTGTAGGTGATCGTGTAGAGTTTTCAGACGATGGATTCGTTGAGACTATCTTGCCACGTCACAATTCAATGATACGTCCTGCTGTCGCTAATATCGACCAAGTTATCCTTGTTGTTGCTTCTTATAATCCTGACATTAATGAGTTATTACTCGATAAAATGTTAGTAATGATTGAACATGCTGATATACCGGTCATTTTGTGCATAAATAAGTACGATGTCGGTGATGCATCGACAGATGTATTAATCGATAAGTACAAATCGATTGGATATCATGTTATCACTACATCTGCCATAAATCATATCGGTATTGATGAATTACGTAATCATTTGCAACACAAGGTTACTGCTTTTGCAGGACCTTCCGGTGTTGGTAAAAGTAGCCTATTAAATGCAGTGGATGAAAAATTTGCATTCCAGACGGGTGAGATAAGCGATAAGATTAAACGTGGGAAGCATACAACACGTCATGCCTCATTGTTTAGTTTAAATGCTGATTCATTTATCATGGATACACCTGGCTTTAGTTCTATTGAATTTACTGATATTACATTAGAACGATTACCTACACTATTCCCTGAATTTTCTGATTATGTTGAAGCTTGTAAATTTAATCCTTGTTATCATGAGCATGAACCGATTTGTGGTATCAAGGAGGCTTTGGCAAATCATAAAATTTTTGAAAGTCGCTATGATGCGTACGCGAATATTCGAAAAGATATACAAAACCAAAGAAAGAGGTTTTAAAATGATTAAAATAGCTCCATCTATGTTATCCGCAGATTTTTCAATATTGCGTGATGAAATTAAAAGTGTTGAACTTGCTGGTGCTGATTATCTTCATATCGATGTTATGGATGGACATTTCGTGCCTAATCTTACATTTGGTGCACCTATTGTAAAAGCTATCCGCCTACATACTGCATTGCCTTTTGATGTACATTTGATGGTCACTAATCCGGCTGATTATGTTGAAGAATATGCAAAAATTGGTGTTGAGTACTTTACCTTTCATCAAGAAACAGTTCCTCATATGCACCGATTGATACAGCAGATTAAATCCGCTGGTATGAAAGCAGGGGTTGCGCTTAACCCAGGGACACCAGTTTCGATGTTAGAAGATGTGGCCGGAGACTTGGATATGATTTTAATCATGTCCGTCAATCCAGGATTTGGAGGACAATCCTTTATTCCACGGGCTGTAGAAAAAGTAAAACAAGCGAAACTTTTATTGGATTCGGCTGGTAATAATGATGCTGTTATAGAGGTTGATGGTGGTATTAACGATATTACTTGCATACCAATTAAGGATGCAGGTGCTACCATGTTAGTTGCTGGATCTGCTGTATTTGGGGCTCCTGATAGAGCGAAGATGATCGAAGCAATACGTAATAACTAATATAAAATATATCTAGATTCGAGTAAAAATCATAAGTCTTTTATTGTAGATATATGCTATGATATAAAGAGTCAGTAATTCTTTTGTAATTACTGACTCTTTACTTGCTTTTAGAATATTTTTTTGTTAAAATTACTAAGTATGAAAAATATGCACGTCAGTGGACTTCGGTACTGTGCCTAATTTTGGGTGAC
>CAJMLW010000007.1 GCA_905214495.1 uncultured bacterium | reverse complement strand
ATACGATACCAACACCGGATTTTTTAGCTTTTTCGATAGCCATTTCCATAGCTTTGTGGCCCAAAAGTTGACCCATACCATCATGACCATCGATAACAGCGGAGATTGGAGTTTCTTTTACGATTTCAGGTTTTGCGTCGATTTTGATCAAGCCATTAGTGATACCTTTGTGGTAACGAACCATACGTTGCATACCATGGCTTTGAATGCCGAACAAGTCGGAAGTCAAAAGTACGTCTTGAATGATGTCAGCTTCTTTTTCGGAAAAACCGAATTTTTGGAAAGCGTCCATGCAAAGTTTGTGAAGTGTTTCATAAGGGAAAAGTACAGTGTTTTTAGCTTCTGCCATTGTTAAAACCTCTTTTCAGAAAATATGACCTGATATAGTTGACCCCACTCCGTTATATCAATGAATGTGATATGATGTCTGGTGAGTTCTATATCCTCTCAAATGACAATGTCAGTATAGCACACAAAATAGAGATATTGAATAGTTTTACATAACTTAATGCATTACATAATTTGCATAACTTACGTGAAATTTATCACATAAGTTAACAAAAAGTACCGAAATAATCGATAATAACTTGAAATTATAGACTATGACTTTTAGGAATGAATGCATTCCTGAACGTAAAAAATAGTACTTTTATGCGTTGCTCATCTGTTTGTATTGTAGGGGAGAAACTATAAATAAATACTGAAAAGCATCGATATTCATTGTGTATCTACATGGTGCACATTAATAAAAGTTATAACGTCACACACTTATTTTGATAAGTAATTTTGGTATATGCATTGATATACAATGTATTCATTGATATAAAGTTTAAAAAATATCGATATTCGTTAATTTGGTTACAGATATAGTGGTGTATGTATGATACTATAAATATACATATAAAATTACTGCTATAAATATGATGGCAAGCGAGGTGCTTATATGAAAGAATGTAAGAGCGTATGTCCTTATGACTGCCCAGATGCTTGTGGGCTTATACTTACAGTTGATGACAATAAAGTAATAAAAGTCCGTGGTAATAGAGAGCACGCTTTCACACGAGGTACATTATGCCCTAAGATGGCTCATTATGAGCGTGTTATTCATTCATCTAAACGTTTGACGACACCATTACGACGAATTGGCAAAAAAGGTATTGGTCCAGATCAATTTACATCCATTTCATGGGACGAGGCCTTAGCGCGAATTGTAGAAAATTTTAACCATACTATTAATACCTATGGTAGTGAAAGTATTCTTCGTTATTCCTATGCGGGGACCATGGGGGCTGTAAATAGTCCTGCAGCGGATTATTTCTTCCGTTGTATTGGCGCTACTAGTCAAGACAGAGGAATTTGTTCTCCTGCGAAACAAGCAGCATTTAAGTCTGTTTATGGAGACACAGTAGCTATCAAACCACAAGAAGCACAACATAGTGATTTGATTATATTATGGAGCCTTAATGCGACGGCCACAGATGTACATATATTACACGATGTGAATGTAGCAAAACGAAATGGTGCTTCTGTATGGATTATTGATACACATAAAACATATACTTATGATCAAGGAACACATCATGTGTATGTAAAGCCTAGTTCTGATGGTGCGTTAGCTCTTGGGATGATGCATATCATACATCGGGATGGCCTTGAGGATACTGCATTTATTCAAGCATATGTGCAAGGTTATGATGAGCTAGTACGAGATGTATTGCCTAAATTTACTCCAGAATATGTTTCCTCTATATGTGGTGTATCGGTTGAAATCATAGAAGAACTAGCTCATGCCTATGCAAAAGCTAAGGCTCCGTTTATCCGTCTCGGTAGTGGTGTATCTCGCTATGGTAATGGTGCTATGAGCTGCCGGTGTATCAATGCACTCCCGGCTGTGGTAGGTGCATGGCAACATTTAGGTGGCGGCTTATTATCTAGTTCTAGTAGTAGCCAATATTTTAATAAATCATTTATGCAACAACCTAATACACCAACGCCGTCTAAACGGATGATGCCGATGATATTACTAGGGGATTTGTTGACAAATCCTAAAGCACTTCTAGAGCATGGATTAGAGGATACTAGTGGCGGGGTGCCTGTTCACAGTCTATATGTCTTTTCATCAAATCCAGCTATAACAGCGCCAAATCAAAATCTCGTTAGACAAGGTCTTATGAGAGATGATTTATTTACCGTTGTGCATGAACGCTTCTTTACAGATACTTGTGCATATGCTGATATTATCTTGCCAGCCACAAGCTCTGCTGAATCTGACGATATCTTTAATTCTTACGGACACTATACAATTGCGGCTAGCTACCAAGCGATACCTCCTGTTGGTGAAGCTAGGTCTAATTGGCAAGTTATTTCTGAACTTGCTCAGCGTATGGGCTTAGATGATCCTTTCTTTGCCATGACAGAACGAGAACTAATTGAACATATGGTTCGCAATTCGTCTAAACTTTCACAAGACGAACAAGATGCCATTTTACGTGGCGACTTGGTTGAAGTAGCATTGCCGGATAATTATAAGATGAATTTTAAGACGCCGTCAGGAAAAATCGAAATTTTAAATCATCGAGAACAGATTCCGTTGATTACTTATACAGAACCATATGGAGATGATGAACCATTTTGGTTGATTATCGGAAATGATATACGTATATTAGACTCTAGTTTCTGTGAATTGGAATTTGATGATTCTGAATTAATGAAGTTGCGTATGCATCCAGATGATGCCACATTATATAACATTAATAATAGGGACGTCGTAGAGATTTATAACAATCGAGGGGCTGTTCGTATAAAAGTATATCTAGATACTACAGTACAACGAGGCACACTTGTGACCCTTGGCGTATGGTGGCAATCTCAATCCAGTGATGATAGGGTAGGGATTAATGCCGTAACTGCATCTAGACCGACTGATGAAGCATGGGGGAGTACGTTCTACGACGTACAAGTCAATATTCGCAAGGTGTAATGAAAGTTTGATATAATTCGATTTTGTTATTGAACCGGAGTACACTATCATATATAATGTTATCTAATATGATAGTGTAGTACGAAGGGAGATAACCTTATGGATGGAAAAGAAAATCTATCACTGCGCGCCTATTTAGCCATAGGCATGATGTTATTCGCCCTATTCTTTGGTGCGGGAAATCTTATTTTCCCGGCCGCATTAGGTCAACACGCAGGGTCTAATGTAGGATGGGCATTAGCTGGTTTCGTATTAACTGGCGTAGGGTTGCCGTTACTTGGCGTTATGGCCATGGGCTATTCCGGATGTAAAGACGTTGAGGAACTAGCAGGTCGTGTACATCCTATATATGGTCTTATTTATACAGTTGCCTTATATTTAAGTATTGGGCCAATGTTTGCAACCCCAAGAACGGGTACCGTTGCTTATGAAATTGCAATCAAGCCATTTTTGCAGGGCATGACTTTGGATATGCAGCCGTTATTCCTCGCCATATTCTTTGGAATATCCTTGTGGCTATCGATTAGTCCTCAAAAGCTTGTTAATCGTATTGGCAATATTTTGACACCTGCATTATTACTTGTAATTTTGCTATTGATTATCAAATCTTTTGTTACACCGATTGGGGCATATGCGGTGCCTCAACCAGCTTACGCGACTAATGGTATAGCCGTATTGCAAGGCTTCCTCGATGGCTATAATACAATGGATGCATTGGCTTCTGTGGTTTTTGCTATTCTCGTCATCGATTTTGTACGCCTTACAGGTGCTACATCTCGCGATATTATTACGAAAACTGTGATGGAGGTTGGTGCTATTGCGGTAGCATTACTCGGCATTGTGTATATATTCATTGCGAACATCGGCGCTACAAGCGTAGAGCGATTTGGCTTGTTTGATACAGGTGCACCGGTGTTAACAGCTAGTGCTGATTTCCTCTTTGGGGGAACTGGTCAAATTATTTTGGCTATCATCGTTCTATTAGCTTGCTTGAGTACAAGTATTGGTCTTATTACTTCTTGTAGTACATATTTCCACAAACTATATAGCAAAATTAGCTATAAAATGTATGTTGTCATATTCTCTGCGGCTGCATTTGCACTTGGGCTGTTCGGATTGAAAACAATCATTAGTGCAGCTATTCCAGTGTTGATGTTATTGTACCCGTTGACGATTGTTATTATCTTGTTAGCCTTAAGTGATAATATTTTTGGCGGTCGTCGTTGCGTATATGGTTGGACTATTGGGTTGACCATGATTTCTGCCTTAATGAGCGGTCTTGAAACTGCTGGTTGGGCATCTGATGCTATTGAAGGTTTGTTTACCCAATATATTCCGTTCCAAGGTATTGGTATGGGCTGGGTAAGTTTTGCAATCCTTGGCTTTATCATAGGTCTTATTCATAAGGGCTTGGTTTCAGATACAACTAAATAAATGTAGAATGTTACTCGCATTCTCCTTTTATACTCTATTGGTTCAGTCCTTCTTAGAAGGATTACAGTAAAAGAAAAGGGGGATGCGAGTGTTTTGTTTATAGTGATAAAAATCTTTTTTCAAATAGTATTTCCTAGTATAATGTTTAATAAGAAATGAAAGATCGTTTTTAGTAAGCCGAGGTAATTATGAACGAAATCGTAAAAGGTGGTTTGTATCGTCATTTTAAAGGTATGTATTATTACGTGTTAGATGTGGCTACACATTCTGAAACGGGTGAAAAATTGGTGGTATATCAAAAATTATATGATGCCCGCGATTTGTATGTACGTCCCTTAGACATGTTTTGTAGCGATGTAGATCGAGATAAATATCCTGATGTGAAACAACAAAAACGCTTTCAATTAATGAGTGGACGAGATGAATAGTGTTTACCGGACCGGGTAGAGTTAATAGCTTGTATATGAACTCGTATATAGCGACAGATAGGAGGACTTGTGGAACAAAAATTTTTCTTTTTTGATATTGATAACACATTGGCTGTATGGCCTGAAGGAAAAATTCCAGATAGTGCTCAGTATTGTATAGATGAATTGCAACGGCGTGGCCATTTAGTATCGATTGCAACAGGTAGGATTCAAGTTGATGCCATGCGTTTTGCCGAGCAAGCTAGAATTATGAATGTAGTTGCTGATGGAGGTCATAGTATAACCATTGATGGGAATTTGGTATCTATGATTGGCATGAATCGAGATATGTGTATTCAATATTTAGAATATCTTGAGTCAAAACATATCCCATGGGCTGTAACAGACCGTAATAAATTGGGGCGCATTACACCGTATAAAGAAATATTAGAATGGCACCCTGATTGGGACGTGTTTAAAACTGTAGTGGATCCAGAGTTCGACTTTCACAGTGTAGAAGATTTCTATAAAATCTATGTATTTTTCAAGGATGGCGAAGAAGAGGAAAAAGATATCGAGCATATGACGCATAAACTTATTCGCTATGGCGATGGGTGCGTTTTATATGAACCTATGGAAAAAGCATTGGGTATTCGCGATATGATCGGACATTTCGATATGAAGCCAAATCAAGTTGTCGTTTTTGGTGATGGCTATAATGATTTGTCTATGTTTAGACCGGAGTGGTTAAACATTGCCATGGGAAATGCTCGTCCGGAGCTTAAATTAGAGGCCGATTATGTTACAACTGACTGTGATAAGGATGGTATTTACAATGCATGTAAGCATTTCGGATGGATTGATTAATCGTTGGCATAAGACCATTTAGATTATAAATTTTTATAGAATTTTAAAGAAATTCATAGTGAAAACATGATATACTAATAAAGAGCCGCTCATGGGTTGAGCGGTTTTTCTATGTATATATAATTTGGGGAAATTCTATATTTTGTGAGGGATTATCATGAATGTTAAAAGAATATTAGGCTGTGCTCTATTGGGAGGCATGATGGTAGTAACCGCAGCGTGTGGCAATAATAGTGCAGATAAAACGATTACACCTGTTGCACAAGCTGAAACAGTAAATAAGATGCCTAATTTTACAAATGCTCCAATTGCAGATGAATATGCTGTTTTTGACACAAATTATGGGCAAATTAAAATTCGCTTGTACGGTTCTAAAGCTCCAATTACTGTTAAAAACTTTGATTACCTTGTAAAAAAAGGCTTTTATAATGGCGTTACGTTTCATCGTGTTATCGATGGATTTATGATTCAAGGTGGCGACCCAACAGGCACGGGTGCAGGCGGCCCTGGTTATGAAATTCCAGATGAATTTTCTAATGACCTTCATTTTAATAAAATGGGGATTCTTGCGATGGCAAATCGTGGGCCGAATACAGGTGGTTCTCAGTTTTTTATTACCTTGGGACCTACGCCTCATCTCGATAATAAACACACCATTTTTGGTATAGTTGTACAAGGTATGGATGTGGTCGAAAAAATTGGTAAGGTCAAAACAGATAAAAATGATAAGCCTGTTGATCCTGTGACCATTAATTCGATTACCATTGAGCCGATTAAGGATGATGCTAGTAAATAAGATGGATTATGAACAATTTTTCACGTATATTGTGAGATGTGCCGATGAAAGCTTGTATTGTGGGTGGACAACGGATTTAAAAAAACGGATGGATGCTCATAATGGCGTTATAAAAGGTGGGGCTAAGTATACGAAATGTCGTAGACCAGTGTATTTGGTTTATTATGAAAGCTTTCAAAATAAACAAGAGGCACAGTCGCGAGAATATGCTATTAAACGACTCGATAGGATACAAAAATTACAGCTTATTGCGTCAGGTGAGAATAGAGAAATTGAACGTATAAATCTATTGAAATAGAGTGTACAAAACATTCAAAACGACCCTTGTTTGTGCTATAATATATTGATATGTTATGACCATGGAGGAGAAAAACATGAAGCGGGTTCTAGTATCCGTAAAAAGTGTACAACGAGACATAGATGGGCAGGATACCGTGGTGGAATTAATTTCTCCAGGTACTTCGCATGAAAAGAACGGAGTCCAATATATTCGCTATGAAGAATCGAGCGTAACAGGTCTTGAAGGGGTTAAGACGACCATCAAGATTTACGAAGATTCCATTGTTCTTTTGCGTACTGGTGCTGTGAATATGCGACATCAATACATTCGCGGTGAGGAACGTCAGTCCACATATGAAACGCCATTAGGCGATCTTCACATGGCCGTAAAAACACATGAATTAACAGTAGACTTTCACAATGGAACGGGTCGTGTTCATCTTGGATACGATATTTCTATAGAAGGTGAATGGGAATTTTATAATCAGTTAGATATAGACGTGCGGGAGGATACAGAGCATGGACATGAAGGAAATCCTGAAATCGGGGATTGAGCAGGCATTACAAGAAACGATTAAGAGTGGTGGCTTACCAGCTGGAGAATATCCAGAAATCGTTCTAGAAGTGCCACCTCAAAAGGAATTCGGCGATTTTTCTACGAACATTGCGATGCAATCCGCTCGTGTGGCTCGTCAAAACCCTCGTGCTATTGCAGAGGCATTAATTGGTTATATGGATTTTGAGTGGCTTGAACGTGCTGAAGTAGCTGGTGCAGGTTTTATCAACTTCTTCTTAAAATCTGATATGGTGTATGATACGTTGAAAGCTATCTTGAATGCTGGTGATCAATACGGTGTGCAACCATTGCGTGCTCGCGATACAATTCAAGTAGAATACGTAAGTGCGAATCCAACAGGTCCATTGCACGTAGGTCATGGTCGTGGCGCTGCTTATGGTAGTGCACTTGTAAACTTGTTGCGCGCAGCAGGTTACAATGTACAATCTGAGTACTATATCAATGATGCGGGCAATCAAATTGACAACATGGCGATTTCCATCGAGTACCGCTTCCAAGAGTTGCAAGGTGCCACATTAGTATTCCCACCTAAACGCAACGAAGATGGTTCCATGCCAGAATTCGATATTCCAGAAGGGGCTCTCGTATTCCCTGAAAATGGCTACCGTGGTCCTGATATTATCGAGACTGCAAAAGCTATTGCAAAACGCGAAGGCTTCGATAAATTAAATGCGATGAACGAAGCTGATCGTGTAGCATTGTTTAAAGAGGAGGGCTTAAAAGAAAAATTAGCTCGCTTAGAGGAAACATTAAGCAATTTCCGAGTTACCTTTGATAATTGGTTCTCTGAACGTACCGTTCATGAAACTGATGAAATTCATCACTCCGTAGAGGCTTTGAAAGCTCTTGGCAAGGTGTATGAAAAGAATGGCGCTTTGTGGTTGAAATCCACTGATTATGGCGATGATAAAGACCGCGTAGTCATCCGTGACAATGGTGTGCCTACGTATTTGGCAGCAGATATTGCATACCATCGTAATAAATATGATCGTGGCTTTAAAGAAATGATCGATATTTGGGGCGCTGACCATCATGGTTATGTGTGTCGTGTAAAGGCGGCTATGGCAGCCTTTGGTTATGACCCAGATAAATTGACTGTATTGTTGTTACAAATGGTAGCGTTATTCCGCGATGGACAACTCGTTAAATTATCTAAACGTAGCGGCGATAGCGTTACATTGGATGAATTGATTGAAGAGGTTGGTGTAGATGCATCTCGCTACTTCTTCTTGATGCGTTCTCTAGATAGTCAACTTGATTTTGATATTAACTTGGCAAAATCCCGTAGCAATGATAATCCTGTGTATTATATCCAATATGCTCATGCCCGTATTCACAGTATTTATAATCAAGTGCGTGAAGCAGGCATTGCATTTGGTGATTATAGTGACACTGATTTCACAACGCTTACAAGTGAAATGGAATTAGAATTAATTAAGAAATTAGCTGAATATCCAGAAGAGGTTGTTCAATCTGCCGAACATCGTGCACCTCATCGTATTGCTCGTTACTTATACGATTTGGCAAGTATGTTCCACTCCTTCTATCGTCAAGGTCGTATCATTGGCGTAGATCCAGCATTGCAACAAGCTCGTCTTGGGTTAATCACAGCGATTGCCCTTGTACTTCGTCAAGGCTTGGGTATTTTAGGTATTTCCGCTCCGGAAAAAATGTAGTAGGTGGGAGGCATCATGGCAACTAAGTATATTTTCGTAACAGGTGGCGTAGTTTCTTCCTTGGGAAAAGGGATTACAGCTGCATCTTTGGGCCGATTATTGAAAAACCGTGGTTTTAATGTAACTATTCAAAAATTTGACCCATATATCAATATCGACCCTGGTACAATGAGTCCTTACCAACATGGCGAAGTATTCGTAACCGATGATGGTGCTGAAACAGACTTGGACTTGGGTCACTATGAACGCTTTATCGATATTAATCTTAGCAAGCGTTCCAATATTACTGCTGGTAAAGTATATTGGTCCGTTATCAATAAAGAACGTAAGGGTGACTATTTAGGTAGCACTGTACAAGTTATTCCTCACGTTACAAATGAAATTAAACAAAACGTATACCGCGTAGGTAAAGAAGATAATGCTGATGTAGTTATCACTGAAATCGGTGGTACTGTCGGCGATATTGAAAGCTTGCCATTTATGGAAGCAATTCGCCAAGTCAAAAAAGATGTAGGTCGTAACGATGTATTGTATATTCATGTTACATTAGTACCATATATCAACGCAGCAGGTGAATTAAAAACAAAACCTACCCAACATAGCGTAAAAGAATTGCGCGGTATTGGTATTCAACCAGATATTTTGGTATGCCGCAGTGAAAAACATATTTCTGATGAAATGAAGGAAAAGTTGGCATTGTTCTGCGATGTAGAACCAGCGGCCGTAATTGAAAACCAAACGTGTGATTCCATCTATGAAGTACCATTGATGATGCAAGACCAAGGCCTTGATGATATTGTTATCAAGAAATTGGGTCTAGAAGAACGTCCTTGCGATATGACTGCATGGAAAGAAATGGTTCATAAAATTTTGAATCCTAGCAAAGATATTACAGTAGCTATCGTAGGTAAATATGTAGCTTTGCACGATGCGTATCTTTCTGTAGCAGAAGCATTGAGCCATGCTGGTATCGAGACTGATACTAAGGTGAACATTCGTTGGATTGATTCCGAAGAACTTGATGATATTTCTGTAGATCCTAAAGAAGTATTTGATGGCATTGATGGTATCGTTGTTCCTGGTGGCTTTGGTTCCCGTGGCGTAGAAGGTAAAATCCGTACAATCAATTATGCTCGTGAAAACAAAGTTCCATTCCTCGGTTTATGCCTTGGCATGCAATCTGCTGTAATGGAATTTGCTCGTAATGTATGTGGCATGGAAGGTGCTACATCTAGCGAATTTGATGAAGATGCAAAATACAAGGTTATCGACTTGATGAGTGATCAAGTGGATGTAGATAAAAAAGGTGGTACAATGCGCCTTGGCATCTATCCATGTAAATTAGAAGCGGGTACAAAAGCGCGTGAAGTATATGGCGAAGATCTTGTATACGAACGTCATCGTCATCGTTATGAATTCAACAATGAATACCGTCAACAATTGAATGATGCAGGCCTTGTTATTTCTGGTACATCTCCAGATGGTCGTCTTGTTGAAAGCATCGAAGTTAAGAATCATCCATTCTTCGTGGGTACACAAGCGCATCCAGAATTAAAATCTCGTCCGAATAATGCACATCCATTATTCCGCGGATTTGTAGACACGATTTTGGAACTTAAAAAATAGAACTAAGAAATGGGATCTATTTTATCTATTATAGGTTTATTTATATTAGCTGCACTCAAACTAGAGCAGTTTGTATATGGTAAATCGGGTAAAAAACAATCTACAACTAGTCATATTGCACGACGTGGTATTGCTAATCTGGCAGGATTAATTGCTTTTGATCACGCTATAAGTAGTAAGTCAGTTGTAGTAAGTAAAAAGAAGAAAGATGCTCAGATATGAGCATCTTTCTTCTTTTTTGTGCATATCGAAAAAAATTGGAAAAATATATCGATAAATTTAAAAATAACACTTGCTATTTTAAATGATTAGTGTTATTATATAGACAAAGATAGATATAGATTTGATATAGGTATATCAAAAGAACATATAGTAATCGTTATTTAGAAATATAAAGGAGGACACAATGTCTATTATTGGTAAGAAACTTCCTGAATTTACACTTGATGCTTTCAAGAAACCTGAATTGGTAAAAGTAAGTACTGCAGACGTATTAGGTAAATGGTCTGTATTTGTATTCTATCCAGCAGATTTCACATTTGTATGCCCTACTGAATTGGAAGACGTACAAGAATCTTATGCAGAATTGAAAGAATTGGGTTGCGAAGTTTACTCCGTATCCACTGATTCTGAATATGTTCATAAAGCATGGTCCGATGCTTCTCCAAGCATCAATAAAATTGAATACTACATGCTCGCTGATAAGAAACATGAATTAGCTGATTTCTTCGATGTATTCGATCCTGAATCTGCTATGGCATACCGTGGTACATTCGTGGTTGACCCAGAAGGTATTATCCGCACAGCGGAAATTCACGATATGGGTATTGGCCGTTCCGCAGAAGAACTTGTTCGTAAAGTACAAGCTGCTCAATTTGTAGCTAAACATGGCGACCAAGTGTGCCCTGCACGTTGGAAACCAGGTAAAGATACATTAACACCAGGTCTTGACCTAGTAGGTAAAATCTAAGACTACTAGATAGACCAACAACCTCTTCAAATGACAACATTTGGGCACGGATCGTATATCCAACGATACCGGTAAGCCCCATTACATGGTGAAACACTCTCCAATTCACTAATGTAAACCTCATATAACAAACTACAAACTATACGCAAAAAGACCAGTCTTCGGACTGGTCTTTTTGTCGTATTATATGCATTTTATATAGAGTTTTACTAATATTTGTAAAACCTTTTAACAAAGTAGGAAATAAACTCTTGCATTTTTACAGGTAGTGTTCTATAATGAAATTAATTCCTAGCAATGCACAAGGTTTTATGTGTTTGTATAGGAGGTATATAAATGTTTGTTCAAGGGGCACTAGCTTTTACAAAGAAAGGCAACATACATGAGAATTTCTACAAAAGGAAGATATGCATTGATGGTTCTCATTGATCTAGCTGAACAAGGTCAGGAAAAACCAGTATCATTACGTTCTGTAGCAGAACGACAAGGTATATCTGAGAAATATTTAGAAGGTATTGTGGCTCGATTAGGAGCGGCTAGTTTAGTTGATAGTATTCGTGGTAAATACGGCGGCTATCGTTTATCTAAAAAACCTAGTGAATATACAATCATTGAAATTTTGATGGCTACAGAGGAATCAATGGCTATTATTTCATCTCTAGATGAAGGTGTATCTACGGATGATGTCATTAATGAACGCACTGTTGGATTCTGGGCGGGGTTACAAAATTACATTCACGATTATCTAGAAAGTGTGACCTTACAAGACGTTATCGATGGTACATACGCAAAACTAGATACAAAATATGATAATTGGGATGGCTCTATTTAAGAGACACATAATTATAAATTACATACCATTTATAGTATTTATAATATCCGAATATAAGGAGTATTGATTATGTCTAAAATCGCAAAATCTTTTGTTGAATTGATTGGTAAAACACCATTGTTGGCAGCTACTCGTTTTGGTGAAAGTGTAGGTGCTGATGCTAATATTTTAGCTAAACTTGAATACTTTAACCCAGGTGGTTCCGTAAAGGATCGTATCGCTGCTGCTATCATTCAAGCTGCTGTTACATCTGGTGAATTACAACCAGGTGGTACTATTGTTGAAGCTACATCTGGTAATACCGGTATTGGTTTATCCGCTGTAGGCGCTGCGCTTGGCTATAAGGTTGTTATCGTAATGCCTGAAACAATGTCCATCGAACGCCGTAAATTGATGCTTGGCTATGGTGCACAACTTGTGTTAACTGATGGTGCACTTGGTATGAAAGGCGCTATTGCAAAAGCAAAAGAAATCGTAACAGCCACTGCAGGTGCTGTAGAAGCGGGCCAATTCGTAAACCAAGCTAATCCTGCCATTCACTATAAAACTACAGGTCCTGAAATCTGGGGCGACACAGATGGTGCTGTAGATATTTTTGTAGCTGGTGTTGGTACAGGTGGTACATTAACAGGTACAGGTCGTTTCTTGAAAGAACAAAATCCTGATGTTAAGGTAGTAGCTGTAGAACCTAAAGATTCTGCTGTTTTATCCAACGGTAAACCAGGTCCTCATAAAATCCAAGGCTTAGGTGCAGGTTTCATTCCTGAAACATTGGATACTAAAATTTATGATGAAGTTATCCAAGTTGCTAATGAAGATGCATTCAAAACAGCACAAGATTTCGGTCATACACAAGGTATCTTAGTAGGCATTTCCTCTGGCGCTGCTTTGTGGGCAGCTGCAGAATTGGCAAAACGTCCTGAAAACAAAGGTAAGAATATCGTAGTAATTCTTCCAGATACAGGTGAACGTTACTTGTCCACTGCACTATTCCCTGAAGATTAAAAATATTTCAATATAATATTAGTAATAAAGGCGTCCTGCTTGTTCAGGACGCCTTGTTACGTTATGGAATAAGTTTATAATCGAGATAGATTATCTACCGTTTTTTACAATAGAATCTATCCAGTTAAATAGATCTTGTAAATCATAATCGCCAGCGTGATCCACACCAAATGGCGTAGCCATGTCTATACTATATCTGAGATTTTGTGCACGAGTGCCTACGATTAATGGAATTAATGGTAGCTAAGGCACCAGAGCTAAAAACAAGGCTACCAGATTTTTCTTTAAATGAACTATGGAATATAAAAATGATGGAATCTAATATTGTAGGGATGGTATTAAATCAACAGGATTACACTCTTAATGGTGAAAGTAAACCAACACAACCAGCTCTTAAAGGCTATGAGAATGTTACATTCTTAACACCTACGGACTTTGATTTTGAAAGCTATCATGTTGCTAATCGCATATTTAAAATGGTGTATGGTACATTTTATGATGATGTAATCCGATAATCAGATAAAAATATAATCTATACATACAAACACCCTATGTCAGTATTGTGACATAGGGTGTTTTGCATACATTAGTTATTAGTCAGTCATTTATAATTATTAAACTAAATAGACCAATTGTGATATTATTTTTTGAGCTTTGGTTTTACGATAGCTAAGATAATGCAAGCTACAACGGAACCAATCGCAATGGATGCAAGGTAAAGAAGTGGGTTGCCGATTGTTGGTACTACGAAGATACCGCCGTGAGGTGCACGTAATGTACATTCAAAGTACATGGATAATGCACCAGCTGTACCAGCACCGATGATGCAAGAAGGCAATACGCGGATAGGATCAGCTGCGGCAAATGGGATAGCCCCTTCTGTGATGAAGGAAAGCCCCATGATGTAATTTGTAATACCAGATTTACGCTCTGCTTCTGTGAAGCGGCTAGGGAAGAATGTTGTACAAAGGGCAATCGCCAATGGAGGAACCATACCACCAGCCATAACAGCGGCCATAATACCGTATTCACTAGTCGCAAGAGCGCCTGTACCGATAACATAGGCTGCTTTGTTGACAGGGCCACCCATATCAACAGACATCATAGCACCGAAGACAAGACCTAATAATACGCGGCTAGTAGTGCCCATTGTTTGCAAGGAATTCATAAGCCATTCGTTCAAGGCGGATACTGGTGGATTGATGATAAATGTAATAGCGATACCAATGAATAATACGCCCAGTACAGGATAGAAGAGCACTGGCTTTGTACCTTCTAGTGCTTGAGGTAATCCGGATACGAGTTTCTTAACTAACAGTACTAAGTAACCTGCTGCAAAGCCTGCAATCAAGGCACCGAGGAAACCAGAACCGCCTTGGTTTGCTAACAAGCCACCAACGAAACCAGCTACAAGACCTGGACGGTCTGCAATACTCATAGCGATGTAACCTGCTAGAACAGGTAACATAAATCCAAAGGAAGCACCGCCAATTTTCATTAGAAATGCGGATAATGGTGTGCCAGAACCAAAGTTCTTGGCATTAGCTGGATCGATTGTATCAAATAGGAATGCTAGAGCGATTAGGATACCACCGCCGATAACAAATGGAAGCATATGGGATACGCCGTTCATCAAATGCTTGTAGATTTGACGACCAAAGCTATCGGATGCATCGATAGCCGAATTTGCGCTATCTTTATCTGCCTGTGAGGCATGGTATACCGGTGCTGTACCAGACATAGCTTCACGCAATAATTCTTCTGCTTTATTAATGCCGTTTGCCACCTTAGTTTGAATCATTGGCTTGCCATCAAAACGAGCCATTTCAACTTGGCGGCCAGAAGCGACGATGATGCATTTAGCATGCTCGATTTCTTCGGCTGTAAGTGCATCCTTAATGCCAGAGGCACCATTCTTTTCTACCTTTAAAGAGATGCCCATTTCCTTAGCTTTACGTTCCAAGGATTCTGCAGCCATGTATGTATGAGCAATGCCAGTAGGACAGCCTGTAACAGCTAATACTTCGTAATGTGGATTATCTACAGATACCTTAGGAATCACTTTTTCGATAGCCTCTGTAGCTTTTGCTTCGATAGCATCGGTAATGCTTGGTGCTTTTTCATCTTCTGTCTTAATATAGCCTTCTACAGATGGATCAAAGTTGCCTTCTTCTTTGGCAATGATAAGTTCTAGAAAACGGTCAACTGTAGCAGCTTGGATGAGAGCGTTTTTGAAGTCCGGATCAATTACCATAGTTGCTAATTTGCTCAATACCTCTACATGAGTATCAGCTGCGCCTTCTGGGGCTGCAATCATGAAGAATAGGCGAGATGGTTGTCCATCGAGGGCCTCGAAATCAACACCGTTAGGAACGACCATAGCAGCAAGGCCAGCTTCCTTTACACCTGCTGATTTAGCATGTGGTGTGGCGATACCGTCGCCAAGGCCAGTAGAACCAGATTCTTCGCGAGCGAATACAGCTTTTAAGTATTCTGCCTTGTCAGATAGGTTGCCGCCCTTATCCATTAAATCACCTAGCGTGTAAATGGCATCCGCTTTGTTAGTTGGTGATGCATTCAGCAGGATTGATTGGGGCTTTAATAAATCAGTAATCTTCATGTGTGTACTCCTTACTGTACATATATAATGAATAATAAAATTAACGAATCGTGTTAAGCACGGCGAGGACCTCGTCCTTGGTGGCTAGATTCTCCGAAAAGGCTGAAGCAGAACCTGTAGCAATACCCCAATAGAGGGCTTGTTGTAAATCTTGGGTGTTGAGGTATCCAGTCATGAAACCAGCTACCATAGAATCGCCGGCACCAACGGAGTTAATAAGCGTTCCTTTAGGTGCAGGACTTGTATAGACTGTACCATTAGCGGATACTAATATAGCACCGTCTCCAGCCATGGAGATGAGCACATGTTGTGCACCTTGGGACTGTAATTTTTTAGCTGCAGTGACTAAATCATCTTTTGTAGACAATGTACGTCCGAAGATTTCGCTTAATTCGTGATTATTTGGTTTGATTAAAAATGGTTTGTATGGCAATACACGAGTTAATAGATCCTTAGTTGCGTCTACGACGATACGAATATGCTTATCCGCTAAGCGCTTCATAATGATTTCGTACATATCACTTGGGAGACTAGACGGAATGCTGCCTGCTAAGATTAATGTATCTTGTTCTGTTAATGCATCAAGTTGGGCGTATAAGGCCTGTAGTTCATCATCGGCTATGATAGGACCACGACCGTTGATTTCCGTTTCTTCATCGGATGCTTTTACCTTAACGTTGATGCGGGTCAAACCCTCTCTAAGACGGATAAAGCTTTCACGAACGCCAAATTCATTGAGCTGACGTACAATTTCGTCACCTGTAAAGCCAGCGATAAAACCGAGTGCCGTTGTATCCATACCTAGGTTATTGAGGACGATGGATACATTGATACCCTTGCCACCGCCCAGCACATATTCTTGTTCAGTGCGATTGATTGTACCCGTGGTTAAGTGGTCTAAGCGAACGATATAATCCAATGCAGGATTGAAAGTAATCGTATAAATCATAAGTTTTCCTCTATATTTTGTATAAATAGAATGTATTAATGGATTTGTTGTTCCTTGCGTCGCAAGCGATACCAGTAGATAAGTGGTACTAAGTATAAGAAGAACGCAAATGGTACGTAACCGGCGGGTGAGACATCCATCATAATGACCGGTACGAGCGCCGCGATATTCCATGGTTGTAAGGCTGCAATAAGGATGCCGCTATTTTCGAAGTCTAGCATAACGTCTTCGTCATGAATGCGTTCTTTTGCATAGGTGGTACGCATAATCGAATGCGTCATGATTACCGCAATTGCTTGACTACAACCAAGAGCACCTGTAATAAATGCAATTAGCACATTCGACGCAAAGAGTTTGGTACGACCTGATACGTGTTGTAAAAGGCTGTGAATATCATTCCAAAAACCAACGCCTTCAAGCATACCGGAAATGGAACAAGCCATAAATATAGAGAGGGTCGGTATCCACATCGTTTGTAGACCTCCGCCGTGGATAATATCCGATAGCGGATTATAATCCGGCAGATGGAAACCCAATACAGTAAATTGCAACATATCCATTACTGTATAATTCTGATGAATAACTGCGAGGATGGCTGCCGCCAGTGCACTCATACCTATAGGCCAATGTATAGAGAGCTTTGTTGGTAATAAACCAATAACGATAAGAACTGGTATCCATAATGTCCAATGGATATTGAAAACGAAATGAATCGTATCCGGTAGATAACTGTTAGTGTAGTCTAGTGGAAACCATAGGGATAAAAGTAGATACAATATACAGCTGATGATGAGAGCAGGTAAGCTATCTTTCAACATGATTGGTATATTGCTATTTACTTTGGTGTGCGTTAGAGCCGCTACAAGAGAGGCGCTAGAGGATAGAGGTGAGTTTCTGTCTCCTAAATAGGCGCCTGCCATAATGGCACCTGCTACAATATCAATAGGTAGATTACCAGCTTTGGCAATTGTAATTAGTACAATACCGATGGTGCCTACTGTTCCTAGCGATGTGCCAAGTAACATACTCACGCAGGATGTAATTAAAAATGCGCAGATTATGAAAAGATTTGGATTAATCAATTCAATACCAGACGCAATAATCATGGGAATAATCCCTGATGCTTGCCACATGGCTATGAGCCAGCCGATGAGCAAAAAGATTTGCATAACCACGATTGAGGTTTTGGCACTCGTCCAGGACATGCGGAGTAAGTCTTTTGGATTATATCCTTGTCGATATAGAGCGTAAGCGAGGCACAACCATACGAGGATTAATGCGTAGCCGATGGGGACACTAAACAAGACAGAGGCCAGAATAATGATGATAGAAACGACTAATGATATCAATAGTCTCATATTATTTGGCATCATAATGCGCCCTTGTTTGTATTTTAGGTATGCCTGTAATAGTAATTGTAACCACTTCATATTATTCGATAGGAAGTTCTGTTTCGAATACTTCCTCAGCAGGGCCCGTCATAAGAACCGTGCCATCCTCCAAATAACTGATGTGTAATGTGCCAAGATATAATTCTACATCGACCTCGCTTCCTGTAAGACCTTTTTCGTGAGCCATAACTGCAGAGGCACAAGAGCCAGTGCCACATGCAAGAGTAGCGCCTGCGCCGCGTTCCCAAGTGCGGACCTTAATGTGATGGTCATTTACGACCTCGATATAGTTCACATTTGTGTTGGATGGGAATGCATCGTGCTTTTCGAGAATTGGTCCTTGTGTTGTAACCGGTGCTTTCGTGATGTCGTCCACAAAAACCTCTGTGTGCGGTACACCGAGAAGAACGGAACTTACTGTGACTGTTTCGCCATTTACATCGAGGTCCACATCGATGACCTTATCCATGGTTACATTCATGGGAATGTCTTTGCTGTTAAAGAAAGGTTTGCCCATGTCTACTGTCACTTGTGTAACAATGCCATTTTCAATGGTTAACGTTGGTTTCATAACGCCTGCTAATGTTTCGATGGTGAAAGTATCTTTTGTAATTTCACCGTGTTCATAGGCATATTTTGCAAAGCAACGAATGCCATTACCACACATTTCTGCTTCGCTGCCGTCTGAGTTGATGATGCGCATGCGTACATCGCATGTATTAGATGGTACAACGATTACAAGACCATCGGCGCCGATACCTGTACGACGGTCGCAGAGGCGGATGGCGAGATCTGTATAATCTTTATTGGCCCCTTGTGAGTCAGAAAAGAGGATAAAATCGTTGCCGAGGCCATGCATTTTTGTTAATTTCATACATACTCCTATTCGATGTCACACTAGATAAATGCGACTATTCCTTACAATAGAGTAGACTTTCACTATGATACTCGTGAAAGTCTACGGTTAATTATATATAATATAACATTATATCACAGAATAGGGTCTCTCTTTATTGTTCAATGCAAAAATGTTAGAATATAATGTAAAGTAGTTTATAAGATAGAAAGAGGAGCACATATGCGAATTCAAGGGATTTCTGGATCTCGAGGCGTTGCTGTTGGCAATGTGTACAAATATATACAAGAAGAAATCGTGATACCTGATTATGAGGTAACTGATGACCAAGTAGAGGCTGAAATTGGCAAATTTGCTAGCGCTATGGCTGCAACCCTTAAACAATTAGATACGATTCGTCAAAAAGCATTGGTTGATATGGGGGCAGATGAGGCTGCTATTTTTGAAGCTCATATGCAAATCGCACAAGACCCATCCTTGTCTGATGGTATCAAGTCCCTTGTAGAAAATTCAAAAATGAACGTCGTAGCTGCTACGGCGCAAACGATAGAAACCTTTGCGGCTATTTTCATCGGCATGGATGATCCATATATGCGTGAACGTGGTGCGGATATTAAAGATATTGGCGATCGTTTGATGCGGAACATGCTTGGCATGAACCCTCGCGGTTTATCTCATATTTCAGGCGAGGTTATCATCGTGGCTCACGATTTGGCTCCATCTGATACGGCTTCACTAGATAAAAATGTTGTAAAAGGTATCGTAACAGCTGCTGGTGGTCCGACATCTCATGCGGCTATCATGGCACGTACCTTAGAAATTCCTGCCGTTATGGGCGTTGGTGATATTGAAAGCTTTACTGACGATGTGCGTGCTGTTGTACTTGGCACTGATGGTGAAGTTATTACGGAACCATCCGATGAAGAGTGGGAACGTTATACAAAAGAAGCTGCAGATTTCCAAGACGAGTTGAAACGTTTAAAGGACTCTGCTAATTTAGAAGCCGTTACAAAAGATGGTCACCATGTTGACTTATTCGGCAATATTGGTAAATCTAAGGATGCGGACCATGCGTTGACCATGGGGGCCCAAGGTATTGGCTTATATCGCACAGAATTCCTTTACATGGAAAATGATGAATTGCCAACCGAAGAGGTGCAATTTGAACAATATAAACAAGTAGCAGAAAGTATGAAGGGCCAACCTGTCATCATCCGTACCATGGATATCGGCGGTGATAAGGAATTAAAATGCCTAGATCTACCTGAAGAAATGAATCCATTCCTCGGGTATCGTGCCATTCGTATTTCCTTGAACCGTCCGGACATTTTTAAGGTCCAGTTGCGTGCACTCCTTCGGGCTAGTGCGTTTGGCGATATTCACATCATGTATCCTATGATTGCATCCGTAGAAGAGGTTAAAGCAGCAAATGCAATGCTTACTGAATGTAAGGATGAATTAATAGCTGAAGGAGTAGCTTTCAATAAAGATATCAAAGTAGGTATCATGATTGAGGTGCCTGCGGCAGCCGTTATTTCTCCAATTTTGGCTAAATATGTAGATTTCTTTAGTATCGGTACCAATGATCTTTGCCAATACACGTTGGCGGTTGACCGTATGAATGAGGCCATCGGCAATTTATATCAACCATTGCATCCAGCTGTATTGCGCCTCATCAAACATGTGATTGATTCAAGTCACGAACAAGGTAAATTTACAGGTATGTGTGGTGAGTTAGCTGGTGATCCAGTTGCAACTATGATTTTATTGGGCTTAGGACTTGATGAATTCTCTATGACTGCGTCATCTATTCCATTGATTAAAAATATTTTGCGCTCTGTTACAAAGGCAGAATGTGAAGAATTTGCTCAAAAAGCATTGACTATGGATACAGCTGAAGAAATTACGGCCTATGCAAAATCATTGCTCGCTGAAAAAGGTTTGGCATAGACTATAGCTTTCATAAAAACAAACTTGAATTTGATAGGGGTAAACTGATACAATACCTATATTAATAGCAAAGATATTAGGCGTTTTTGTGCGCTCCGTAGAAAGAGGTAACTCATGAAAGAAGTAATAGTAGAAATCACAAACGAATCTGGTTTACATGCTCGTCCTGCAACTGCATTTACACAATTGGCTGCAAAATTCGCGTCCAAATTGACAATCGCAGCAAATGGTAAAACCGCAGATGCTAAATCTATTTTGACTGTATTAACATTGGGTGCAACAAAAGGCACATCCGTAGTATTAACGGCTGATGGTACTGATGAAGATGATGCATTAGCAGCACTTAGCGAGTTCTTAACAACGAACCACGACTAATACGCAAAAGAGGCAATACCCTAATCATTAGGATATTGCCTCTTTTTATTTTCCCATATTGGCAAAGCGCTCTACAGCAACTGTAAAGTCATTAATTGTTTTATCTACATCACCATGTTGTATACCATCGCGTACACAATGGTTGATATGTCCTTCGAGGACCACTTGGCCAACCTTATGCAACGCGGATTTGGCTGCATTGATTTGGGCTAGTACATCTTCACAAGGAATGTCTTCTTCAATCATTCGATCAATAGCTTGCACTTGACCTAAAATTTTACGCAATCGACGATGTAGATTGTCTGAATCCATACACTGTTTCATAATACTCCTCCAATTTGGGCATGCTTCATCATCTTATCTATTATACGACAATATGGTTAACAAATACAATATATACAAGTATGCTAAAATTAGATAACTTATGATACAATACAATCAATATATGATGGTTGTATTATAGGGATGTTATTTGTGAAAGTTTATATACTTAGAAGTCTGCTGTAAGGTAGATATAGGTGAATCTATGTTTATATTTCGAATAGTGCGCCGATTAGTTCTTATTATTTGTATCGTGTTAGGGGCTATATATGCGTATGATACATATCAAAGCTATCAAGGATCAAATCGCGTTAGTAAGGCTCATACAACTGTAGAACAGACAATTGAAGAAAATGAAGATACATTAAGTCGGTGGGAACGACTACATCGTATTTTTACCTTCCGAGAAAAGGTTGAAGCCGCGCTCCATCAACGTGTGCCAAGGGATAAATGGGTGAAATCTGAAAGCATTCCAGACAATGTGAAACGTGCTCTTGTGGCCATTGAAGATAAACGCTATTACAAGCATGGTGCTATTGATGTGCTCGGTATAACACGTGCTTTTTATGTTAATAGTGTTGCTGGTGAAACTGTCGAGGGTGGTAGTACTATCACACAACAATTAGTAAAAAATCTATTTCTGTCGTCGAAACGGACGATGTCGCGTAAAGCGGAGGAAGCTATTCTAGCAGTAGAGATGGAGCATTACTATAGTAAAGATGAAATTTTAACTATGTATTTGAATACGGTCTATTATGGACATAACTATTATGGTATAAAAGAGGCTGCCGAAGGGTACTTTGGTACCAGTCCTAGTCGTTTGACCTTAGGCCAATGTGCAATGCTAGCCGCTTTGCCAAATGCACCATCCTATTTGGACCCTTATGAAAACTACAAAGGAGCAAAAGCTCGACAAAAATTAGTTCTTGCGCAAATGGTAGATCAAGGCATGATATCTCAAGCTGAGGCAGATTATGCATATAAACAAGAACTTGGTATAGAATAATATATCCTTTAATATGACACTACATAGAAAACAATCATGGTGCTATACGTACTCGCATCATGATTGTTTTTATTTATATATATTATTCGTAAACGAAATATATTATATAATTGAATAAAATTTCTTCTTGTATTTATAAATATGCAGTGATATACTAACAATTGTAGTCGATAAGACATGAAGAATTCATAATGAATTCGTAGTATAATAATAAATGGTATGAATCATACCTATTATAATTTAGTTTATGAGGTGTTATCATGGGTAAAGCAAATAAAGTAGTACTCGCATATTCTGGTGGTTTAGACACATCCGTTATCATTCCTTGGTTAAAAGAAAACTATGGCGCTGAAGTTATCGCTGTATGCGTAGACTTAGGCCAACCTGAGGATTATGATGCGGTTGAGAAAAAAGCAATCAAATCCGGTGCATCTAAAGCATATATCGTTGATGCTAAAGAAGATTTCGTAAAAGATTATGTATGGCCAACTGTAAAAGCTGGTGCTGTTTACGAAGGTAAATATTTATTAGGTACATCCTTTGCTCGCCCTTTGATTGGCAAAATTCTTGTAGATATCGCTAAAAAAGAAGGTGCTGATGCTATCGCTCACGGTGCGACTGGTAAAGGTAATGACCAAGTTCGTTTCGAATTGGCTATTAAAGCATTGGCTCCTAATATGAAAATCATCGCTCCTTGGAGAGAATGGGATTTGAAATCCAGAACAGACTGCATGGAATACGCTGCTAAGCATGACATTCCAGTTGTAGCTACTAAATCTCATCCATACTCCATGGACCAAAACGTATGGCATTTATCCCATGAAGGTGGGGATCTTGAAAATCCAGCAAATGCTCCTAAAGATGATGTATATTTAGTAACACATACACCTGAACAAGCCCCTGATGAAGCTGGTTATGTAACTGTAACTTTCAAAGAAGGCGTACCGGTAGCCGTTGATGGTCAAGAAGGTACTCCATTACAATTATTGGAAAAACTTAACGAAATTGGCGCACACTATGGTGTAGGCGTTGTAGATATCGTTGAAAATAGATTGGTTGGTATGAAATCTCGTGGCGTTTATGAAAACCCAGGTGGATCTATTATCATGTATGCTCATAGAGAACTTGAATACCTTTGCCTCGACAGAGCAACATACCACTACAAAGAACTTATTGCTAACAAATACGCTGAACTCGTATATGATGGCATGTGGTTCGCACCATTGATGAACGCGTTACAAGCATTCGTTGATGAAACTCAAAAAACTGTAACTGGTGATGTAAAACTTAAATTGTACAAAGGTAATATTATCTCCGCTGGTGCAACTTCACCATATTCCTTGTACAGTGAAGATTTCGTAACATTCGAAGAAGACGATGTATACAACCAAGCTGATGCAGCAGGTTTCATCAACTTGTTCGGATTACCTCTCAAAATTAATGCTTTAATGAAAGAAAAGGCAGGTAAATAATGGCTAAATTGTGGGGCGGGCGTTTCACAAAAGGCACAGATAAAGCGGTAGAGGATTTTACATCCTCTATCGCTTTTGACGCTAGAATGTACGCCGAAGATATTGCGGGCAGTAAAGCCCATGCAACTATGCTTGCAAAACAAAATATTATCTCTCAAGAGGACTGCGATGCTATCGTAGCAGGCTTAACTAAAATTAAGGGTCAAATCGATAAAGGGGAGTTTCCGTTTTCCGTTGCTCTTGAAGATATTCATATGAATATTGAAAAGCGTTTAACTGATGATATCGGTGAAGCCGGTGGTCGTTTACATACAGGCCGTAGCCGTAATGACCAATGTGCTGTCGATTTGCACATGTACGTGCGTAAAGCCGTTATCGAAATGGGCGAGCTCATCGTAGATATGCAAAAGGCTCTTATTGAAACTGCCGAGAAATACAGTGATGTTATCATGCCTGGGTATACCCATTTACAACGGGCTCAACCTGTACTCTTTAGTCATCATATGATGGCGTATTTTTCTATGCTAGAACGCGACTTTGATCGTCTATTGATGGTATTTAAACATGCGGACATCATGCCGCTGGGGGCTGGTGCGTTAGCTGGCTCTACCTATGGTATTGATCAAACATATACGCAAGAATTATTGGGGTTCTCTCGTATTTACGAGAACAGCATGGATGCTGTATCCGACCGTGACTACGTTGTAGAATTCTTGTCCTTCGCATCTCTTGTGATGATGCATTTGAGCCGCCTCAGTGAAGAACTCATTTTGTGGTCCTCCAATGAATTTAATTTTATTGAACTTGATGATGCGCATTGCACAGGCTCTAGCATCATGCCACAAAAGAAAAACCCTGACGTATGCGAACTCGTTCGTGGTAAAACAGGTCGTACCTATGGTCATTTGTTAGGCCTTTTGACAACATTGAAAGGTTTGCCACTTACATACAATAAAGATATGCAAGAGGATAAAGAGGGTATTTTTGATGCTATTGATACGGTACACTTTGCATTGTCCATCAATGCAGCGATGATTCGTGGTATGAAGGTTAATGGGGCACATATGAAAGCGGTCCTCGATAACGATTTCTCCAACGCCACAGATATGGCAGATTATCTTGCGAAAAAAGGCGTTCCATTCCGTGAAGCTCATGAAATTGTAGGCAATGCTGTACATCATTGTATCGAAAAAGGTTGCGTATTGCTCGACTTATCCGTAGATGACTTCAAAGCGATTTCTCCACATTTTGATGCGGATATTCTAGATGCTATTTCTATTGAAGCTTGTGTAGCAGGTCGTAACAACTATTCTGGTACGGCACCAGAGTGTGTGGAAAGACAACGTAATAATGGTAAGCGAATCATTGCTAACGAAGAAGCACAAATCGATAGCTGGAAATCTATCGTAAACTCTGTACAAGAGTAATCCTTTCGTTGTTAGAATCACAGATGGTTTCATAGTTTATAAAATTGGCACCACCATTAGGTGGTGCCAATTTTTTGTCTATATTAGGTGGACTCGCGATAGATAATGGTCTTGTAGCACGACACTATAACCTGAATAGATAGTGATTTTTCACACATTTAATTGATTAAACTAAAAGAAAATGATACTCTTACATTCATCATATCGTTTCTAATCAAAAATAATATATAATTTCTATGTTTTTATTCAATTCGTGTAATATACTTTGTCCACTAATAAAATACTTTTAATTTACTACCTATGGTGTTATTATTAATTCGAAAAACAAATAAAAAACGGTACCTTCACATTCCCGGCCATTACAGCAGGAACTGAATGTACTTAGCGGTTTTAATATATTTACGTGAATTATGGACGAGAAAAAATTCACCTTACGAAAGGGGATTGATACATGAAAACCACCGCTAAAAAAATGTCTGTATTCCAGCTAACCACAATGGTAGCAGCCAATATGCTAGGAGCTGGGATCATTATGTTACCAACTAATTTGGCTCAAGTTGGTACTATTTCAGTTTTATCTTGGCTCGTGACAGCTGTGGGTGCGCTTTTACTAGCGTATATTTTTGCTCAAGCGGGTATGTTCTCCCAAATTAAAGGAGGCATGGGCGGTTATGCTGAACACCGCTTCGGTAAGACTGGACATTTTATGGCGAGTTATGCTTACAGCATATCTCTCATCATTGCTAATATAGCGATTGCAGTTTCTGCAGTTGGCTATGGCTCAGAATTCTTTGGTGTTGATCTAAATGCAACGCAAACAAGTCAAGTAACGATTGTCTTGTTATGGTTTGCAGCGATTTTGAACTTTAGAGGAAATCGCTTTACAGGTCAGCTCAGCAATATTACTATTTGGGGCTGTATTGTGCCAGTATTACTGATTGGTACAATCGGTTGGTTTTGGTTTAGCTCAGATACGTATTTGGCGGCATGGAATCCAAACGACTTGCCGTTCTTTGAAGCAATTAAACAATCCATTGCTTTAACCTTGTGGGGATTCCTAGGGTTTGAATCTGCAGCAGCAAATGCAGATGCTGTAGAAAATCCAAAGAAAAACGTGCCAATTGCAACATTTGCAGGTACATTAGCAGTGGCGGTGATTTACATCTTGTCCACGAATGTTATGGCCGGTATCGTGCCTAACACAGAATTACTAAATTCCAATGCACCATTTGGACTTACATTTGCATATATGTTCAATGACACAATTGCAAATGTCATCATGGCGCTCATGATTATCTCTTGCTGTGGTGCTTTACTTTGCTGGCAATTTACATTGTCTCGCGTATTCAAGAATGCAGCAGAGGCAGGTTATTTCCCTAAGGTGTTTGCTCGTGTAAATAGCAAAGATGCACCTGTACGTGGCGTATTTATCTTATTAGCGATTGAAACAATTCTTACATTGTTCACAGCTAATGATTCCTTACGTAATCAATTCGAAACATTGGTAAACCTTGCAGTTGTAACTAATGTAGTGCCTTATATTCTCTGCATTATTGCAGTACCAACTATGATGCACATGTCTGGATTGGAAAAACGTCGTATTGAGCGTTTCTATTTTGTTGCTGCTGCAGGTGTTTTATACTGTTCATACGCCGTATATGCGTGCGGTGTTGATGCCATGCTCGGTAGTGCTGTTGCAGTAACTATTGGTATTGGTATTTATATGATACGCAAAGGTTGGTTAGCGTATCGTGCACAACGATTCCAACAAAGTATCGATTAATTGAATATTCTCTCGTTTTATAGAGGCTGTTACTTCGGTAACAGCCTCTTTTGGTTATATGCATAGCAAAATGTTTTATATGTAAATATAATTAAAATATAGATGTAAATATATACGGTTATATACAGAAAAGATAAGTAAATAAAGTGTTTATTTCAAGAAATGGGGCAGAATATACGAAGTAATGCGTGTAAATGATAATGAATATTGATTTTGTGAATAATTATGATTGGTCAACTGAAATACATTAGGGGGTATATGTATTGTTAGAGAATTATAAATATAGTATATTTATAATTAATAAAAGTGAATAAACTGAGTGTCGGTTCTACCGAGCGTAAAAGAGGAAAATGGGTGCAAATCCTATACTATGCAAATAGCTGTAATGAGGAGTAATATTTCGTATTAGTGTCACTGGGAAACTGGGAAGGCTGAAATATTGTGATGAATCAAAAGTCAGAAAGCCTGCTCAATCTTGCGGGACATCGTGCCACAGCATGGTGTTTTTCTTTAGATTAGTCAGGCTGGCTAATCTTTTTTTATGGTTATTTCATAGATTTTATTTCACGGCATTATGTTATATGCTTACTCTCTATAAGTATCTATGTTTATTCACTGTGATGTGTTTTTATTTGAAAAGGGTATAGGAGGTGCCTATGGGCAAACGCTTTGCCAAACAATTAGGACAGTTTATTGTCACCTTGTTTGGCATCACATTTTTGACATTTTGTCTCACCTATTTAGCTCCAGGGGACCCAGTTACCATGCTACTGGAAACGGCGGATACCATCGTGTCTCAAGAAACGATTGATGAAACTCGAGCACAATTAGGATTGGATAAGCCATTTATCGTGCAGTATGCAAACTGGGTAGTCAATGCAGCACAAGGTGACTTAGGAATGAGTTACTCTGCTAAAAAACCGGTAGCAGATCGCATGTTAGAAGCATTACCTGGTACGCTTGCATTGGCAGGAACCGCATTGGTATTTACGATTCTCTATGCACTACCGGCGGGTATACTGAGTGCGTATAATCGGAATAAATGGATAGACTATGTACTGAGAAGCCTTTCTTTCATAGGCGTATCTATGCCGACATTCTGGTTAGGCCTTGTATTAATCTATATTTTTGGTTTAAAACTCGGCTTAGTTCCGATTGCTTCGTCTCGTATAACGGCGACAGGTGTTATTTTACCGGCTGTTACATTAGCGGTTGTTGTAGGCTCTAAATACATGCGCCAAGTTCGCCTCGTTATCCTTGAAGAGATGCAAAAGGATTACGTTATCGGTGCCCGTGCGCGTGGCGTGAGCGAAATGAAGATTTTATTCGGTCATATTTTGCCTAATGCCATATTGCCATTGATTACAATTTTAGGTGTACTTATTGGTTGGTTATTAGGTGGTGTAGCGGTAGTTGAAATGGTATTCTCTTGGCCTGGCCTCGGAAATATGGCCATTTATGCTATCACTATGCGTGACTATCCATTGATTGAAGGTTTTGTGTTATGGGTTGCTATTGCATATATGTGTATCAATGCTCTAGTTGATGCATCCTATGTTCTGTTGGACCCTAGATTGAAAAGGGAGAGAGCATAATGAAAGAATTTATTCAGAAACATAAATTGTTCTCTTTCTATACTGCATTGATGCTCGTCATCGTATTCATCGCTATCTTTGCACCATGGCTTGCGCCGGGAGATGCTTTCACATCGGATATGACTAAAGCATTACAAGCCCCTAGTGCTCAGCATTGGTTTGGTACCGACAAATTGGGTCGTGATGTATTGTCTCGTATCATTTATGGTACTCAATTATCCTTGTTCATGGGCGTATCCATAGTAGTGATTATGGTAAGCACTGGTACAGTCATCGGTGCCGTAGCAGGTTACTTTGGTGGCAAAGTTGAAATGGTTTTAATGCGCTTGGCGGATATCATGTTATCCTTCCCAGGTGTAGTACTCGCCATTGCAATCGCCGGTATTTTAGGGGGCAGCATTGTAAATACCATCTTAGCACTCTCTGTTGTAGGGTGGGCCAAATATGCCCGTCTTGTTCGTTCTATGACGCTGAAAGTACGCGGTGAAGAATATGTAACGGCAGCTGTTATGATGGGGGCCTCTACATGGACGATTTTACGTCGTCATATCATTCCTAATATTTTGCCACTCGTTGTAACCACAGGGGCACTAGATATTGGGGCTATTATGATCGAGGTTGCAGGTTTATCCTTCCTTGGATTTGGTGCACAACCACCTACACCGGAATGGGGCCTCATGCTTAATGAAGGTCGTCAATACTTGCAAACGAGCCCTTGGCTTATGGCTTTCCCTGGTATGTCTATTTTAATCGTAGTATCTATTTTCAATCTTTGGTCTGATTCCTTACGTGACGTAGTGGATCCTAAGAACCAAGGTTAATATTAGTTTTTGGAATCTTTATTAGGCCTTTGTGGCATAATAATGATATATAAGCTTTGTATATTGTGTTAATAAGGAGATTTTAAATGAAAAAATCTTGGAAAAAGGCTCTTTTAGCAGGTCTTAGCATTGTAATGATGGGTTCCTTCATCGCTGGCTGTGGCTCCAATAATGGTGCTGATAACAAGGACGTATTAAAGGTGGGTGTAACTAATTTCGCATCTACACTGGAACCTACAGAAAACTTCTTCGCTTGGGTTGTCATGCGTTATGGCGTAGGTGAAACATTGGCTAAATTTGATGAACAAATGAAGCCACAACCTTGGATTGCATCAAAATGGGAAGTATCTCCAGACCATAAAACATGGACGTTTACCATCAACGATAAGGTAAAATTCTCCAACGGTAAAAAGGTTGATGCTGCAGCTGTTAAAGCATCTATCGAACGCGCTTTTGAAAAATCCAATCGTGCAAAAACGTTCTTTGAATATGATTCCATTGAAGCAAATGGCCAACAATTGGTAATTCATACGAAGAAAGAATATCCTAATATGCCTGGTCTTTTGGCTGATCCATTATTCTTAATTGTTGATGTCCAATCTGAAAAAGATGGCCGCAACTTTGCTAAAGAAGGTCCTATCGGTACAGGCCCATACGTAGTTAAATCTTTCACAAAAGAACGTGCTGAAATGGCGGCCAACGAAAATTACTGGGATGGTACAGTACCTTTCAAAACTGTAGAAATTCCTTCTATCGACGATCCTAATACGCGTGCTATGAGCTTGCAATCTGGTGATGTTGATATGGCGGTTAACATCGGTCCTGGAGAAATGGGCTTATTCCAAAATAACGATAAGTTTAAGGTTGATGAAATCGCATCCCTTCGCGTAGTATTGGCTCGTATTAATCAAAAAGGCGTTCTTGGTGATGACAAAGTTCGTGCAGCTGTTATTTCCGCAACAGACCGCAAAAACTATGCAGATGTATTGCTTAAAGGTACCTTTATTCCTGGTTCCGCTCCAATTCCACCATCCATGGACTATGGCTTTAAAGATTTGAAAGATCCTAATGCATATAATCCTGATCGCGCAAAACAATTGTTAGCCGAAGATGGTTGGAAAGATACTGATGGTGATGGTATCCTTGATAAAGATGGTAAACCATTAACATTCAACTTCGTAGTATATAATTCTCGTGCTGAATTGCCACTTTATGCCGAAGCTGTCCAAGCAGACCTTAAAAAAGTGGGTATCGACATGAAAATTAAAACAGTTGACTATAACTTGATTGATAAAATGGGCCAAGACGGCGACTATGACATGCTTATCTCCAATATCGTAACGGCTAATACAGGCGACCCAATCTGGTTCTTGGCTAACTACTGGCATACAAATGACAATGGTTCCAACCCTCAAAACGGTTCTGGTTATTCCAATCCACAAGTTGACCAATTGTTAGATGCTGCTGAAACTGAATTCGACCCTGCAAAACGTCGTGACTATGCAATTCAAATTCAACAATTATTGATGAATGACGGTGCTGCATTGTTCTTAGGTTACCCTAAAACTAATATTGTTACTGGTTCTTACTTGAAAGGTGCAGTTATGTACCCAAGTGATTACTACTGGATTACAAATAAAATTACTAAATAATAAGGAGCTATAATGGCAGAAAACGTACTCACAGTAGAACATCTTAGTATCGCGTATCAAGGCGTGCCTGCTGTTATGGATGTAAATTTTACCTTGGAACGTGGCAAGGTATTGACCATCGTAGGGGAATCCGGATCCGGTAAGACTACCGTGATTCGCGCCCTTATGGGGTTATTACCAGTCGGTGGTGAGGTTACAGAAGGGACACTACTATTTAATGGTAAAGACCTTCGGAACCTTTCTAAATCAGAATGGCGTTCCATACGTGGTAAAGATATGGCCATGATTTTCCAAGATAGCGGTAGTGCACTCGATCCGATTGTACGTATTGGTAAACAATTTAGAGAACTATTTAAAGCTCATATTGAAATCACTAATGATGAATGTGATCGTCGTGCTATTGAATTATTAGAGTCTGTTGCGTTACCTAATTGCGCAGATATCCTTCGCCGCTATCCACATGAGCTATCTGGCGGTCAACGCCAACGTGTTGGTATTGCTATGGCATTAGCATTAGACCCAGCATTACTCATCGGTGATGAACCAACATCTGCTCTAGACGTGACAACACAATCTCAAGTTGTTATGCAAATGATGGAATTATCTAAAGTGCATAATTCCGCTATCGTTATGGTAACCCATAACCTTGGTGTAGCGGCCTATATGTCCGATTACATCATCGTTATGAAAAAGGGCCGTGTTGTAGATGCCGGTACACCACAAGAAATCTTAGAAAACCCATCTAATGAATATACAAAACAGTTAAAAGATGCGGTGCCAACATTGGGAGGAGGTCGTTACATTGACTAACTACGCAGTAGAACTCAAAAATGTATATAAACGATTCCCACTTCCTACTGGTGGCGAACTCGAGGCTTGTAAAAATATCAATATTACTCTTAAAAAAGGCGAGTCTCTTGGTATTGTAGGTGAATCTGGGTCCGGTAAAACAACATTGGTCCGTATGATTATGAAAATGTTGCCTATTACAGAAGGTGAAATATACGTTGACGGTGTTGAAATCCAACATATGAATGCAGAACAAACAAAGGAATACCGTAAAAAAATTCAAATGGTGTTCCAAGATCCATCAGCTGCATTTAATCCACGTATGAAAGTTAAGGACATTATCCTTGAACCACTCTACAACTTTGGTCTTTTAGAAAAGGGTAAGGAAGAACAAATCGCGGGTGACTATCTTGAAATGGTAGATTTACCGCGTGAATTCATGTATCGATTCCCGCACGAGATGTCTGGTGGACAACGTCAGCGCGTAGCTATTGCACGGGCTATCGTTTTGGAACCTGAAATCCTCGTATTCGATGAAGCAACGAGTGCCCTTGATGTATCTGTTCAAGACTCTATTGCGTATCTACTCGCTCGATTGCAAAAGAAACGGAATTTGACATATCTATTCATTGCTCATGATATCGCTTTCATTCGTACTATGTGCCATAAGGTTGTAGTTATGTATAAAGGTGATATTGTTGAAGAATTAGATGCGTTCCATCTAGCAGATGCTAAACATCCATATACAAAGGTGTTATTAAGCTCTATTTTTGAAATTGGTAAACCGCACAATCCACTGTCGATGGATACTGTTACTAACGCTACAAATATATAACCTCATTGGTGAAAGCCTTCGCGTATGCGAAGGCTTTCATCTTTTCTATCTGCTAAATATATATTAGGTGATTGAAAACTTTCGATAAATAGGATATGATAAAGAAAGCGATATGGATTTAATAATTCCCGATTTGATGAACTTATAGCACTGGCAGGTTCTACGCTAGATACTACAATCGCACGTAATGCTATCATCAATGCCCAACAAATTTTGCTCGATGAGAATGTTACTATATTCCTTGGCTATCCTAAGATTAATATGATTGGTAAAAGCTATCCAAAGGGTATTCATATATCACCTAGTGAATACTATGTAATAACGAAAGATTTGAAAAAAGAATAATAAAAGGACCAGCTAAAATGCTGGTCCTTTGTGTTGCTCAATTATTATTTTTTGCTGTTTACTGCATCGAGGTCATTCATATCCACCTCGTTAGCACGGCCAATCATGCGATTATATTTTACATATAATTGCGTATATGCTTCGCCATAGGAGGAGTTGATGATGATGTAATTTCTTGCTTCTGCAATAAATTCTTTTACAGCATCTTGATATTGTTTAACCGCAGCTTGCGTTTCTGGTTTTATACCAGGTTGCAAGTCATTCAAGCGTTTTGTAATTTCTTGTAGATTGGTTTCGACCTTTTGTGTATCTGTATTACCATCAGGATCGATAATATTAATGGTTTGAGATAATAGTATATTTAATTCGATGAAATTAACTGCATTGACTCTGTTTTCATCAGCGAATTCTTTCATGCGTTCTGTATACAATTCGTTATTACGATTTTCAAGTGCTAAATCGTATGCATTATAGGCCGCATTGAATTGATCCGCTAATGGTACATATTGGCGAGCTAAGTTATCACTGCCTACAAAATTATCTTTTTCAAACGTTCTATCTGTATAGTAGTTTTGAAGTTGGTCGGACACAGGAATTAATTGTGATAAGATAGTAAGTAATTCATCTGTCGCTTTATTTACATCCTCATATGGTGTGGAGCTTTCTTCTTTAGCTGCTTCAAGCTGAGATTTTAATTTTTTATAGTCAGGTAATGTTACAGACGTATTATGTGTATGATTGCGCAATTCTTCAAGAGTTGGTTGTATTTGATAGGTATAGGCGACACTATTTAAATTAAATGTATCAGCTGCCTCGATATAAGGTCGTAAGGAATTGATCTTGTCCTCAATAGTAGAGCGATATAATATTGTAGTTGCTTTATTGGATAGGAAGTGATAAGCGCAATAAATGCCTCCACCAATAACAGCAATCCCTAGAATTACGGCTAAGATTAATTTAATATAACCCTTTTTCAATTGCCAATACTCCTTATACAACGTATTTGTGAAAAAATATCTATACTTTATATTCTATACAGTTGATATTAGTATTATTATAGCATAGATTAAAGGAGCAAAAAAGATACATATAATTGATAATTATTAAATAAACATGAAAAATAAATACAAAATTATATATAAAATATTAGAAAAAATTGTTTTGGGATATTAATCTGGGAGTAAAACTTATAGGCTGCTATAATAGTATACATATATAATCCGATAAGGGAGTGTACTATGTCAGATTTAAAGATTATGAATAACATTTTTACAACAGAACTCATTGCTAATGGGGAAGGACGTAATGTTTTATCTGCTATCGAAGATGGATTACGTACATGCGATGAGTTTATTATAAGTGTAGCCTTTATAACACCTGATGGTTTACTAGTACTAAAACCAATTTTAAAAGAATTAGAAGATAGAGGTGTAAAGGGACGCATTTTAACTACTGATTATCTAGGATTTAATAGGCCAGAAGTATTAGATGATTTAGGAAATTTAAAGAATGTTGAGCTACGTGTATATTGCACTAGCAGCCATGGTTTTCATACTAAAGGGTATATTTTTAAAAAAGATCAGTCATATCAGATAATTGTAGGAAGTTCAAATTTAACAATTAACGCTTTAAAGACGAATCGAGAGTGGAATACTAGAGCACAATCCTATGTAGATGATATCTATACAAAAGAGGTGTTAGAGGAGTTTGAACTGTATTGGAATTCCGAGTTTACTATGAAATATTCGGATTTCTTACCATGGTATAGACCAAGATGGGAGCGTGCTAATCGTTTATCCCAGAAAAATATTGCTGAGCAGGTAGAGTTAAAAGGTTCTTTGAAATTAGAACCTAATCTAATGCAACAGCAGTTTATAGATAACTTTAATGAATTACGTCGTCAGAATGAACGTAGGGGACTGTTAATTTCTGCTACTGGTACGGGTAAAACATATGCAGCCGCATTTGCAATGCGTGAAATGAGCCCTAAACGCTTGTTGTTCTTAGTACATCGTGAGCAAATTGCTAATCAAGCTCTCAGTAGTTTTCAACGAGTATTTGATGACAGAACAATTTCATTTGGAATTGTTTCTGGTAATGTAAAATGTTTTGATGCAGATTACGTATTCTCTACTATGCAAATGATGGGAAAAACTGAGATTTTACAAAAATATAATCCAGATGACTTTGACTGTATTATTATTGATGAAGTGCATCGGGCGGGGGCGGATAGCTATCAAAGGATTATTGATTACTTTAAGCCAAAATTTTTATTAGGAATGACAGCTAGTCCAGAACGTACGGATGGATATGATTTATATAACTTATTTCATCATAATATTGTATATGAGATTCGTTTAGAACAGGCTTTAGCGGAGGACTTATTATGTCCATTCCATTACTTTGGGATAAGTGACCTCTGGATAGATGGTAAAGAGATTAATCTTGAAGAGGATAATATTAGTTTCTCCAACCTATCAGAAAGTGAACGCGTTGATAAAATCATAGAGAAAATTCGTTACTTTGGTCATAGTGGAAGTCGTGTTAAAGGATTAGTATTTTGTAGTAATAAAAAAGAAGCTAAAGAACTATCTGATGCATTTAATGAAAGAAAATTCAGGACTATATCGTTGACCGGTGATGATTCACAAGCAAAGCGTGAGGATGCCATAGCGCGTTTGACTGGTACTGGAGGTTATCAAGGATTAGTAGATGAGCAACTAGACTATATATTTACAGTAGATATTTTCAATGAAGGTGTAGATATCCCTGAAGTAAACCAAGTTATTATGTTGCGTCAAACAGAAAGTCCTATTGTATTTATTCAGCAGTTAGGTCGTGGATTGCGTAAATTTGAAGATAAGGAATATGTGGTCATTTTAGACTTTATTGGTAATTATTCCAACAATTATATGATACCGCTCGCATTATCTGGCGATAGAAGCTATAACAAGGATACTTTACGAAAATATGTACAATCCGGTAATCGTATTATTCCGGGAACTTCCACAGTTCACTTTGATTCAATAGCTAAAAAACGTATTTTTGCTGCTATAGATACGGCTAATTTGAGTAGTGCTAAACTTATTAAAGAAGCCTATTTAGATTTGAAATATAAGTTGGGTCATATTCCTAGAATTAAAGATTTTAAGGATTACGGATCTATTGATATTACAAAAATTTTTACTAAATATAAGTCCTATCATCATTTCTTAACTCAAATAAAGGATAAAGATTATAAGATAGTTTTTACGCCAGTTCAGGAACAGATGTTACACTTTATCTCTCAAAAATTGGCGACAGGGATGCGCGTTAGAGATTTATTGACACTACGACTTTTGTTAGAGGGGCAGAATAACATCATTAAATCTCTAACGGATGTTTTAAGAGGTGAGTATGATGTTGAATTGTCTGGTAGCGGAAAAACTAATCTCGTTAATCTTTTAAGTAATCAGTTCTCTGTGTCGTTAACTAAAAAGACATTTAAAGATTGTATTTTTATTGCGCCTGATGGCGATGACTATTCCATTTCTGATTGCTTTAAGACTGCATTAGAAGATGATTATTTTAGAGACCATATTAATGAGCTTATAGAGTTTGGCTTGGACAGATATCATAGTAAATATAGACCATCTATTTTGCAACCTACGCCATTTGCTCTTTATGAAAAATATAATTATGAGCAAGTATGCCAGTTGTTAGAATGGCCTCAAAATGAAGTGCCATTAAATATCGGTGGATATAAATATCATCGTGATACTAAGACATATCCTTTATTTATAAACTATCATAAAGATGAAGGAATACAGGATAGCATAAAGTATGAGGATAGATTTGAGACTCCTACTTTGCTAAAAGCTATTTCCAAAAATAATCGATCCTTTACATCTGATGATGTAACAACAGCGTTTGATGCAGATAAACTAGGTGTTGCAATGCACTTATTTATGCGTAAAAATAAAGATGATGAAGAGTCAAAGGAATTTTATTATTTAGGTTCTATTCATTCGACGGGGCGAGAAAATGCAGAGGAAATTATGATGGCAAGTGATACAAAGGCTGTAGAACTTGAATATAGACTGGACATTCCTGTACGAGATGATATATATGACTATTTATTAAATGGATAGGTGAGATTATATAATGATTAGAAAACATATAGAAGTTGTTGCTGCTATAATTCAAAAGGGGAACGCTATATTAGCAACTCAACGTGGATATGGTGATTTAAAAGATGGTTGGGAATTTCCTGGCGGTAAGGTTGAACCTGGAGAATCGCATGATGAGGCTTTGATTCGTGAAATAAAAGAAGAATTACAGGCAGATATTAATGTAGGGGAAAGACTAATTACTGTTAACTATAATGGTTATGAAAAATTCGATCTCACTATGCATTGTTATATGTGCACGTTAACAGAAGATTCACATGTAATATTGTTAGAACACGAAGCAGCTAAATGGTTGACTAAAGAGACTCTATATTCGGTGGATTGGTTGCCGGCAGATATAGAGGCAGTTAATGCTTTATATAAACGTTTATAATTGAGATTCATTTGTATATCCTAGCCCACTCGTATATAATGGTATTAACAGATTTGTATTTTTCGATATAATCATATGAAAGGAGTCATTATGTCTAATTTCATTACTCCTAACGAATTATTACCCATCATGGATGAGGTTATCATCCTCGATGCAAGAGGGTTTGAAGATTATAAACGCGGTCATATCAAAGGTTCTTTTCCTGTAGATATGGATAAAGATTTGACCGGCCCTATCGGTGAACATGGAGGACGTCATCCGTTGCCGGATATGGAACAGTTAGCTAAGACCTTTGAAACATTTGGTATTAATGAACATGCCAAGGTTGTTGTATATGATTCTTGGATTTTCTTGGCTGGTCGTCTTTGGTGGACCTTGCGCTACATGGGACTTAAAGATGTACGCGTTTTATCTGGCGGTATTGAACGATGGGTGAAAGAAGGGCATTTGTTGACCAAGGATCCTACGCCTTTGCCTACTGAGACCACAACGTTTAACTATACATTACAAACTGATATGACCATGAGTCGTAACGAGGTGTTGGAGGCTAGTAAGTCTGGTTCTCATGTTATCGTTGATGCCCGCGCACCGGAACGTTATGATGGTTCTGTAGTAGACGCGATGGATGGCATGACAGGGCATATTCCTGGGGCTGTTAATCACTTTTATGAAAGTGGTTATACCTCGGAAGGACCACGTTCTGTTAAGGACTTAGAAAATGAGTTCTATAATGAAATTTATCAACAAAAACCGGTCGTTACCTATTGTGGTTCTGGTGTGACTGCATGTAATACGCTACTTGTGATGAGTGAAGTAGGTCTAAATTCTGCGTTATACGTAGGTAGTTCCAGTGATTGGGTGACCTATGATGAATTCCCAATTCAAACGGGGGTTGAAACATTATGAGAATCTTAAACCACATATTATCGGTCGTTGCTTTTGCTTATTTATGCTATCATTTGTATACTTACGGTCCTGGCTTATTTAATGTAACGGTGATGATTATTTTCTTATTATCCGTTGTGGCAAATTACTTTAGATATCGTAAGGAAAACGAAATGAAAGCTAATGAAGCTGTGCGACAAGCACGGGCTCAGACTAAACATGATCGTAAACATAAACATACTCGTGAAAGCTAGCTTTCACAAATAATATTGTATATAAATGCCTTATAAGGAGTATCAATGAAATTAATATCTTGGAATGTAAATGGATTGCGTGCAGCCGTAACAAAAGGCTTTATCGATTCCTTTAATGAATTAGATGCAGATATTTTCTGCTTGCAAGAAACAAAATTACAGCCACATCAAATTGAGCTAGAACTACCAGGCTATGAACAGTTTTGGAATAGTGCAGTGAAAAAGGGATATAGTGGAACCGCAGTATTTACTCGCATTAAACCGATTGCCGTAACAAATGGCATCGGCATTGAAGAGCATGATCAGGAAGGTCGTGTTATTACTGCTGAATACGATAATTTTTATCTCGTTTGCTGCTATACACCAAATAGCCAACGTGAACTGGCCCGTTTAGATTATCGTATGACTTGGGAAGATGCGTTCCGTGCATACCTATTAGAATTGGATAAAAAGAAACCTGTTATTCTCTGTGGAGACCTCAATGTGGCTCACAATGAAATCGATTTGAAAAATCCTAAAACAAATCGTAAGAATGCCGGTTTCTCTGATGAAGAACGGGCTAAGATGACAGAATTGTTGGAGTCTGGATTTACCGATACATTCCGTTACTTGTATCCTGATGCGGTTGATGAATATAGCTGGTGGTCCTACATGGGCAAGGCGCGCGACAGAAACGTGGGATGGAGAATTGACTACTTTATTACATCTAAACGCTTGGACGACAAGATTAAAGAGGCCAAAATCCATCAACACATCTTTGGCAGTGATCACTGTCCAGTGGAACTCGATATTGAATTATAATATGTGATATGGTGAAAGCTTAGCTTCATATATTGATATTAACGTATAAAGCCTCATCTACGGATGAGGCTTTCATAAGGAGGAACGATGGCACAAAAGCAAAAAGCCGTTGTATTATTCAGCGGCGGCGTAGACAGCACGACATGTTTGGCGCTCGCCATTGAGCGATTTGGGAAAGAAAATGTAGTGCCCTTATCCATACAATACGGCCAAAAACATAGCAAAGAACTGGAGGCTGCAGCCAAAGTACTAGCATACTATGGCATAGAAGGAAAAACGATGGATGTAACAAGACTGTTTGCATTCAGTAACTCATCCCTATTGAAGCAGTCCACAGAGGACGTCCCTACTGGTTCCTACAAGGAACAGCAAGATGAACGTGGGGAAGGACCTGTCAGCACCTATGTGCCATTTAGAAATGGCCTGTTCCTATCTGCTGCGGCATCCTTAGCCTTATCCCTTGATTGTGGCTATATTTACTATGGAGCCCATGCTGATGATGCAGCTGGTAATGCCTATCCAGACTGTACAGAAATATTCTATACATCCATGGCCGATGCTATCTTTGAAGGATCCGGCAAAGAATGTTCCCTCGAGGCGCCATTCATCAATAGCAACAAAGCCGACGTAGTCCGCGAAGGCCTACGCTTAGGCGTACCATACCAACTCACCTGGTCCTGCTACGAAGGTGGCGACCGCCCGTGCGGCCATTGCGGCACCTGCATCGACCGCCAAGAAGCCTTCCACGCAAACGGTGTAGAAGACCCGTCATATTAATTGAGCGCTGTTTGGCAGGCTGATGTTAGAATAACGTAAAGAATGCAATTGAGCATATATCGTTATGCTAAAGAATTGACTACTTCTACAGAGCGACTTTAGTAGGTCAAGGCCCTATACGGAAAAACCGTTTATTAGTTGAGCGCCGTTTGGCGGGCGGATGTTAGGTAAGCGTAAAGAATGCAATTGAGCATATATCGTTATGCCGTAGAATTGATTGCTTTCGCAGAGCGACTTTAGTAGGTCAAGGCCCTCGGCCGAAGACCGTTAAGCTAGCTGGAGCGGGTGCTAAAGCAATCAATTCTATCACCAAAAGAGCACATTGCCGTAATTCATAAAGTATGCTAATATAATTGTACCGCCAAACGGCGAACAACTACATAAGACAGTTTGAAACCATCCTGTCTCTAAACAAAACTACGGAAATCATAAGCACATTCAAGCATGGTAGTTTTGCCATGCTCTTTTTTATTGATAAGGAGGTGAGTGCATGATCTCTACACGAAAATTGACTATTTCTGCTATGGTAGTAGCATTGTACATTGTTCTTATTTATCTCACCCAAGGAATTTCTTTTGGTGCGTACCAAATTCGTATAGCTACATCTTTATATGCACTTGCTTATGCCTTTCCGTTCTTAATCGTTCCTATGGGCATAGGTAACCTCATTTCTAATTTCTTGTTCGGTGGCCTTGGCATCCTTGATATGGTAGGTGGCTTTGGTGTTGGTATTTTGACGACAGGTATCATCGTATTGATGCGACGTGCTGGACTTAGCGCGTGGTGGACGATGCTGCCAATCATCTTAGTACCTGCATTATGCGTACCATTGTGGCTTAGTCCACTCATAGGTGTTCCGTACTGGGCATTGGTAATCAATTTATTGATTGGTCAAACAATCCCAGGCATCGTAGGTGCTACATTGGTGAAAGCTCTCGCATCTCACCGTACAGTAGCCGCTTTGATGAACGCCATTAAATAACTACATAACATATAACATAAAAGGACTGACTTTCACAATGGAAAGCCAGTCCTTTTACTATATGAAATTGTTAAAGAATAACCTTAGCAATTATAGCCGCGAAGTGTTGTTTCGATGACAAGTCGTTCGAGAGCTACCATATATGCAGCTAAGCGAGGTGCTACATTGTATTTTTGTTGCATTTGCCATACTGCTTCAAAGCTGTTTTGCATATTTCTAGTTAGGCGTTCATTTACCTCTTCGAGGGACCAGTAGAAGCCAGCTTTGTTTTGTACCCATTCATAGTAGGATACAACTACACCGCCACCATTAGCAAGTACGTCCGGAATGATATCGATGCCTTTTTCAAAGAAGTATTTATCCGCATCATTTGTAGTTGGACCATTAGCACCTTCTAAGATAATCTTAGCATGTACATTTTCCATGTTGTCCTTGTTAAGTTGATTTTCAAGGGCTGCTAGATAGAGGATATCTACGTCTTGGGCTAATAATTCTTGCCCCGTAATCGTAGTCATACCTGGTTCGGAGTAACCAACTAAGGAACGACCATGAGAATTAGCGTATTCATAAGCTTTTTCAACATCGAGACCATTTGGATTGTATAGATTAACAGCTACATCGCCGATAGCTACAACCTTAGCACCTGCTTCTGCAATGAGGCGAGCACCTACGGAGCCGACATTACCAAAGCCTTGAACTGCGACAGTCATGTTTTTGATGTCTAAGCCTTTTTTAGCTAAATAGCATTGTAATGCGATAAGACAACCGCGGCCAGTAGCTTCATTACGGCCTAGGGAACCGCCTACTTCGATAGGTTTACCGGTTACGATACCTGGGCTCCATTCGCCTTTTAATGTGCTATATTCGTCAACAATCCAGCTCATAATTTGGGCATTCGTATTTACATCTGGCGCAGGAACATCCGTATTAACGCCGATGATAGGCGCAATGCGACGTACAAAGTTACGTGTTAACCGTTCTAATTCGCGAGGGTTTAATGTTTTAGGATCAACCTTGATACCGCCTTTACCGCCACCATAAGGGATGTTAGCGATAGCATTTTTTATAGTCATCCAAGCCGCTAATGCACGCACTTCGTTTTCATCGGAATCTGGATGGAAACGGAGACCGCCTTTGGCACTGCCACGCAATGTGGAGTGTTGGCAACGATAGCCTTCATATACGCGGACTTCGCCATTGTCTAATTGTAGTGGAACGGATACCTTTAGTTCCCGTTCTGGATGGCGTAGCACTTCATAATCATTTCTTGTATAGCCCAGTTTTTCGGCCGCTACATCGAGGGTGTTTAACATGTTTTCATAGGGATTATAGTTTTGCATATAAAAGTCCTCCTGATAATTCAGAATCAATGGATAGTTTAAATGTCTTGCTATTTATTGTATTCGACATGGACGAATGAATACCCTACATACAATGTTAACTATATTCTATAGTTGGATATAATTGTAAAAAGTTAGAGCTTTCACAAAAAATAGGGTCCTTATTCCAAAGAATAAAGACCCTAAGAATCGGTATATATTATTTTTCGATTGTATCTTCTACAGGTGTAGCAGGTACAGAGGAATCTGTAATTTGACCTTCGCCCCACCATACAACACCGAATGTATGATTAAGAACGGAACGGTTAAATACAGGCGTATCGATACCAGCTTTACGTTGTTTGATGTAATCATCAAGTGCAAGACCTGCGGTACGTCCCATGCGAACGATGGAGCTAATGTTTGTTAACACTAAGAACGCCATGAATAAGTCGGCTAGGTTCCATACAAGATCAAGGGATGCGATAGAGCCGATGAATGTCATTAGGACTACGCCGATACGGAATAAATGGAGACAATATTTTTTGTCTGTTAAGTGGTTGATGTTGATTTCACCATAATAGTAGTTACCGATAAGGGAACTAAAGGAGAACATTACGATGAATACAGCAACAGCAGTAGGTGCCCAGGAACCGAGCTCTTGAGCTAGATTGTATTGAACAAGTGCTACACCAGTAAGACCTGTTGTGCTATAGTCGCCAACCATGAGAACGATAAACGCGGATGCTGTACAGATAATGAATGTATCAAGGAATACACCGAATGCTTGAACAAGGCCTTGTTCTACAGGGTGATTAACAGCGGCTGTTGCAGCTGCGTTTGGTACAGAACCTTCACCGGCTTCGTTGGAGAATAGACCACGTTTAATACCATTCATTACAGTAGCACCTAATAGACCACCACCGGCTGCAGATGGTTCAAATGCAGATGTAACGATTGTATAGATTACATGAGGAAATTGGCTGATATTGGAGATGACTACAAATAAGGCAGTTGCAATGTAAAGAACAGCCATGATTGGAACGATGATTTCAGATGCTTTGGCAACGCGGCTGATACCACCAAAGATAATAAGACCAACAAGTACGGCTACAACAATACCGGTATAGGCTACATCAAAGTTGAAAATTTGAAGGGATGCAGCTAATGTGTTGGCTTGTACAGAGTTGTAAATCCAACCATAGGTAATGCTGATTAAAATAGCGAATAAAACCGCTAGGAATTTGTTGTTAAGACCATAGCGGATATAGTAGGCAGGACCACCGTAGAAACCGCCTTTGGCAACAGGTTCCTTGTAAATTTGAGCGAGTGTACTTTCAATAAATCCAGTAGCAGCACCGATAAGGGCGATAACCCACATCCAGAACACGGCGCCAGGACCGCCAAGTACAACGGCGATAGCGATACCAGCGATGTTACCAACACCTACGCGAGATGCGGTACTAACGCAGAATGCTTGGAATGAGGATACATGGTTCTTTTCTGTTTTAGAACCAGCGCCAGAAGCGACAAGGCGAACCATTTCCTTAAACATGCGGATTTGGACGGCACCAGTGGTCATCGTAAAGAAGAGACCAGCACCGATGAGAATAAAGATGATTAAGTAGTTCCACAGGTAGGTATTGACCGTGGAGACTGCATCATTGAGTAGAGCTTCCATAAAACTCACCTTTCTTTAATAACACTATAAAATTTGTATTTATTGTACCAAAAAATGAAACATTCTTCTATAGAATATAACAAATACACATACATAAATACAATTTATATCTATGTATGCGTGTAGTATACATTCATCTAGGAGTTTCTAGTATTATATATCCTCTGTACTAAAGGATTTGGCATCCTCCATGCCTTGTAATAAGGTTTGTTCAGAATGTTCCATGTGGATACGCGCTAGTTTACGAGCTTGTACCGCGTTATGGGATGCGATGGCTTCGACCAAGAGGCGATGCTCTTCCCACGTTTTGCGTAACCGGCCTGGTTGGTTCATGGAAAAACTGCGGAATCGGTATGTTTGTTCGCGCAAGTTGTGAACGATGTCTGCTAAGCGTTCATTACGGGAAGCCTTGTAGAGAACCTCATGAAATGCTACGTCTGCGGCCACTACACTCTCCATATCTTTGTTTTCCATGTAATCGCCGATTTCTACGAGCATGCGCTCTAGCGTTTCTATTTCATCGCTTGTAATGCGCTCTGCTGCAAGGCCAGCGGCTAATTCTTCAAGGGCGGAACGGATTTCGAATACTTGGGTAATATCCTTTAACGAAATATTTGCCACATAGGTACCGCGACGTGGAACCATTACGACGAATCCCTCAAGTTCGAGTTTGCGAATGGCTTCGCGGATAGGCGTTCTGCTCACGCCGAGCTCTTCGGCAAGGGGGATTTCCATGAGGCGTTCACCAGGTTTTAGTGTGCCGTCTTGAATGGCTGAGCGCAACGTTTCACTCACTACTTCGCTTAATGGTTTATAGGCGTCTAGACGTATAGGTTGCAATCGTTTTGTCATTGTACCTCCTCCTGTGTGCAGGTTTTTGTAATTAGTGAAAGCCAGTTGTGACCAGCTTTTTTGATTTCTTCTTGTAAGGATAATGCTTGAGCCGGTTTTTCTAATAAGACAACCATGGTAGGGCCACTACCGGTCATGATGGTTGGATATCCATGGCGCGTAAAGAATTCTTTACATGTAATCAGTTCTTCGTAATCCGGGAATAATAATTCTTCAAATGTATTAGCGCTATTTGTGAAAGCCCCATACATATCATTTTGTTCTAAATGGTGTAATACATTAGTAATTGTATCTGATGTTGCGTTGGACTTGCCATTATAACGACCATATGCCGCTGCAGTAGATACAGAAATTTCAGGTTTTACCAATAATAGCCAATGAGGTTCAGGTGATGGATGATAGACGAGTTCTTCGCCGCGACCTGTACCACGAGCAGTGCCACCTTTCAATAAGAATGGTACATCTGATCCAAGTTTAGCACCTAATGTCATCAACTCATCCATGGTGAGGCGCAAATCCCAAAACTTATTGAGCCCTAGTAGCATCGCTGCTGCATCTGCGCTGCCACCGCCAAGACCTGCCGCCGCCGGTACGCGTTTCATGAGGTGAATAGCGGCGCCTGCTTTACATCCTGTATACTTTTGTACTTCGCGCAATGCTTTTAATGCTAAATTGCGTTCATCATAGGGGATGAGATCTTGAATGTATTGTGGTAACTCTGGTGCTACACCGGAGAATACAACGGAGTGATGTTTGGCAAAGTAGATGGAGTCCGCCAAACGAATAGACTGGAATATACTGTCGATATTGTGATATCCGTCATCGCGTTTACCAGTAATAGCAAGGCCGATATTGATTTTACTATGACCTAATTGTTCGATACTTTTTGACATAAAATCCTCGATGCGACATATGATTTGTACAAATTTCTATAGCATTTGTACATGAGATTAAAAGTGATTGAAAATAAACATTAAGTAGTTTATGATGAAACTGTATATGTATGTAAATATATAGTGATAATGCTATATATTCAATTAATTAATTATAGAATATTTATAGTGAAATGGCAATTTAAGGGGGCCTATATGTGGTCTAAATATAAGGATGATATATATCAATGTATAATCGTTGCCATTGGTTGTGCCATTTTTGGTGCTGGCATCGATGCGTTTGTGTTACCGCATAAATTGGTTAGTACCGGAATTAGTGGTATTGGCCTTATACTGTATTACCTTACCGGGCTTTCCGTCGGTACATGGAATGTGATTTTAAACATTCCTATATTTTGGGCGGCTTGGCACTGGCTAGGCAAGCGCGTGGTTGTCAACACATTGTATGGTACTGTCATGTTGTCCTGGATGGTGGATGCCTTTGACTTCTTGCAATACAATATGGTCATTTCTGATCCGTTGTTGAGTTCTATGATGGCTGGTATTACAACGGGGATAGGCCTCGGTATGGTGTATCGCGTCGGCGGTAATACAGGTGGCCTTGATCCAATTGCACTGATAGTCCGAAAATACTATGGCCTTCAAATGGGGTCTATTAATAGCGTCATCAACGCGGCTATCTTAGCGGTTGCTGTGTTTGTAGTTGGCTTAGAGGCCGTAGCGGTTACACTCGTATCTTTGTATGTATATACGATTATTACTAACAAGGTCGTTATTGGCTTTAATCAACGAAAGGTAGCTTTCATCATTACCTATCGAACCTATGAGGTCTGTGATGCGGTCATTAGTAAGGTTGGACGTGGAGCGACGATTATTAATGGTATCGGTGCTTATACGAGAACACCGAAACAGATTGTAATGGTAGCTGTTAATTTGCTACAAGTCAATAAATTAAAAGAAGTTATAGAAGAAGTAGATAATGAGGCTTTCATTCTCATTACAGATGCACAAGAGGTTATCGGTAAAGGGTTTACCACACCTGTTGTGCCGACGCCGATAGAAAATCTCGTCAAAGAATGCAAGGATAATGCTCATTATATAGAACATAAAGATTAGAATTAGGAGGTTAGCATGGCTCATGCATTAGCAGGAAAACCTGTTCAAGAACAAGATATTATAGATGTACAGACCATTGTAGATGCGTATTTTGATAATGTTCCAGATATGACAAATCCTACACAATTGGTTTCATTTGGTACATCTGGCCATCGTGGTACCTCCATTGATGGTACATTTACAGATCTTCATGTGGCAGCTATTACACAAGCCATTTGTGATGGTCGCAAACAATTTGGTGCTACAGGGCCTATATTCGTAGGCCAAGATACACATGCATTATCGCAACCGGCTCTTGTGACGGTCCTTGAGGTACTCGCTGGCAATGGTGTAACCGCCATGGTTGATTGCGATATGGATTTCGTGCCAACTCCGTCTGTATCGCGTGCTATTATTCGATATAATGAAGAGCATGACGATAAGGCGGATGGCATTATTATCACTCCGTCTCATAACCCGCCTGACAATGGTGGTATTAAATATAATACAATCATTGGCGGTCCTGCCGATACGGTGGTGACAAAATGGATTGAGATGCGTGCCAATGAGTATTTGACTGCTTATTGTGAAAGCGAGGACTTTAAGCGCATTAGCATTGATAATATTGAACCTACCGCACAAGTACCATATGACTATAAAGGCTTATATGTAGAAGAATTGGGCGATGTTATTAATATGGATGCCATTAAGACCGCTGGACCTAAGGTACTAGTGGATACATTAGGTGGTAGCGGTGCCAGTTATTGGAATGCTATTAAGGAACGATATGGTCTTGATTTAACCATCATTCATGATGACTATGACCCGACCTTTAGTTTTATGACCTACGACCATGATGGCAAAGTTCGCATGGACTGTTCATCCCCTCATGTGATGGCGTCGGTTATTAATCGAATTGGGGATTTTGATTTAGCCGTTGGTAATGATCCTGATTATGATCGGTACGGTATTGTTGTAGCCAGTGGACTTATATCGGCTAATACATTTTTAACGTTAGCAGCTCGCTATTTATTTACCACACGCGGATGGAAAGATAAGGGTATTGGCAAGACTGTCGTATGTACTACAATGATTGATAAATTGGCTGCTAGTGCAGAAATTCCTGTATTTGAAGTGCCTGTGGGCTTTAAATATTTCTCGCAACTTTTATTTGATGGCACGATTGGCATAGGCGGTGAAGAGAGTGCAGGTGCATCCTTCTTGAAAAAGGATGGCAGAGTATGGACTACGGATAAAGATGGTATGATTATGGCTTTGCTCGGTATGGAAATCATGGCTGTTATGGGCAAATCTGCGCTAAAAATGGCTGGCGAATCTGTTGAGGAATTCGGTAATCCAAAATTTGGCCGTATTGATGCACCATGTAAAAAAGAGCAAAAACAAATTCTAAAACAAATGAGTGCTGAACTAATTACTGCTACTAGTGTTGATGAAGATCCAATTACTAATATTCGTACCACATCACTGTATAATGATATGCCAATTGATGGCGTACGCGTAGAAACCGATAAAGGGTGGTTCGTAGCTAGACCATCTGGGACAGAGGATTTATACAAGATTTATGGTGAAAGTTACAAAGGAGATTTAGGTCTCGTGGCGCTACTCACTGCAGGAGAGGAAATCGTCAATGCCGCATTAAATGGCACTATAGAGATTGAATGAGTATTCTCATAAAGTTTTCACTCTGTCACCATGATATATGTGATATAATATATTAATATAGTTTATAGAATGAATGAATTTTCATTTACATAGTTTGTAGAGAGTCAGAAAAGGTGATTGTATGAAATTAGTAGTTACCGTAGTTGGTGTCGACCGTGTAGGTATCATTGCTGGTGTCAGCAGTATTTTGGCAGACTATAAAGTAAATATCTTATCTATTAATCAAACAATTTTAGAAGGTTTGTTTAATATGATTATGATGTGTGAAACTGAAACTAACGACGTAAAGGATTTAACATCCATTCAAGATGCTTTATCCGAACTAGGTAAAACATTAGGCGTAGAAATTCGTGCGCAACATGCTGATATCTTTCTTAGCATGCATCGTGTAGGATAAGGAGGCGCACATGTTATCTATCGACAATATTCTTGAAACGAATCAGATGATTCACGATAACAAGCTCGATGTGCGTACTATTACAATGGGCATTAGCTTGTTAGAATGTGCATCTAGCTCTGGTAAAGAACTCTGCGACCGCATTTATGACCGCATTACCAAAGAAGCTGAACATTTGGTTAATACTGGTGAGGATATCGAGCGTGAGTTTGGTGTACCTATCATCAATAAACGTATTTCTGTAACACCGATTTCCTTAGTGGCTGGTGGCAGTAATTTAACATCTTATGTACCAATTGCAGAAGCGCTTGACCGCGCAGCCAAAACTGTGGGTGTTAATTTTATTGGTGGTTTTTCTGCACTCGTTACGAAAGGTGCGACTAAAGCTGACCGTATTCTTATCGATTCTATTCCTGAAGCGTTAGCGACTACGGATATCGTTTGTAGTTCTGTTGGTGTTGGTTCCACTAAAACAGGTATCAACATGGATGCAGTTCGTGATATGGGCATTATCGTTAAAAAGACGGCTGATCTTACTAAAGATAATGATGCACTTGGTTGTGCTAAGCTCGTTATTTTTTGTAATCCTGTAGAAGATAATCCATTTATGGCAGGTGCTTTCTTCGGTGTAACCGAAGGTGATAGCGCTATTTCCGTAGGCGTATCTGGCCCAGGTGTTGTAAAACATGCTCTTGAAGCAGTGCGTGGTGAACCATTTGACGTTGTGGCCGAAACTATTAAACGTACGGCGTTCAAAATTACACGTGTTGGTCAATTGGTAGCGCAAGAGGCATCTCGTCGCCTTGGTAAACCATTTGGCATCATCGACTTGTCCTTGGCACCAACGCCTGCAGTAGGTGACTCTGTAGCTCATGTGCTTGAAGAAATGGGCTTATCTTCCTGTGGTTGCCATGGCACTACAGCAGCATTAGCATTGTTAAACGATGCGGTGAAAAAAGGTGGCCTTATGGCATCCTCTCATGTAGGCGGTTTAAGTGGTGCTTTCATTCCGGTTTCTGAAGATGCAGGTATGATTGATGCTGTATCCTGTGGTAGTTTATCCCTTGATAAATTAGAAGCTATGACTTGTGTATGTTCCGTAGGTCTCGATATGATTGCTATTCCTGGCGATACAACAGCAGATACAATTTCTGCTATCATCGCCGACGAATCTGCTATCGGCATGATTAATAATAAAACAACAGCAGTCCGCGTTATTCCAGTTCCTGGTAAAACAGTTGGTGAAGTTGTTGAATTTGGCGGCCTTCTTGGCTATGCTCCAATTATTGAAGTAAGTCCATACAGTGCAGCTGAGTTTATTGCTCGTGGCGGTCGTATTCCAGCACCTATTCGCAGCTTAACAAACTAAGTTGAAACCTCGAATCTGTTGAATTCGAGTCGTTGGAGGTGTACTTATGAGTGAGTATGTGCCTGATTATGTGTGGGCCTTTGTGTTGGCTCTCGTCATAACCTTTGCACTAACCCCCTTGGTAAAACGGTTCGCCGTTGCCGTAGGGGCCATTGATAAACCTGATGCTCGTAAAGTGCATCATGGTGCTATTCCGCGTCTTGGTGGATTGGCTATTTTCCTTGGTTATATGGGATCTGTGTTATTTAACAATAGTATTCCTCATGACCATAAATTATTCGGCTTCGTATTGGGTACTGTTATTCTAGTACTTGTTGGTATTTGGGACGATATTCGACAAATTGAGCCGAAAACGAAATTGATGGGGCAAATTATTGCTGCCGCCATTCTTGTGGCCTATGATATTCGCGTAGACTTTATCAACCTTCCTTGGGGTGGTGTAGTTTACTTGAAGTATTGGGCCATTCCGTTGACGATTTTCTGGATTGTAGGATTTACAAACATTGTCAATCTAATCGATGGGCTTGATGGCTTGGCAGCAGGGATTTCTTTTATCGCTTGTATTGCCGTATGTGCGATGACATTACAATTAGGTCAAATTGATTTAGCTTGTATCGCATTGGCTCTTGCAGGTGCTACGGTAGGTTTCTTGCGGTACAATTTTAATCCCGCCAAGATATTCATGGGGGATACTGGTTCGATGCTCCTCGGCTATACCTTAGCAGCTATATCTGTTATGGGGGCCGTGAAAACGGCAGCTACCATTGCCTTAGTTGTTCCAGCTATCGTTCTTGGTTTACCTATATTAGATACATTGTTTGCTATCGTACGTCGTAAGATTAGTGGACGACCTATCTTTAAACCCGATAAAGGTCATGTGCACCATCGTTTATTGGCACAAGGCTTATCTCAAAAACAAGCAGTATTGATGATGTATGCCGTTACCGCTCTCTTCGGTGGTGTTTCGGTTATCGTTGCAGAGGTTAATGCTTGGATTGGTTGCGTACTAGTCTTAGCCATTTTCCTATGTAGTATCTATGTGGCTCGTCGCTTGGGGGTTATTACACATAGTGATGCGGCGGGACATCCCTTACCACGCCCTACAATTGAACGTAGCGATTTAGATGAAACTATTTCGTTTGATCGCAAAGAATTGGCAAAAGCATTAGAGCATTCAGATGATGACTCTAAAAAAGAGTAACCAATGTAGGGGCGCAATGCGCCCCTTTTTTATTAGACTCTGTGGAGGATGAGTAAATGTTGAAAGTAATGACTATCTTTGGTACAAGACCAGAGGCAATCAAAATGGCTCCGCTAGTAAAAGCCTTAGAAGCGGCACCAGATATGGAGCCAATTGTAACTGTAACAGCACAACATAGAGATATGCTCGACCAAGTGTTGCGCCTGTTTGACATTACGCCTGATTATGATTTGAATATCATGAGCCAAGGTCAAACGTTGTACGATGTAACAAATCGTGCATTGATGGGATTAAAATCCGTTTTAGAAGAAGCAAAACCTGATGTAGTACTCGTTCATGGTGATACGACAACAACCTTTGCCGGTGCGTTGGCATCCTTTTACCAAGAAATCCCAGTAGGTCATGTAGAGGCAGGCCTTCGTACAGGTAATATTTACTCTCCATTCCCAGAAGAGATGAACCGCAAATTAACAGGTTCCTTGGCAACATATCATTTTGCACCTACCGCTAGTTCTGAAGCGAATTTAAAACGAGAAAATATTAATACTAATCACCTTTATGTGACTGGTAATACTGTAATTGACGCACTAGATACAACGGTAAAAGATAATTATGTCTTTGATGATGCGGCTATTAATGCACTCGATCAAAATAAGCGTACAGTTCTTGTTACCACACATCGTCGTGAAAACCTTGGTGAACCTATGCGCCATGTATATCAAGCCATTCGTGATTTATTGAATGATTTTGATGATATTCAAGTGGTGTTCCCCGTGCATAAAAATCCTAAAGTTCGTCAAGTAGTTCAAGAGGAACTAGGGGATGTTGACCGTGTTACACTTATCAATCCTCTTGATTATGAGCCGTTTGCAAACTTGATGGCTAAGTCCTACTTAATTCTTACAGATTCTGGCGGGATTCAAGAAGAGGCACCAGCTCTCGGCAAACCAGTTCTCGTATTGCGTGATACTACAGAACGCCCAGAGGCAGTTGATGCTGGTACAGTACGTCTTGTAGGTACCGATAAAGACGCGGTATATAAAGCTGCTTATGAGCTATTGCATGATGAAGCAGCGTATAAGACAATGTCGAATTCGGTCAATCCATATGGTGATGGCAAAGCATCGGATCGTATCTTACAAGCTTTGCGACATGAGTTCTTAGGCGATGCTAATCGTCCTGATCGATTTGGTAAATAATATGGACAAGGATATGGTGAAAGCTCTGGCGATGGCTACATCGGCAGGGCTGGCCCTTCTATTTTGTATCGGTGGATTTATCTGGATAGGATATAAACTGGATATATGGATGGATACCATGCCATTATGCATGGTTATTTTTGGATTAATCGGTGCCGTAACAGGCTTTTATATGTTATATAAACAGGTTAAATAGTGAGGTATTTATGAATCAATATATTAAATTCATACGTCATGTGCTATGGGCCTGTTTTTTTGTTACCTTTTTAGGTCTACTTGTCCAATATATTGTGGGCTGGAATCAGTACGTGCTCGGATGGTTATGGGGCATGTTGACCATGATGGTTTATTTAGTACTGTTAGGACTACATAATAAAGGTCTAGCATATGGCAATCCACATCAGGCTGTGGCAAAAGCACGACGTCAAATGATGTGGCGATTGGCTCTGATTGGCGCCTTCGTAGTTATAGGATTGCAAATACCTGGTGTACGAGCTGAAAGTTTATTGATTTCAGTTGTACTTATACAGCCTGTATTGTATATCGTGTTTTGGCGATTAAGTAAGTAATAAAATGTATTGCATTGGACGATATGATTAAATAGCATGAAATAAGGATTCATTGTATTTCTATCATAAATTTTAAATGCATAAAATGCATTTTTGATATGTAAATCGAGAATTGTTTACTCTAGAAGTGTTGATTATATATCTATAAAGAGGTATTATAATACATGGATATATATTGTATGGATATATATAAAATTTATATTGCTACGTGAGAAAGGGGTTGAGTCTGTGGAACTGCATGCGGGTCACCATCAAGTAGTACAGTGGCTGGGTTTATCGTTTAACATCGATACCTTAATTGCTACGTGGATTACGATGGCGATCGTCATCATCATTTCCGTGCTTGCTACGCGAAATCGAGCATTAGTGCCTTCGGGTGTTCAGAATGTAGTGGAAACTATATTAGAAGCATTAGAAGGTCAATTATCTCCAACGCTTGGGAAACACTGGCCGATGGTGAGTTCATTGTTATTCACATTCTTCTTATTTATCTTTGTTGGTAATGAACTTGGGTTGTTGCCAACGCTACATGCTGTTACTTCGCCTACGGCGGATATTAATACAACAGCAGCACTTGCATTGTGCAGTAGCTTTATAGTGTGGGGAATGGGGATTAAAGTTAAGGGCTTATCTTATTTTAATCATTTCTTACAGCCTTATAAGGCTATGCTAGTTCTAAATATATTTGAAGAAATAGCAAAACCTATCACATTAGCTTTCCGTCTATTTGGTAATATTGTAGCTGGCGAAATTTTATTGGAAATCCTTTATAATTTGCCTTGGTTCGTACCTGTACCATGGGTTTGGATTGCTTTTAGTTTATTTATTGGTATTATTCAAGCTTTTATTTTTACAGTTCTAACAGCCAACTATTTGGGTATGGCATTAAGTGAAGAACATTAATTTTAATGGAGGATTTATTATGGAAGTTCAAGGTTTATTCGCATTAGCTGCGGCAATCGCAGTAGGTTGTGGTGCTATCGCGGCAGGTATTGGTGACGGCATGGTAGCTAGTAAAGTTATTGAAGGTATTACACGTCAACCTGAATTGCGCGGTCAATTAATGTCCACAATGTTCGTAGCTATCGGCTTAATCGAAGCTATGCCTATCATTGGCGTAGTAGTTGCTTTCATTTTATTATTCAGATAATAGCGAGGAGGAACGACCTTGGTAGATTTAACGCTAGGGACAATTCTTGCTCAAATGCTAAACTTTTTTATATTAGTTTGGATTTTGGCCCGTTTTGCATATAAACCATTGGTTTCTATGATGCAAGAGCGTAAAGAACGCATTGCTAAGGATTTAGCAGATGCTCAAGCTGCTCGTAATGAAGCGGAACAATTCAAAGCTGATTATGCTGCGCAAATAGCGAATGCACGCCAAGAGGCTCAACAAATCGTTGAAAAGGCAGTGCAACAAGCAGAAGCGACTACGCGTGAACAATTGGCAGCAGCTCGTGAACAAATTGAACGTGAAAAAGAACGAGCTCGTCAAGATATCGTAAACGAACGTGATCGTGCTATGAACAATTTGCGTAACGAAGTTATTTCCTTATCTGTTGCAATGGCGACTAAGGTTGTAGCAAAAGATATGGACAGCGAAACTAATACAAAATTAATTGAAGACGCTATTGCGAAACTTGATAGTAAAACGATAGGGTTGTGATATTATGAGCACAGAAATTGTAGCAGATAAATACAGTTCAGCTATGTTAGAGCTAGCTCAAGAACAAGGTAATTTAGTAACTACAGAAGACAATCTTTTATATGTGGCCTCTGTTCTTAATGAACAACCAGAATTGGTAGGGTTTATTAATAATCCTATTGTGGAAGCAGATGCAAAGATTTCTCTACTTGGAAAAGTCTTTGGCACTGCTGTAGAAAAGACAGTACTTCATTTCATGTATGTCATGGTTAAACGTGGCAGATATCGTTATTTGCAAGATACAATTAGAGCTTTCATAAAAAAATCTCGCGAAGCACGAGGTATTTTGGAAGCCGTTGTAACCGTAGCAGAACCATTAACTGATACATTGCGTGATGATGTACAAGCTAAATTACAAGCGATGACCGGCAGAGATGTCATTGTATCGGTGCGTCAAGACCCTAGAATCATGGGTGGTATTATCATTCAAATCGGTGATAAACGCATTGATGGATCTATTGCACGTCGCTTAGATGAATTGGAAAAAACGTTAGTACGAACTGACTCTATTAGATTGGGGTGAATGGGTATATATGAAAATGAAGCCTGAAGAAATCACTGCTATAATCAAACAGCAGATTCAGGACTATGATGTTGACCTCAATGTCGATGACGTGGGTACTGTTCTCGACGTAGGGGATGGCATCGCCCATATTTATGGTCTTGAAAGAGCCATGGCCGGTGAATTGTTAGAATTACCACACGGCGTATATGGCCTGGTTTTGAACTTAGAATTAGACAATGTTGGTGCCGTACTACTTGGTGACGACTTCTTGATTAAAGAAGGCGATGAAGTACGCCGTACCGGCAAAATCATGGACGTACCAGTAGGGGATGCCCTTATTGGTCGCGTAGTTAATCCGTTGGGTCAACCTATCGATGGCAAAGGTGCTATTCAAGCGACAGAACGTCGTCCTGTAGAACATCCAGCACCTGGTATTGCGGATCGTCAATCTGTAAACGAACCTTTGCAAACCGGTTTGAAAGCTATCGATGCGATGGTACCAATTGGTCGTGGTCAACGTGAGCTTATCATTGGTGACCGTGGTACAGGTAAAACTGCAATTGCTCTTGATACAATCATCAATCAAAAAGGTAAAGATGTAATTTGTATATATGTAGCGATTGGTCAAAAAGAATCTACCGTAGCTCGTGTAGTACAGAAATTAGAAGAAACAGGCGCGTTGGATTACACAATCGTCGTTTCTGCGAGTGCTTCCACAGGGGCTCCACTTCAATACATTGCTCCATATGCAGGTGTTGCAATGGGCGAATACTTCATGTACAAAGGAAAACATGTACTCTGCGTATATGATGATTTAACAAAACAAGCGGCTGCATACCGCGCTATGTCTCTATTATTACGCCGTCCACCAGGGCGTGAAGCGTATCCAGGGGACGTATTCTACTTACATAGCCGTCTATTGGAACGTGCTGCTAAACTTTCACCAGAACTTGGTGGCGGCTCTATTACAGCGTTGCCAATCATTGAAACGCAAGCTGGTGACGTATCTGCTTATATCCCAACAAACGTAATTTCCATTACTGATGGTCAAATTTTCTTGGGCACAGATATGTTCTACTCCGGTATTCGTCCTGCTGTTGATGTAGGTTTGTCCGTATCTCGTGTAGGTGGTAGTGCGCAAACTAAAGCGATGAAACAAGTAGCTGGTCAATTGCGTTTGGACCTTGCACAATATCGTGAATTAGCAGCATTTGCTCAGTTCGGTTCTGATCTTGATGCAGCTACAAAAGCACAATTAGACCGTGGTGAACGATTGACTGAAATGTTGAAACAAGGTCAATATGAGCCAATGAGTGTAGCCGAAATGGTTATTAACCTATATGCTGGTACTAAGGGATACTTAGCTAGCATTCAAGTAGCTGATGTGTTGGCATTCGAAGCGGAATTATTGCGTTTTATTCGTGCAAATTATCCTGAAATTATCAGCAATATTGAAAGCACAAATAAACTTGATGAAGCAACAGAAAACTTGTTAAAACAAGCTATTCCAGAATGTGTAGAAGCCTTTGGTGCTACACATACATTAGTTTCCCGTAAGGAGGCGTAATGTATGGCTAGTGCACAAGATTTGCGAAAGCGTATAAAGAGTGTTACTAATACGCAACAAATAACAAAAGCGATGAAGATGGTAGCTTCTGCTCGTCTTCGTAGGGCTCAAGCAAAAGCTGATGCAACGCAGCCATACGCAGAAAAAATAGGGCAAATCTTGCGTCATATCTCCACTAGTGATTTACGAGATTATGTAAGTCCTCTACTTGAAAGTAGACCTGTAAAACGGACTTGTTATATTGTTATCGGTGCTGACAAGGGCCTTGCAGGCGCCTATTCGTCTAACGTATTAAAATTGGTAATAGAACAAATCGGTCAAAAAACACCTGATGAATATTGCCTCATTACGGCTGGGCGAAAACCAAAGGATAGTTTAAAATCTCGTCACTATCACATTAATCAATCGTACAGTGGTTTTTCCGATAAACCGAGTTACGAACACGCGCGACATATTATGGATCATGCACTTTCATTATATGAACGTCATGAAGTTGACGAAGTTATCATGATTTATACGCGCTTTGTAAATTCTATGACGCAAATTGCACAGGCAGAGCGCATTCTACCGTTAGAGCAACCAGATGATGAAGTAAAGGGCGAAGAGTATGAATTTATGCCGGACCCTGCAGCAGTTCTGGATGCATTATTACCAAAATATTTAGAAATTACCGTATATAATGGATTATTACAAGCAGCGGCAAGTGAATTAGGTGCTCGTATGACAGCTATGACATCTGCTACAGATAATGCTGGGGATCTCATCAGTTCCTTAGGGCTTGAATATAATAAATTACGTCAATCCAGTATTACGAATGAAATTTCTGAAATTGTTGGCGGTGCCAATGCCTTGCAATAGATAAGGAGAGACCTCTTAATGAGTAATAATATTGGGAAAGTGGTGCAGGTCATCGGCCCAGTTGTAGACGTGCGTTTTGAAGCTGGTCATTTACCAGCTATCTATAACGCCATCCACATCTACCATGACCATAAAGCGCACGATAGACAAAAAATTGTAGTAGAAGTTATGCAACACTTAGGGGACGATATGGTTCGCTGCGTTGCTATGAGTTCTACTGATGGTATGACCCGTGGTATGGAAGCAGAAGACACTGGTGTTGCAATCTCCGTACCAGTTGGTGAAGGCGTATTGGGTCGTATCTTTAATGTGTTGGGTGAAACAGTTGACCATGATCCAGCTCCTGTAGTAGCAGATGAAATGTGGCCTATTCATCGTCCAGCACCTAAATTTGATGATCTTTCACCAGATACACAAATCCTTGAAACGGGTATCAAAGTCGTAGACTTGATTGCACCATACGTAAAGGGGGGGAAAATCGGTTTGTTCGGCGGTGCCGGCGTAGGTAAAACTGTATTGATTATGGAATTGATTCACAATGTTGCCACAGAGCATGGTGGCTATTCCGTATTCTCTGGCGTAGGTGAACGTACCCGTGAAGGTAATGACCTTTGGAACGAAATGAAGGAATCCGGCGTTATTAATAAAACAGCCTTGGTATATGGCCAAATGAATGAGCCACCAGGGGCTCGTATGCGCGTTGGTTTGACAGGTCTTACAATGGCTGAATATTTCCGTGATGTGAAGAAACAAGACGTGCTCTTGTTTATCGATAACATCTTCCGTTTTATTCAAGCTGGTTCCGAAGTATCTGCCCTTTTAGGTCGTATGCCATCTGCTGTAGGTTATCAACCTACATTGGCAAATGACGTAGGTGCATTGCAAGAACGTATTACATCTACAAAAGAAGGTTCCATTACGTCTGTACAAGCCGTATACGTACCTGCCGATGACTTGACTGACCCTGCACCAGCAGCTACATTTGCTCACTTGGATGCAACAACAGTATTGTCCCGTTCCATCGCGGAACTTGGTATTTATCCTGCCGTAGATCCACTTGATTCTACAAGCCGTATTTTGGACCCTCATGTACTTGGGGATGAACATTATAACGTGGCTCGTGGTGTTCAAGAAGTGTTGCAAAAATATCGCGACTTACAAGATATCATCGCAATTCTAGGTATGGAAGAATTATCTGATGAAGATAAGTTAACTGTATCTCGAGCTCGTAAAATTCAACGCTTCTTGAGTCAACCATTCTTCGTAGCAGAAGTATTTACCGGTTCTCCTGGTAAATATGTACCATTACAAGAAACATTGCGTGGCTTTAAAGAAATCCTTGATGGTAAACATGATGATTTACCAGAAGGCGCATTCTACATGGTTGGTACCATTGATGAAGCCGTTGCAAAAGCAAAGGAAATGCAAGAGAAGGGGGAATAATCCATGGCGGAACCTATGACCCTAACGATAATAACACCTGATGCGATTGTATATGATGATAAGGCTGACTTTTTCGTAGGACACGCTATTGATGGCGAATTTGGTGTATTGCCTAATCATGCACCTATGATTATTGCTCTCGATATAGCCCCATTACGTGTTGATAATCCTGATGGACAACAGCATACATTTGCTGTTTTCGGGGGCTTTGTCGAAATTGAACACAATAATGTGAGCATTGTAACACCTAATTGTGAAAGCCCAGAAGCCATCGATATCAATCGTGCGAAACAAGCAAAAGAACGCGCTGAAGGCCGTTTGTCTAACCCTACACCTGATATAGATGTAGAGCGTGCTGAACTCGCCTTAGCTAGGGCATTACTTCGTTTAAAGGTAACACAACGCATATAATAGTTATACATTGATATAGCCTTGGTAAATAAGGAGTACTCTTGTAGTCCTCCTTATGTGCTTGTATACGCAAAAAGAGTGTCACCCATGTGGGCGACACTCTTTTGTTGTTGCATTATTTTGAATTATAATACACTAACACCTTTTAGAGAGTAAGCTGTATTTTTGGGTTGTTCTACTTGAAATTCGTAGTCTGGAACAACTGGCATTTCTGCATTGATACCAGGAGCTTGGTAACGATCTCGATCTGTTGGAACACGTTTATATGGTAATTGTTCAAGCAAGTCTTTTATAACTTTATTCCATACGGATTTATGTGTTGGCATAGTCAAGGTATCATCGATTTGGTTAAAACCGCTACGGATAGTGTGGACGACACCTTCACTAGTATCGTAGAAATAAATCATAGCAGATATTTTTGCTTGAATATGAATGTCATCGCTATCATCGTGATAGTATTGGCTGAGATAGGACGTTGGTAATTGTACATATATGTCTTGTATTGGAACAGGCATAATGATAATTTCAGAATGTTGTGATGTTGCCACTTCGGCTAAATCAACAGCTGTGACTAGTGCTAATGGTGTGTTGGTGCTTACTACGGTTGTATCGTAGTAAGGATAACGCAAGACATTTGCCACTGAATCGGATAAATATTTACCAAAGGCAGCCGTATTTTCATTGCGCAATGTTGTAGGCACTACAAGGGTTACCTTACGAGATGGGAAATTATCTAAATGGCCATCGTAGTTAGCCTTTCCCGCTGTAGATGGTGTATTTGACGTGGTCGATGTAATTTGAATCGGCGACGTTTTGATAGTGCCAGGATCAGGAATGATCTTTACTGGTGCAATAGGAATAGAACGGGCTTTTGTCGTTTGAGCATCTACATTTGCTGCATTAGCGATTGTGAAAGTTGAAACAAATGCTAAGGCGAGCCAAAAACTGATGCGCATGGTTGCTTCTCTTAAGTTCATATTCGACTCTCCTTGATATAAATATAATCAAAACTATATCTTACAGTATACCATAGTTGCAATAAAAAAAAAGCAAGCCTTAGCTTGCTTTTTACTGTGGTGGACGATGACAGGATCGAACTGCCGACATCCTGCTTGTAAGGCAGGCGCTCTCCCAGCTGAGCTAATCGTCCATATGTGGTGACCCGTCCGGGAATCGAACCCGGGATACCGCCGTGAAAGGGCGGTGTCTTAACCGCTTGACCAACGGGCCAATATTGGCTCCCCGAGTAGGACTCGAACCTACGACCGATCGGTTAACAGCCGATTGCTCTACCAACTGAGCTATCGAGGAATAATATAGTGATTATTATAAAGGAACATATCGATAATAGCAAGGGGAAATGTTATAAAAAGTTAAAAAATTTTAGCATATGCTATAACTAAAACACATAATAGACAGAGTTTGAGGAATAATAAAATAATTTGATAAGATAGTCATAAAAATCGATAATTATGTATATTGGTGAGAAACTCAGTAATTAAGCATGTTTTTGTGTATAGGCACTCCTTGATGAATAAAGGAGTTAGTAAATTAATTGTATTGAAGATAATCGTTATACATACTCATAATTAAAATCTTTCTGCATAAAAGTGATAGATAATCTCATTAAAGAAAGCAATATATTTTATGGTTAGAACACATATTGATTGGAAACGAACCATATACAATAATATAATGTGATATTTATTACAGTTGTATAGCCTTTTATTAGAGTTAAGCTACTATTTTTAATATTATTAAAGTGCATAAAAAAGGTATAATTAATCATTGAAAATAATTATCAAATCGATAAATTTCATTGAGAAAACTGTATAGGTAAAGCGTTGAAAGGCCTTCAGTAGTGTGCTAGTATGGAGTCATAGAGTTAATCTTAGCTTAACACTTTGAGAATAAATGTATCTCATTGTATTAGAGTTAATATCTAATTATTTTCCTGAGGAGGGATTATCTTGCGCGAGATTCAAGTATCTGAAATCACAAAAACAGTCCGTCAAATGTGTATGGACGCAGCTTACCACTTGCCAAAAGACATCTATGAAGGTTTGAAAAAAGGCCGTGAAACAGAAGAGTCTCCAGTTGGTTGCATCGTTCTCGATCAAATCATCAAAAATGCAGAAATTGCTGATGCTGAAGATCGTCCATACTGCCAAGATACTGGTATGACATTGGTATTCGTAGAAGTAGGTCAAGATGTTCATTTCGTTGGTGGCGATCTTAAAGAGGCTATCAATGAAGGTGTTGCTCAAGGTTATGTAGAAGGTTATCTTCGTAAATCCGTTGTAGCAGAACCATTGTTCAACCGTAAAAACACTCAAAACAATACACCTGCAATCATCTACATTGATATCGTTCCTGGCGATAAAGTAGAAATCAACGTAGAACTTAAAGGTTTCGGTTCTGAAAACAAATCTGACGTAGCTATGTTGGTACCTGCAGATGGCGTTGAAGGCGTTAAAAATGCAGTTCTTGAAATCGTAAAACATGCTGGCCCTAACCCATGCCCTCCAATCGTACTTGGCGTTGGTATTGGTGGTACTATGGACCAAGCTGCTGTTATGTCTAAAAAAGCATTGCTTCGTGACATCAGCACACCTCACAAAGATCCAGAATATGCAAAATTGGAAGAAGAAATCTTGGAAATGGTTAATAAAACTGGTATCGGACCTCAATTGGGCGGTACTACAACTTGCCTAGGTGTAAACATCGAATGGGGTGCAACTCATATCGCTGGTCTTCCTGTTGCAGTAACTATTATGTGTCATGCTGCTCGTCATAAACACGTAGTACTTTAATCGATAGGAGGAAATTACAATGGCTGAAACAATTCGCATTAATACTGAAGAATATAATGAAGAATTTTCCCGTAAATTAAAAGTTGGTGATAGCGTTCTTATCACTGGCAAAATTTACTCCGCTCGTGATGCTGCTCATAAAGTTATGACAGAAGCTTTAGCACGTGGTGAAAAATTACCAATCGATTGGACAAATAAATTCGTTTACTACTTAGGACCTACACCTGCAAAACCTGGTGATCCAATTGGTTCTGCTGGTCCTACAACTTCCGGTCGTATGGATGCTTACACACCAACAATGCTTGATCAAGGTATCAAAGGCATGATTGGTAAAGGTTCCCGCAAACCAGAAGTAGTTGAATCCATGAAGAAAAATGGTTGCACATACTTCGCAGCAGTTGGTGGCGCTGCAGCATTGATTGCAAAATCCATCAAAAAATACGAAGTACTTGCTTATGGTGAACTTGGTCCAGAAGCTTTGGCTGAATTAACAGTTGAAGATTTCCCTTGCATCGTAGTTGGCGATACTGAAGGTAACAACTTCTACGAACAAGGCCAAAAACCTTACAGAAAAATCTAATATCACCACTGAGTGATTGAAAGAGGCTTGCTTTAGCAAGCCTCTTTTTTGTATTTCAAACTAGTAACATATACAATAGATTAATTTATCATAAGAATTTCACTCATATGCCCTATAGTTTGGTCTATAAAAGACATATAATTTATGATAATATATTTATAGATTTGAATATTAAAAAGGGGCGATATCATGCATTCTATTGAAACAATTAGACAAGAAGTACATACTGCTATGGAAGAACTCTTAACAGTAGCAAAGGTACACGAAGGACAGCTATTTGTAGTGGGATGTTCTACCAGCGAGATTTGTGGTAAAAAGATTGGCACTGATTCTCATGAGGATGTAGCAGCTGTTGTATTTGATGAGATTTATAAAGCCGTTAGCGAACGAGGTTTATATTTAGCTGTACAATGTTGTGAACATATAAATAGAGCCCTTGTAATGGAACGTGAGGTTATGACTTGGGAAGAGGAATGTAATGTGGTTCCTCAATTGCATGCCGGCGGCGCTATGGCTATGACGGCGTATAAGCGCTTTAAGGATCCTGTAATTGTTGAATTTATACAAGCAGATGCGGGAATCGATATAGGAGATACTTTCATTGGTATGCATATGAAACATGTAACGGTTCCTGTACGATTAAGCTTAAAAGAAATTGGGGAAGCTCATGTGACGGCTTGTCGTGTTCGACCTAAGAGTATCGGCGGTATCCGTGCGGTATATAATGACGCATTATTATAAGAGGAGAATGTAATGTCAACGTTTATCCCATATGTCGTATTGGCCGTTGTCGTACTTGGTTTCTTTGGAGTATGCTATGCGGTATTTAATAAAAGTGAAAGTAACAGTGAAGCGTATTCTGTAAAATCAAAGCCTTCAAAAAAATCACGTCCAGGGCGTTTGTATGAACAAGAGAAGGTACATATAACACCTCGAGAAACACATGATGGTGTTGATGTATACGAGGCTCATGTTGATAAATGGACACCTGTTAGTAAGGATACTATTCAATTACATAATCCTGTAGAACAACATGAACTTGAGAATTCTGTTACCGCAGAACCTATTGTTACAGAACCTACTGTTATAGACCCCGTTGTTGCAGAACCTATTGATGCAGTGACTGATACAGAAAAAACGATGGAAATTTCTGATGTTGAATCTTTTACAGAGGATACTATTGCATTAGGTGAGTCTCCTGATGTAATGGAAGAAACACGGTGCTTTGATGCCGATGCAACGCAGATGTTTGGTAGTGAAAACAGTGAGGTAGTAAATCCACAAGGTCCATCTGCATTAGAAGAAACGCGCATGTTTAATGCCGATGAAATTAATGAACATTTATCCAACATAGAAGAAGATGAATCAGAGCCAATCAATCTGTGGGCACAGGCTGCACAAGAGGACAAACACGTAGCCCTTGCTATTGAGCCATTTGCACATGCCTTCGGTGTCGTGCATGGAGATGCTATGCAGTTTGTAGCAGACATTACACGAGATGCATTAGCTGTTTTGGGTATTACGAAATTAAGCGAAGTCAAATTACTATTGCAAAATATCGTAATTCAAGAAGCGTTATTGGCTATGCAAAAAGCGTATGCGGGCACACCAACGACGTGGATGAAAACAGCTGCGCTAGAAGCCTTTTCCGATGTGGTTCAGTCGCCTAAGTCGAGTACACCGTACTTAGTAGCTTTTGATGCGTTGCGTGTTTTGCCCCATCTTACATTAGGACACTTTCAAGTGATGGCGTTAACATTATTATTGCAATACTCTCGTAATTCTAATAACTATGGACGCATTCATTTCCAACATTATGTGGAAAAATATATCGAACCATTTATTTCGGATTTGCCTCATGACTCATCGTTTTATCGTCAACTAGATTATTTACGTTGTACTCAGCAAGAACGTGAGTCCGTAACATTGACACAATTATTGAGTAATTCCTATCCGTTTGTATTTAACTATCGTGGTTTTACAAAGGAAGAGTTATTGCGTGCTACTGATGGCCGCGGTGTAGATCCACAATTTGTGGTACGCAGCTTAAATTCTAATCTTTATAAATTGGCTGTTGTCGATGAATCCTTGGCACAACGCTTCTTTAGAGAAGCTCGCATCCCCGATCCGATGGTGCAACGTGATCTTATGGCTTTGATGAAGAGTAAACCTACAGCATTTAGAGGTGAAGAGGCTCGTCAAATCATGGACGATATTAGTCCGGTTCTTTCTGATTTGGCTCGCGTCTATGATGGAAGCCCTATGTGTTCTATTTCTCTTACATTACTTGGTCTCTATTTAGGCCGAGCTCATGTGAAAGCAACCATTGGGGAAGAATTTGATTTATCCCATTGGTTTTAACTCTATACATATATACAATAAACCGCCTAAGGCTATGCCTAGGCGGTTTTGTGTTGCGTGGACGCTGTATTTAATTGTTAAATCCAAATTCTACAATTTGTTGAGGGTCTAATAATGTAACATGGCGACCATTGATTTCAATGATGCCTTCATCACGCAATCTGCCAAGCTCGCGGCTTAATGCGGTACGTGAAACGTTGAGGGCTTCTGCCATTTGTTCACGGTTATGAGGTAACACTAGTTTTTCACTATGTTGCATCGTATAAATGTCTGTAAGGTACGCATAAATTTTTTCACGCATCCCTTTCAATGTTAAATAGTGAACCTTTTTGGTAAGCAGCAATGCTTTTTCCGATAAATCCTCTAATAGATTAGAAAGGATTTTGGTTTGGCATTGATGGCAATCCGGTAATGTTTCGATAAATGTTTCAAGAGGAATAAACATAATTTTTGATGGCTTCAATGCTTTTATAGTGGCTGGCCAAAGTGGGCGTTTACTAAACAATAAGGCTTCTCCAAACATAGAGGAGGCTTCTAGATTAGCCATGATGACCCGTTGACCTAGCACGTTTTCGCGCGTGAGAAGCGCACTGCCTTCTAAAATAACACCGATTCCCTCCATAGGATCCCCAGATATAGCGATGAAATCATTCTTTTTATAAGTGTGAATGATGACCTTTGCATTGTGTAGGTAACTAGTCAGTTCCGGTGTTCCTAATGTATTAAATAGGGGACAAGATGTTAAGACTGGCAGGTATTGTTTGATAATCTCATCGGATAGAATTTGTTTTACCATATGTGCCTCCTAATATAGTATATAGCCATTTTAGCTTAAATTATACATTGTATGGTGTGATGCTTTTTATAGGTAATTTGTAATGAGTATTGTAAAATAATTACATATGCTCTTGTGAGCAACTTGTTCCAACGGGAAGTCAGGAAATTTTTGAAAAAGTTTTTAATTGTTGCTCAAGCTACAGAAATTGTATCACTTTTACGGTATACTTTCAATGTAATCAATCAGAACCTGATATTAATCAGTGTATCGTATAAGGTTTATAACAATTAGCTTGAATGCGAGAAAGTCTCGCAAAGGAGGATTTAAATGAGTATGTTCTGTTATCAATGCGAACAATCTGCAGCTCCAGGTGGCTGTACTGTACAAGGTGTATGTGGTAAAACTGCACCAGTTGCTAATTTACAAGACGAATTAACTGCTGCTTTAGTTGGTTTAGCACGCGCTTTAGACGTAAAAGGCCAAACTAAAGAAGGCGTTGACTATTTAATGCGCGGTTTGTTCATGTGTGTAACAAACGTAAACTTCTCTGAAGACCGCGTTCAAGAATTCATCGATGAAGTAAACGCTTATCATGCAAAAATCGATAGCGCAGCTCAAAACTTCGATTGGGAACAATTGTGGAAAGGTGAAGAAGATATCGTATCCCTTCGCTCCACATTATTGTTAGGTATGCGTGGTATGGCTGCGTATGCATGGCATGCTGCACGTCTTGGTTTCCATGATCCTGAAGTTGATGCTTGGTTCATCAAAGGCATGGTAGAGTTCGCTAAAGACCACAGTGCTGAAGAATGGTTGAACTTGTTGATGGAATTCGGTCAAATCAACTTGAAATGCATGGCTATTCTTGATAAAGCTAACACTGAAACATATGGTACTCCAGTACCAACTACAGTACCTTTGACTGTAGAACCAGGTCCTTTCATCGTTGTAACTGGCCATGACCTTCACGATTTAAACCAATTGTTGGAACAAACTGATGGTAAAGGTGTAAACATCTATACTCATGGCGAAATGTTACCTTGTCACGCTTACCCTGAGTTGAAAAAACATCCTCAATTGAAAGGTAACTTCGGTACTGCATGGCAAAATCAGCAAAAAGAATTCGTTGACGTTCCTGGCGCATTCTTATTCACTACAAACTGCATCATGCCACCAAAAGAAAACTACAAAGCTAATATTTTCACTACAGATATGGTAGGTTTTGACGGCTGTGCACACGTAGAAGAAAAAGCTGACGGTACTAAAGACTTCTCCGCTGTTATTGAGCGTGCCATCGAATTGGGCGGCTACAAAGAAGCTCAAGAATTCACTGGTATCAACGGTGGCCACGAAGTAACTACTGGTTTTGGTCATGGCACAGTATTGGGTATTGCTGATAAAGTAATCGACGCTGTTAAAGCTGGTGCAATTAAACACTTCTTCTTAGTTGGTGGTTGTGACGGTGCTAAAGTAGGCCGTAACTACTACACAGAATTCGTAAAACAAACTCCAGATGATACTGTAGTATTGACATTGGCTTGTGGTAAATTCCGCTTCAACGACCTTAACATCGGGGAAATCGGTGGTATCCCTCGTATCCTTGATATGGGTCAATGTAACGATGCTTACTCTGCTATTCAAGTAGCAGTAGCTTTAGCTGGTGCATTTGAATGTGATGTAAACGACTTGCCATTGACATTGGTATTGTCCTGGTACGAACAAAAAGCAGTATGTATCTTGTTAACATTGTTGGCTTTGGGTATCCGTAACATTTACATCGGACCTTCCTTGCCTAAATTCTTCTCCAGCAATGTATTGAACATTTTGGTAGAAAAATTCCAATTACATCCAATTACAACTCCAGAAGCTGACATGAAAGCTATCTTGGGCTAATCGGATTAAAACCTAATAACAGTGGCCCTAATCCCCTCTCTCTTATATGATTTGGGCTGTTGCTATATAAATTAGGCTATGCCATCTTCGGATGGTATAGCCTTTTTTGTCCTTAAAACAAATACGACATATGGTCTTGGACTGTGAGTATTTGCTATTATTTTTTTAGCTGAGTTATATTAATAGTTAATTAATGGAATAGAGGTATGTTTGTCATAAGTGGACAAACATACCTCTATTGTGCATATAGACAAGCCTCGATATTGATTGCTATACTATAGATAAGAATTAGGTTATATCTTTATTTATATATGCATAGAGGTTCATTATGAACAGTATTTTTGATATTATTGGCCCTGTTATGATTGGTCCATCTAGTTCGCATACCGCTGGTGCGGCGCGGCTTGGTAAGATGGCTCGTTGTATATTTGGGAATACGCCGAAGAAGGTTGAGATGACCTTGTATGGGTCATTTGCAAAAACATATAAAGGGCATGGTACAGATCGTGCCTTATTAGGTGGTTTATTAGGATATAAAGAGGATGATAAACGCATCCGTAATGCAAAGGAACTCGCCGATGAAGTAGGTTTAAACTATACTTTCATCGAATCACCACTCGATATAGGCCATCCGAATGTAGTTAAGTTTGATTTATACGGTGATCATAATCGTCATATGTCCGTCGTAGGCCGTTCAATTGGTGGTGGTCAAATTATGGTCACCGAAGTAGATGGCAATGATATGTCCATTACGGGCGATGAATTTACCCTTGTTGTATTCCATGAGGACAGACCAGGTGCAATTTCTCTCATTAGTCAGGCCTTGAGTGAATCGGATATCAACATTGCGTCCATGCGCGTGTTTAGAAAGGGTAAATACAAGGACGCCGTTATGGTAATTACCACAGATTCTGTGGTAAACCCTATTACAGTACAATTTATGCGTGAATGCCCAGGCATCCAGGATGTGATGACCTTTGAGGCCCTATAGGAGGATATGATGAGTTACGAATATGAAACGATAGCTGATATTATCCGCCTTAGTGAAGAGAATAACATATCCTTTGGTGATGTGGTATTGCGCAGCGAGCTAGAACAGTATGATCGTAGCGAAAAGGAAATTGTTAAAGAGATTAAGCATCGACTAAGTATTTTTGAGTCCTCCATTCACGATGGGTTGCGTCATTTACAACGGACTCAATCCAATATGTCTGGTGGTGATGCGGCTCGCTTGATGGAACGGAAACCATTATTCATGAGTGAAACTGCTTATAAAGCGATGGCCTATGCTATTGCGGTGAACGAAGCTAATGCGAAAATGTTCAGAATTGTAGCTTGCCCAACGGCTGGATCTTGTGGCGTTATGCCTGGCGCTATTCAGGCCGTGGCTGAGCAATATAAACTAGACAGAGATGTTTTGGTGAAAGGATTCCTTGCTGCATCAGGCGTAGGGAATGTGGTTGCTAATCGCGCTTGTGTAGCCGGTGCGGTTGGTGGCTGTCAAGCTGAGATTGGTACGGCTGCATGTATGGCGGCAGCTGCCATTGTAGAAATGATAGGCGGTACTGCTCGTCAGGTCGGGCATGCCGTATCATTATGTATGAAAAATTTACTAGGCCTTGCTTGTGATCCTGTGGCAGGTCTTGTTGAGGTGCCATGTGTGAAACGGAATGGCGTTTACGCCGTTCATGCCATTACGGCGGCTGAACTTGCTTTAGCTGGTATTGAAAGTCAAATACCTACCGATGAGGTGATTGAGGCGATGAATAATATTGGTCGCGCTATGCCTGCAGCTCTTCGTGAAACAAGTGATGGTGGTTTAGCTGTCACTCAAACAGGTCTTGCCATTGCGGAGAAAGTTCGCTCACTATAATTACATATATACAAAAGGTTCACTATTATGAGCGTAATCTACATTATGCTTATAGTATGTGAGCCTTTTTTCATAACCCTATTTGTAGTACAATAAAAAGATAAATAGAAGGGAGGGTGGATGTATGGAACAAGCTATACGTTTGCTGACAATTTTAGAAGAAGCGGGCTTTGAGGCTTTCATTATTGGCGGCGCTGTGCGAGATATGCTCATGCATGTAAAGTCACACGATTTTGATATCGTTACATCTGCCCGACCTGAACAGGTTATCTCTGTTTTAGGTGATGCGAATATTGAAACTACAGGCATCATAGGTAAGTCCTTCGGTGTGGTAGTGGCTATTGTAGATGGAAAACATTATGAAGTGGCTACGTATCGCAAGGAACGATATGGGGCAGATAGCCATCGCCCTGAAGAAATCATTTATGCAGATACGCTTGAAGAAGATGTAAAACGTCGCGATTTTACCATTAATGGTATGGCGATGAATCGCTATAAAGAGGTTATCGACCTAGTCGGTGGGCGCCGAGATATTAAGCATAAGGTTTTGCGCACTATCGGGAATCCAGCGGAACGGTTTCAAGAGGATGCACTAAGACTATTTAGAGCTTGCCGATTTATAGCAAAACTCGATTTTCTTCCAGATAAAGCCCTATTAGAGGCTATGCCAAAAGCATTCCACCGTGTATCGGGGCTTTCATTAGAACGAGTGCGCAATGAATTAGATCGTTTATTATTGGAACCAGCGGTAGCAAAGGGGCTAGATGTACTTGTCCAATCGCGCTTGGCAGAATGTTCGTGCCGCGTCGTTGAAAATGGGGAAATTAAAGAGGTTCCTATATTGCCAGAGCTATATCATCTGGTGGGATTGCCTCAAGAAAAGGCGTTTCACGAATTTGATGGATGGTACCATACATTGGTTGTCGTTTCGGAAACGGAACCTGATTTAACCCTTCGTTGGGGCGCCTTATTACATGATGTGGCAAAGGGAATGCCTACCATTAGGCAAGTTATCAATGGACGCTATACCGACAGAGGCCATGATAATCTAGGCGCTGAGATGGCCTATGACCTATTAATTCGTCTCGGCTATAATAAGAAATTTGCCAGTCGTGTTTCGTGGATTGTTAAAAATCACATGCGCTTTCATTTTTTTGTGCAAAATGAAGAGGCAGATGAGAAAAAATGGATGCGCAAGGAAATTCGTAGTGGCGAGTTTAGAGATAGTCAAAGTATGCGGGAAGCATGGTTGCAATTGGCGAAGGTTTGTGCGGCCGACGTCCTTGGGTGTGGTAAGCCATATTCCGTTACTGATGGTACATTGGCGTTTGGGGAGTGCATGGCTGACTTAAGCCTAGAAATGCCTGTACATACAAAAGATTTGAACTATGACAAGCGCGTTATAGAAGCCTGTGGCGATAATGTAGCGAAAGGGTTACAATATTTGATGCAACAGGTGCAAAATGGTGTCGTTAACAATACACCAGATGATTTATATGAAGCACTTATCCATAAGTTGCAGAGGTCATCGAAGTAATATATTGAGTGGGAGACCATAATGAATATTTCAGGGAATGATAATAAGCGAATTGAATATACGGTGCGCGTACTATTGTGTATTGCCGTCGTATTAGTGGGGCGCTTATTCTTTTTACAAATTATAGATAAGTCTGATTTGCAGGCGAAGAACTTGAGCCAAGTGCAAGTGGATAGAAAATTACAATCTCCGCGCGGTACGATTTATGACCGCAATGGACGACCATTGGCCATGAGTGTGGTTACAAAATCCCTATATGCGGATCCTAAGATGATTAAGCAATCGCCTAGTGGAATTGCTGAACTTATAGCGCCATACGTGACGATGTCAAAAGAGGACATTGTGAAATCATTACAAGCGGATACTGCGTTCGTATGGATTGACCGTATGATGGATCCAGAAAAGTCGAAAGCGGTAGCTCAATTGATTGCGGATAAAAATTTAGAAGGCCTTAACTTTGTAGAAGAGTCTAAACGATATTATCCTAATGGTAACTTGGCCGCACAAGTGCTCGGTTTTGTCGGCACCGATGATAAGGGTCTTGATGGTCTTGAAATGGTGCTAGATGATGAATTGAAAGGCGGTATTCAAAAGGAACTAGTTGCAACAGATAGAAAAGGAAATGCCATCTTTGGCTCCGTACTATCTAAATATTTACCTGATAAGGGCAAGAGTGTGACACTAACGATTGATGCCAGCATTCAATTTATAGCAGAACGCGCTCTCGATAAAGCTATGGAAGATACGGGGGCTAAACATGCCAGTGTTATTGTTATGGATCCTAAAACGGGTGAAATCTTGGCGATGGCAAACCGTCCGACCTATGACCCAAATCATTATAGTCAAGGTTCAGAGGAAGATTTTAAGAATATTGCAGTAACAAATTTGTATGAACCGGGTTCTACATTTAAACCGATTATTGCATCTGCTGCGTTGGCATCGGGTAAATGGAAACTAGACCAAGTGTATAACGACAAAGGTTCCTTTGCGGCTAATGGACACGTTATGCAAAATTGGAATGGTGAAGGCTATGGTCCTGTTCGATTGATCGATATTTTGAAGTTCTCTATTAATACAGGTATGGCAGAAATCGGTACCACTACAGGCGCGGATATATTATCTAAATATGTTCGTAACTATGGATTTGGTTCTAAAACAGGTATTGAATTGCCTGGTGAAGGCGATGGTATCTTATATGATCCTGCTGATATGAGTAAGCTTGATGTAGCAACCATGTCTATCGGTCAAGGTATTGCGGTAACACCATTGCAAATGGTTCGTGCTTTTGGCGCTATAGCTAATGATGGCAGCATGATGAAACCACATATTGTTAAATCTTACAGCAATATAAAAGGTGATGTAACGAGTACTACTGACCCAGAAGTTGTAGGGCAACCGATACCAGAAGAAACAGCTAAAACGATTGCGGATATTCTTGAAAAAGAAGTATCTGAAGGTGGCGGGACTAAAGCGATGGTTGAAGGATATCACTTTGGAGGCAAAACGGGGACTGCTGAAAAGTTAGACACTAAAAATGGCGGCTATTTAGCAGGACATTATATCGCATCCTTTATAGGCTTTGGTCCGGTAGAAGATCCTAAATTTGTTGTTCTTGTTGCTATCGATGATCCTAAAAAAGGTTCTATCTATGGTGGTCAAATTGCGGCTCCAGTATTTAAAAATATCGTGTCTCAATTAGTGCGGTATTACCAAATGTCACCTTCCGTTAAGGATGGCGCTACTGTGGCGGCTGCACCACCGGCAAAGCTTCCAGCAGTAAAACCTAATGGTGATGGTACTGTTGTATTGCCAGACTTTAGAGGCTATACCTTTGGTGAGGTACGTGATTGGCTACATACGGCGGGTTTATACTTTAAACCAGATGGCACCGGTAAGGCGATTTCACAAGAACAATTACCGGGAACCGTAGTGTCTCCTGGTACACCTATTGTGGTTCAATTTAGTCACTAGTTACAGGATGGGTAACTGCAACTATAGACAAAACGTTATATAATAGAATAAGAGAAAACTAAAGGTGCCTCTAGAGGCACCTTTTTATATGAAGTTTACCTATGAGATAATGAAATGGAGATACATATGATTGAATTACGTGGCAAGGCTGTAGCAGATGCACATAAAGCAATGTTGCAAGAGAAAATGGCAGGGCTAGAGGCCGGTACAATTACGATGGCTGTATTGCTTGTTGGTGATGATCATGGAGCTAACATGTACGCGGACTTCATGGAGAAAACAGCGAAGAACTTTGGATATGGTTTTGTGCGCAAACAATTACCAAGTACTGCTACGCATCAAGAGGTATACGATGCATTGATGATGTTGAATAATGATGATGCGGTGCATGGTATATTGCCACTCATGCCGATGCCAAAGCAAATTGACACGGAGCAATTAATCGATGCATTGAATCCTAAGAAGGATATCGATGGTCTTACTACCTATAACATCGGTCTTGTTACAGCTGGTAAAGGTGGTTTTGCACCTTGTACTGCGAAGGCCTGCCTTACAATCCTGGATCATTATGGTATTCCTTTAGAAGGTAAACATGTGGTCGTTGTTGGTCGTAGCCAAGTAATTGGCAAACCGGTAGCGTTGATGGCGCTTGAACGTCATGCTACGGTTTCTATTTGCCATTCTCGTACGGCTGATTTAGCGCACCATGTACAACAAGCTGATATTGTGATTGCTGCTGCGGGCCGAGCACATATGATTACAGCTGACATGGTGAAAGCTGGCGCTGTTGTTATCGACGTAGGCATTAATGAATTAGACGGAAAAACAGTGGGCGATGTTGATTATGATGCGGTGAGCGCGGTAGCTTCGGCTATCACACCTGTACCAGGCGGTGTTGGCTCTGTTACGACTACGATGATGTTAGAAGCTGTTTATGAGGCGTACCATGCACGAAATGTCAATCGCTGAGGGTATTTTAGATATTGCTTTAGAGACAATGAAAAACAATGATGCGTCTATCGTTCATTCTGTGCAGCTCGATTTGGGGTTGATGAGTGGTGTAGAACCTGATGCACTCTTATTCTGTTGGGATGCCGTTACAAAGGGGACGCCTGCAGAGCATTCAAAAATCGATATTCATACGATTCCTATTAAAGGGCAATGCTTAGATTGTGATACGATATTTGATGTACAAGATTACAAATTCATCTGCCCTCATTGTGAAAGCCATTTTGTAAATACTATAGGTGGTCGCGAACTACAAGTGACATCTATTGATATAGATTGAGGTATATATGCAAGTAGAAGTAAAAACAAATGTGTTGGCAAAAAATGATGCCATTGCATCATCGTTACAACAAGTATTTAAAGAGAAAAATATATTTGTCTTTAATCTAATGGGTTCTCCAGGGGCCGGAAAGACATCCTTGCTAGAAGCAACACTTCAAGATTTAGTTAAAGACTATAAATTAGCTGTTATCGAAGGTGATTTATTTACATCCAAAGATGCAGAACGTATTCATGCTCTAGGTGTGCCTGTCATACAAATTAATACCGTTGGAGGTTGTCATTTAGATGCTAATATGATTCAAGATGCTATAACCGATTTAAATCTTGATGAACTCGATATGATTATTATCGAGAACGTAGGTAATCTAGTATGCCCCGCTGAGTTCGATATTGGTGAGGCGATGAAGGTTACCGTTTTATCTGTTACAGAAGGTGAAGATAAGCCTTTGAAATATCCTCTCATTTTTAAGGAATCAAAAGCTATATTGCTCAATAAGATTGACTTATTGCCATATGTACCATTCGATAAAGATAAAGCCATTAAAGATATTCGTAATTTAAATCCTCAAGGTCATATATTTGAAATCAGCTGTACTGCTAAGGATGGACTGGCACCTTGGTTAACATGGATTAGAGAACAAATGGAGAAACGGTAATGAAACATATGTTATGTCGTGCTGCATTGACGATGGTAGTGTTAAGTGCTTTAGGAACCGCATCGGTGGGGGCCGTTGATGCAGGACCAACAATACCGGAAATAAAAAATGCTGTAGCTGTTGTGAAAACTCCTACTGTTAATGAATCTTCGAAGACAGGGTGGTTAGCAGAACAGCTGGCTGTCACTGCTTTTGGTGACTCCTTACAGTATTGGCAAGCTGCTAGTGAAAATGATGGTGTTATGCCACAAGACTCAAAAAATAACCTAGCAGATATCGGACGTTCTTATACTTCTAATAATTTGCCAACGCTTGGTGATGAGGATGACTATAGTCTGGCTCAAAAGTCAGATTCTGAAGATGGTACAAGTATTGGTCCAGTTTATCGTGTTGGTGATGTGTATGTACCCAGTCCATCCGCTCAAAAGACGGTGAAGGGTGTATTCACAACGTATCATGAAAAAGATATGGATATAACTGTGTATACAGGCCCAGATAAATCGCGTTTAGTAGATAATCAGTTGCGTGGACAAGGTGCAACTTATTTATTCCCTGTTGGTACTATTACTAATCTTCATACTACTGATAAAGGATTGGTTACAATTCGTGATATCGGCGTGGGCAGTTCCCGTATGGAAATGATCTTCTCCTATGGTAGCCCTAATGCGATGTGGCGGAATCAGACTGATGAATCATATATCTTTTTATATGAAGGTCATTCCGAAAATTCATGGCCGGGAAAAAAGGGATTTTCTTCTTCCGTAGCGAATACAAATAATAATAGCCAACTACCAGAAACTATTCAAAGTGGAAAATCCTATGTGGCTTTCACCATTAAAAATAATACGGTAGAGGCTGTTGATATTTTGGATGGTCAAGTATGGTCTCGATTTGGATTGCCTAAGGCGCCTATGTATTCCTTCCATGCCGGTCAGTTGATTGAGGATGACTTTGTGCTACGCGGATTGCATTTGAATCAGCATTTTGTAAATGATGCAAATGGCGAATGGCGTACACAGGGAATGCTGTTTGGGTCAACGTTCATAGGCTATAATGAATATGGTGTTAGTGTTGATGATAATTCACTTATTAATCGCGTTTTACTAAATGTCTATACACCAACACGTCGTGGTATCGCTATGGGTGATACTAAATATTTACTGCTCTTTGTATATGGTATGCCGACACGTATTGCTGAATCTACCACTAGTACGGGAACGGCTACGGTATATGAATATAAAAATCCAAGGTCGAATAATTCCTATTTGCAGTTCGCCCTAGATAGTAAAAATCAATATATCAAATCAGTGATGTTGTCTGACCGACCTGTTAAATAGGTCATCTTATGTGAGGAGGCAAGGATATGGTTACTGTACAAGATGTGAAAGAACGATGGGAACAAATTCAAAATAATGATGAACGTATATTGTTCGTTGTTGGTGGCCCAGGTTCTGGTAAAAGTTTATTGATTCGTGAATTATCAGAGCAAAAAGGTTGGAAGTATTTAGAAGCAAAACAACTTATTGAAGAAGAATTTTTATTAGTGCCTCGTGATGAAAGACCAAAACTTGCAGAAGAAGTAATTCGTCGTGCATTAAGTCGTAGCGATACAGAAGTAGTTCTCATAGACGGTATCAATGTATTGTTTGCACCAATTTTAAATTTAAATCCTCTTGAACTATTAAAGACTATTAGTAAAACATATCCGATTGTTGTAGGGTGGCGTGGTCATCTTGAAGGTGATCAATTGTACTTAGAAAACAATAATGATCCAAAACATGCAGTAGTGACAATCACTAAACCTGAGAGTGTTATAGTTATTGATTAATTAGAGTTATATTAATTAATGAGGGCATTATATATTGCCATGCGTTGTGACCACATTTTGAAAGAAGGTGAATGCCATGGAACAATATGTAATAGCCCTCATTTTAGGTGTTATAGAGAAGGTATAACAGAGTGTATTCTTGTATCGAGTACAGGTCATATGATTATTATTGGGCACATGCTCAACTTTGAAGGCACTCATGCAGCTGATTTTCGTTTATCATGGCTGTGCCTGTTATGATTATCGTGTGAGTGTATGATCTAGTGCGTGTCATACATGCATTGGAATTAAATGATATTATTATGTTTTCCATTGGCACCGCTGTATCATATATAGTGGGATATATAACTGTGAAAGCATTTTTATGGTATCTAAATAGATCCTTGTTGGCATCGTTTGGATATTATCGAATTATAGTCGCTATACTAGTAATAATCTATTTATATATGTGAGTTTAGATGTGAATCCATATGAGGAAGAAATGAAGTTAGAAAAATTCTAAAAAAATACTTGCGTCAGAAAAACTTTCATGATATATTGATATAGCGCTAAGGGTGACCGCAAAGAACGAAGAAAACTTTCAAAAAAGTTAAAAAAGTTCTTGACACTTAGTGTGACGGATGATAAAATACGTCTTGTCGTAATGATGCTGGCGTAGCTCAATAGGTAGAGCAGCTGACTTGTAATC
>CAJMLW010000006.1 GCA_905214495.1 uncultured bacterium | reverse complement strand
TACTACTTATTAACAAAGGATTCTACTATTGAATAAATCTGATTGTATCGTATTTGATAAGGTTACAATTTCATACGGTGCGGAGCAAGCGGTGCGCGATGTATCCTTCTCCGTGCCCAATGGTGAGGTCTTTGCTATCGTTGGTGAAAGCGGCTCTGGTAAATCTACGTTAGTTCGTGCCGCCTTTGGCATGTTGAAACAAGCTAACATTAGCGGCCAAATTTTGCTAAACGGCACCGATGTTTCTACATTGAGTGATGGTGATTGGCGACAATTGCGGGGTACGAAGATTTCCATGATCTTTCAAAATCCCAGCGCCTATCTAAATCCAAATCGAACCGTAGGAAATCACTTCAAAGATTTATTTCGTGCTCATGGTGAAAGTTATGATGTAAGCCGCGTTATGGATATGCTTAATCTCGTTCACTTAACCGATGGAGAGCGTATCTTGCAGTCCTATCCATTTCAGTTGAGCGGTGGTATGCAACAACGGTTAGCAATAGCTTTAAGCCTCATCTTGAAGCCGAATATCGTATTTGCCGACGAACCGACTAGTGCTTTAGATATGCTTGTGCAAGCCTCTGTGTTGGACCTTATGAAAGAGGTAACACAGGCTCTTGGGGCAACGGTGATTATCGTAACCCATAATATCAAGGCGGCTGCTCGCATTGCTAATAGCATTGGGGTTATGAATAAGGGGCAACTCGTTGAAGTGGGATCCACTGAAGAGGTCATGGCGCATCCAAAGGATGAGTATACTCGTATCTTGTTAGATTCCGTTATGAAAGTGGTGTAGTATGATTCAACTCGAGAATATATGTAAACAATATACGAACCACAATCATACGGTCCGTGCCGTTGATAATGTATCCTTTTCCGTGGCGCACAATGAACGAGTAGGCATTGCCGGTGGCAGTGGTTCCGGTAAAAGTACTCTCCTTAGACTGATTGCCTTATTGGAAAAGCCTACCTCTGGTAATCTGTGGCTCTTTGGTAAAGACGTAACATCCATTCAAAACCATACAGAAATATATCGTTCTATGCAGATGATGTTCCAAAATCCCTTGTCGGTGATTCCTCCAAGGATGAACTTAGAAGCATTTCTCTTAGAGCCGTATATCAACTATAGTCTTATGGATGTGGCGGCAGCAAAGGACGATATTCGTAAATGGATGCAACGAGTAGATTTGCCTGAGAATACGGTTAATAAATATCCTCATGAAGTCAGCGGTGGTCAACTGCAACGTGTTGTATTAGCACGGATTATGCTGATGAATCCAAAACTAGTACTCTTTGATGAACCTACATCGGCCCTTGATGCGGTGAATCAAAAGTTGGTGCTAGACCTATTACAAAAATTACATACGGAACAACCCTTCGGCTATGTGTTTGTTAGCCATGACATCGGACTATTACAAGCCGTAACAGATCGAATCATCGTCATGAAAGACGGACAAATTGTAGAAACTATCGAATCAAAACGATTGAAAGAAGCGGTACATCCATATACACAAGCACTTGTGGAAGCGAGTGTGTAGAAATGAAAGCCCCTGTTTAGAACAGGGGCTCTTTTTTTGAGTATTTATAAAATCATAATATTAACTATTAAGGATTCTTTTGGTATCTATTAAGTTCCGTGACATTGATAAAATAGCTCTTTTAGAATTAAATTACTGTAATCTAGGACATGTAATGTAATAAGGATTATAACCTTAAAATTTATCAAAAGTATAAAAATTATAAAAATAAATTAACTATACTTATATATGTAGGAGTTTTTAATAATATGTAGAAATATAATAATATGAGATAAAGTATACTTTCATAAAATGATGATATTGCAATTAGTTGAATTGTTGAATTCATAATTAAAGATATGAAGGATGTGAACTATCATGTATACAGAAGATGAAGTTATAGAATTATTAAAAGCTTTGTCACCTGAGTGTGAGTTTATCGATTATAAACAAACTGGCTATAAAAAAGATAAACAAGGATATTTTATAAAAGATGTTATTTCTATGCTTAATGCTTATACTGCATATGGTAGAAACCGTTTTATTATTATTGGCGTAGATGATAATAGGGAATTAGTGGGTATTTCAGAAGAAGAGATTCGAGATGATAATGAGTATCAAAACTGGATAAATAAAATTAGTCCTAGACCAATTATTAATACGGGACAAATTAAGTATGGTAATAAAGTTTTTGAGATAATATGTATTAATAAAGAAAATGATGGGCAGATATATGAACTGGTACAAGGTGTTAATATTCAACCAATTCATGAAGGACAGACTTTTTATAGACAGGGAAGCCAAAATGCAGTATTAACAGAAGAAGTTAGAAGAAAGATTAGATCATCTTATTTTGATGAATCAAAATATAGAGAGAAATTAGTAGAGTTAATTGATTCGTATCAAGGTAATGGGATACCTCCAATTATGGTTGCTTTAATGATTGGAGCTTGGGATTTTATATATGCTGGAGATATAGAATTTATTGTTAACACGACTGGGTGTTCTTTGGAGCAGTTTAAAAGAGATATTCAGAGTTTTCATTGGAATGAAAAAGGTTTTATTAAAATTAAAGGTAATCAAGGAAAATTTAATAATAGAAATAGTTTATTAGAATTTTTAGCATCTAAGTTTTATGATTCGTATTGGAATGGTATTAAGGATAATGTTAAAACGGTTCTTAATAGCATTGGTGCAAATTTATCTAAACCCAAAGATCAAAGATGGTGTATTACACGGGGAGAAGATGGAAAATATTCAAAAGGTTTTCTTACGGGAATATATGATTTTATTGCATATTTAGCAACACATAAAAATGATTTTAGTTCATGTAATTTACAAAAAATAGATAGTTTAATTTATGAATGGATTGAAACAATTTTTATACAATCTGATTGGAGAGTATGGGGGACCTTAGAAAGTTATATTGATTCAATTATTGAATGGAATCCAGATGTTTTTTTATCGTTATTTGATAGAAACTTACGAACTAATAATCAAGTATTTATACAATTATTTAATGAAGAATCTACGGGATTTATGTCCATTTCCTATGGTGATAGGTTGTGCCAAGGGTTACAAAAAATAGCATATTTAAAAGATTATTTTAATATTTCGATGAATATTTTATTTCAATTATCTAAAATACGAGATGATGTTAAGCAATATATTATTATGTCATTACTACCATGGAAGCCTTTAACACAGGCTAGTTGTTCTGCACGTATTAATATTATTAATACTTTTTTTTCGGATGATATTGAACTAGCTTGGGATATAGTAGAACAATTACTACCAAACAAGATACAGATAGCTCAAAATATTGATGGGTTAAAATATAGGGGGCCAATCGAGACTATTACGGTATTAAAAAAAGAATATCTTGATATCTGTGGGAAATATTTTAAGTTGCTTTTAGACTATGCGACTATTCATGAAGATAAGTTAATTCTTTTATTAAAGAATTTCTGGTTTTTGTTTCCTGAGATGCAAATAAATTTACTTAATGAAGTTGAGAGTAGAATAAATCAAAAAGAGGGAGTGTCTTTTGATTTATATTTAAACTTAGTAAAGGTTTATGAGGAGTATTATTTGTGTCAAAGACAAAATGAAAGTAATCAATATGGAAAAATAATAGAAAAAATTAAGAGTTGTATTGATTTAATAGAATTAAAACATTTAGATTATAATAGCAAGCTTTTATTCTTAAAAGATCGATTATTTTTGTTTAGTAAGATTGAACGCTGGGAAGATAGGGAGAAAGCAGTAGAAAAGGTACAAACCAAAATATTAAGAGAAAAAATTGCAGAGAATCAACTCTTCGAATTTATATCAAGTGTTGAAGATAAAGTTATTATAGGGGTTCTTATTTCTAGAGAATTGAATGATGTAAGTGAATTTACATATTATCTTACTGAATTTAAGAAATACTCTTCGGATTTAGTTAAAGGTTTTTTAAATGGTGTGTGTATAAATTATCCTGAGTTTATTTCTAATCATATCTTTAAAAATTGTTTTGATATAGATTTTTTTAAGGCCATAATAATTAATGATAGTGTTTTTGATGTTTTGATAAAGGCTGGATGGTTAAATTATAAGGAACAAGTTAAGGAAATTGATATATCAATTGAATTTAAAAGAAGAGAATAATAAAAATCGATATATAAAGTTGTTAATGGATTTTAAATTATATAGTCTTGCATTGCTAGCAATTTACCATTATCGCTATAGTATGGATATTAATGTCGATTATCTTATAGAAAGTTTGGAGAAAATTGAAAAGGATAATGACGAAAGAATTAATGGGAATATAATTAAAACTTTAATTATATATTGTGAAAATCATGAGATGAATAGTGCAAATTTGGAAAAATTAGCCTATATTGAATGCCAGTTTATAGACTTATTTTTATATGATGATGAGTGTAATCTAAAGGCGTTAAATAATCTTTTATATTACAATATACGTCTATTTATGGAAATTGTAGGTATCGTATATAGAACTGATGATAACACTGATGATGATTTATCATTAAGTGGAAAAGAAAATCTTACTCTTGTGCGACAATGTAATGCAATATTAAATAAGTGGCTTGAACTTGAAAGTATTATTGATTCAGAGATATCTTTTAATACTTGGTTCGAATCAGTATGTTATCATGCAAAAAATATTAATCGCTTAGATTTAGTACTAAATCTTCTGGGTGGAAAGTTATTTCATGTTAAATCTGATGATATTTGTGGATTTTTATCTAAAGTAGTGATAGATGTTTTAGAAAAACCAGAGTTTGATATTTTAAGAAGGGGATATGCTGTTGAGGCTTATAATTCTAGAGGTGTTCATTGGGCATCTTCAGAAGGAGATAAAGCATTATACAATAATTATTATGGAAAATCTTTAAGTTTATCTGAACTGGGATATACATATACTGCTGCTATATATAAAAGATTAGCAGAGAAATTTAGCATGGATAATCAGTGGTGGAATGTAGATTTAAGTTAGTAAAGTTTTTAATTTAGTATGTAAACGTTCTTTTTAAAACTAATTTCATAATCCTCCTTTACGATAAAAGAAATCTTATATTTTCTTTCAGAAAGAGGGGTTAGTTATGACAGCAGTAAAGCATGAATGGCGTAAGCACGAAAAGGATTTGTATTGTCCGAAGCGGCAGGCGGTGCAGGTTACGGTGCCGAGCATGAAGTTCCTCGTTCTGGATGGCGTGGGAAATCCTAATCATGCGGCTTTTGCCGATGATATCGAGGCGTTATATTCGTTGTCCTACGGGATAAAGATGTTGCCGAAAAAGGGCGTGACGCCGGAAGGATACTTTGATTACACCGTGTATCCGCTGGAAGCACTCTGGAAACAGATTGAGTATACGGAGCAGTTTGACAAGAATAATCTACAATATCGGGTGATGATTAGACAACCTGATTTTGTGACGTCTGACGTGTTGGAGGCGGCTATTATGAATGTGTCCAAGAAAAAATCATTGCCTCGATTTAAGGACGTGCGACTCGAATCGATAGAGGATGACGATTGCGTGCAGATATTGCACGTTGGGCCTTACGATGATGAATCGGAATCGTTTATGAAAGTAGATGAATTTTGCTCTGCTCATAATTTGCAACGTGTTAATGACGAATGGCATCGGGAAATCTATCTGTCCGATGCGCGAAAGGTGGAGCCCACTAAATTGAAGACGGTACTGCGCGTGCAGGTAAAAAGGGGATAGTATAAAACTTTCATAATAAACTTAATCGGATTTATCAAGGAGGCGCCTTATGGATCTGCATAGTTTTTTCTTATTGTTCCCCAGCATTTTCATGTTGCACGAACTTGAGGAAATACTTTTGTTTCCTCGCTTTATGGAGCGGAACTCGCAACTGCAACGACGACTTTTATCGGGGGCGTTTACACCGTTCAGAATCAATGCAATCATCTATCAGGAATTCATACTCTTGTTGATTATACTCGGGTTGAGTGTATATTTTGAAAGTTTCGTTTTTTATCTCACCATAATCATAGCCTATGTATACCATGTAATCGGACATGTATTTCAAAGCATAATCCTGCGACAATATATCCCGGGTGTTCTTAGTGGCATTATCACAGCCGGATATTGCACATATCAGATATATGATGCGGTGTCGGAGAACCATATGCTGTTAGCCTATTCGTTCCTAACACTGTTGATTATTTTCGTTAATATCGCTGTGAGCTTTAAAATTCTTCAAAGCCTGCAACATGACTGATTAATTTGGTAAAAATTAACTATACTTCTAATTAATAACTGATGCTTGATGTATAAAAGGACGCCCTACCATTAGAGAAAATTATCTCTGATAGTAGGTCGTCCTTTTTTATGTAAGCGTTTTAAAGTATAGTTGGTTAGTATTCCTATGGGTTGCATAATTACAATTTAATAGAAACTTATACAGGCGCTATTCAATTTCCGCTTTCAAATCAATGACGTTTTTACATGCTACGCAACTATCGCAGTCACAGAATTTTGCGCCTTTTGCCTTAATGTCTTTAGCATGTTGCAATAGGTTAGCAGCACCTTCTGCACCAAGAATTTGTGTAGCTAACTCAGAGCCTGCAAAGCCGATTGTTTCATCGATGAGTGCAATGTTTTGCTCTGCTAATGGTACGAGTTGTTTTGTAAGCTCTGCTTGTTTTTCTGTTCCCTCAGCATCGAGCCAAGATTGAGCGAATTCTTTTACAGTTGGATTGCTTTGTGGTGCATCTAATAACGCTTGTACGAGTTGTGTTAATTGTGTATGTGTCATGATAATCTCCTTTTATAAACTACTAACTATAGTTTTTGAATAGTGCGTTTAGTATCATATGAGCATCTATTCCTTTTGTTGAGTTCATTATAGCACCTACAATTATTTTGACTAGTAGAATGATTTTGGATAGATACTATCAAATAAGATAGAAATGTGATGATTACAGATAAAATGTTTTAATGTAATATAATAATGATAAAGGATAGCGAATGATAGGATCAAATCATTATGAATAAGTTAGACTTTATAAGTGAGGTGAGTTCGTTTGGAAGCATATATTAAGAGTTTAGAGACAGAGTTGTCTTTGATAAAAAATGGTTTCAAAGAGGAAGAAAGACGAGCCTTAGCCGATTATAAATTTAATAATCATGAATATATCAAGAAGTTGGCATTTTTAGCCTATAAATCTGATACCTATCAAGTAAGAATGTACGGTGTATTTCTTTTTGGATACTTATCAGAGCAAAAAGATATCTTGGTATTTATGAGAGATGAAGTTTCTAAAGATGATAATTGGAGAGTTCAGGAAGTATTAGCAAAGGCATTTGATGAATTTTGTCACAAGACAGGGTATGAAAAAGTACTTCCAATCATTGATGAATGGTTAGCGGATAATAATCCAAATACGAGAAGAGCAGTTATAGAGGGCTTAAGAATATGGACAAGTAGACCTTATTTCAAAGATAAGCCAAATGAAGCTATTAGACGAATTGTGTTATTAAAAGAAGATAGCAGTGAATATGTTAGGAAATCAGTAGGCAATGCTTTAAGAGATATTAGCAAAAAATCCCCTGAATTAATTAAAGCTGAACTCAATAACTGGAAGTTAGAGAACAAAGAAATAATCCAAGTGTATAAATTGGCGAGTAAATTTATTAGCTGATAAATTTTGGTTTATTGGATTAAATTAATTTGAACTTATGGAGGTAGTAATGAATAAGATCACTTGCATTTGTTTAGGTGTTAAAGACATGGAACGGTCGATAAAGTTTTATAGAGATGGTTTAGGATATAAGACTGACTGTACAGAAAATAATCCGCCAGTATGTTTTTTCGATACTTCAGGGACAAAATTTGAACTATTTCCTTTGGAACAATTAGCAAAAGATATTGATGAAAATAATCCACCTACGGGAAATGGGTTTGCCGGAATTACATTAGCTTACAATGTTGAACATAAAGAAGATGTTGATAATGTTATTGAATTAGTACAAAATGCTGGGGGAAGAATTGTAAAAGAACCACAAGATGTTTTTTGGGGTGGATACCATGCCTATTTTGCTGATCCGGATGGCTATTACTGGGAAGTTGCATGGGGTCCAAATTTTGAGTTTGATGAAAATGGACTACTGAAATTTTAGTAGTTAATCTTGCTCAGGCTTGTCGTGTTCTTTTAGTGATATAATTTATTTAATACATATAGTATGTTTTGAAGGGATTGTATTATGAATAAGATTCTATGTGCACTGGCTACGTTGGCTTTCATAGGATCCATCAATGTTGCCTCCGCAGATGACTCGATGCGGTTTCGTCTTAATGGTAATTCTATTTATGACCAGCCTTATGGTGATCGAAATGAGTTTCCTTGTCCAGATAGACTTGGAAGTTGCACTATGACTGATGACGATTATAGAAGCACTCGTAAAGGTCAATCGCTAGAGGTGTTTGATACTCTATATGAGGCTAAACAGCATTTGAACTTTAAACCGCATTTGCCAAGTGGATTAGAGGGATTACGTTCTGTACATGTATCTATTGTGGATTACGATGTGCTACAAGTCGTGTATGCCTATCATGAGTTTTTAAAAGGGAGATACTTTGACCGCGCAGATGATATACCGAAATATATTAAGTATCGTGTATCGACTCTATCAGGCAATATCGCAGGCGATTATAAGGATTACTTACCTCAGAAAAATGATGTTGTAAATGGGATGACAGTAACCTATCGAATGGTGGATAACGCCGTTTACTTAGCATCTTGGGAACATAGGGGGCAGAACCATGTGTTCTTATTTAATGCGCCAGTTTCCGTTGAGCGAGTTAGAGAATTGATTAACAGTGTAGAATATTGAAAAAACACTTTAAGTGTAGTATATTATAGATAGGCAATTGATAGTTGTGCAATTAACTACAAAATCCCCCGGAGCGGCAACTCCGAGGGATTTTTTACATTATTACGCTAATGCTAGAGCGTTGGGCTAGTTGCTAAATAAAAGGGCTAGGAAAGCGTCTAACCACTTGCAAATGTAGTAGGCGAGTACATTTACCATGACGGCTACCCAAAATTGATAGTTGTTATGCAATAACTACACCCCTTTCTGTTGCCAGATTAGGGTTAGCAACACTTATAGTATAGCAAAATATACTTTACACAAATAGCGATATACAGTTATCTTTGTTGTGCTGGATAAAAAAATAACGGAGTTTTTATGAACTTAGAAAATTTTAAGATTTCAAAGCTACCATATATAGAAAATGGTAGTAATGAAATTATGGAAAGGTACGAAATACGTGCACAATATGAAACGGAACCGCCTCATGGAGATGCTATATATTCTATTTCTATAAAGGGGAAAGCATTGCCGTTTTGGATTTATGGTAGGGATGTTACTTTCATAGGTAGTAGTATGGTTATGGTGGAGTCTGTAAGATGCAAAACTTGGGATCCTATTGAAACCATCATTATTGATTTAGAGAATGAAGTGTATGCTAGTTTAAAGGAATGGTATACAGATATTTCATTTGTTGGTAATAGAATAGAGCTTACTAATCAAGTTATAAAAATGGATAAACGCGTTCTAAAAAATTTTGAGAATTTAGAGTGGATAAGCTTTTAAGATTGATTGTGCTAGTTACTAAAGATAATGTATCATATTCATCTTATTTTAATTGACATTACTCTATAGAATAAAGTACAATGTCTTTATATTTTAAATACAAGCTATGAATGGGTATAAAGGTTTACAAATCCTGCTTTCAGAGAGTTGTCGGTTGGTGCGAGGCAATAGAGGTTGTACGCTGACACTCTCCCGTGAGCTTTGGTGGCGAATGTAGCAGTAGTCATCGACGGTGGTTCCGTTATACCCGCAACGAGTCCCAATTAGGGTGGTACCGTGTTATGAATATAACGCCCCTTTGAGCAACGACAGTTGTTCTGAGGGGCTTTTTTTATAAAAGTTTAGTCAACCATACTACGTGACCGAATTAAAGTGGTGCTCTGACGCTCCAGCTAGCTTAACGATCTTCGGCCTAGGGCCTCGACCTACTAAAGTCGCTTGCGAGCACGTACTTTAATTCTACGTTTTGTTTGACTAAACTTTCACAATGAATAGATATAATAAAGTGTTATGTTTTATTAGTACAGAAAAGGTGAAGATTATGGATCAAAATCGCGTATATTTCTTTGATACAACCCTTCGTGATGGGGAACAAACACCGGGCGTTGCACTTCGCACACCAGAAAAGGTAGAGATTGCGAAAGGTCTCGTACGCCTTGGTATTGATGTTATTGAAGCAGGTTTCCCTGCAGCGTCTCCTGGGGATTTTGAAGCGGTGCAAACTATCGCACGTGAGGTGAAGGGTACAACAATTTGTGCATTGGCACGTGCTAATGAGAAGGACGTTATCAAGGCTATAGATGCATTGAAGGATGCGGAGCGCAGTCGTTTACATGTGTTCATCGCTATCTCCGAGATCCATATGCAATATAAATTAAAGATGACTCGTGAACAAGTACTAGATAAGGTTAAAGCTATTTTAGAATTGGCTAAAGGTAAGGTTGATGAAATCGAATTCTCTGGCGAAGATGCATCTCGTGCAGACTTAGATTTTGCTTGTCAAGTATATGGCACAGCTATTGCTGGTGGTGCAACAATCATTAATGTACCAGATACAGTGGGGTACATGATGCCTCAAGAGTTTGCTTCTAAGATCCGTTACATCAAAGAACATACACCTGGTATTGAAAATGCCATCATTTCCGTTCACTGTCATGATGACCTTGGTCTTGCGAATGCTAATTCCTTGGCTGCTATCGAAGCTGGTGCTCGCCAAGTAGAATGTACAGTTAATGGACTTGGTGAACGTGCTGGTAACGTGGGTATCGAAGAGGTTGTGATGTCTCTTAAAACACGGCATGACTATTTCCACGATTTACAAGTGAACATCGATACAAAACAATTCACCAAATTGTCTAAATTGGTAAGCCGCTTAACAGGCGTGGCAGTTCCTCCAAATAAAGCTATTGTTGGTTCTAACGCATTTGCTCATGAATCTGGTATCCACCAACATGGCATGCTTAACAACCCTGAAACATATGAAATCATGACGCCTGAATCCGTAGGTGCTGAAAAGACAAATATCGTTCTTGGCAAACATTCTGGCCGTCATGCCTTCGAAGACCATTTGAAAACATTGGGATTCCACCAAACTTTCACAGAAGAAAAAATCAACGACCTATTTGCTAAATTCAAAGATTTGGCAGATAAGAAAAAACATGTATACGATGATGATATCATCGCTATTGTTGTGGAACACATGGATCACAAGAAAGCGTACGAGCTTGTTGCTCAATACTACAAATTGGGTGAAAAAGGTTATGCCTATGCTGATGTTCGTCTTAATACGCCAGAAGGTGAAAGAGCAGATGCTGCGGTTGGTGATGGCCCTGTGGATGCCTCCCTTAAAGCGGTTGAACGTGTGGTGGGCTTGCCAATTAGCTTGAAAGATTACCAAATCCGCGCTATAACAGCTGGTAAAGATGCCCTTGGGGAAGCAACTCTCAAGGTTGAATATAAAGGGCGCATTTACCACGGTCGTGGTATCAGCACCGATATCGTTAAATCAAGTGTAAATGCATATATCAATGCGGTGAATTCCGTATTCCTAGCTATGGAGCTAGAACAACAGGAGGAAGAATAATATGGGTATGACCATTACTGAAAAGAACATGGCTCGCCACGCGGGTCTTGATGTGGTAAAACCAGGCCAAATCATTGAATGTCATTTGGACGCGGTGTTGATGAACGACATCACATTCCCACCGGCTCGTAAAGAGTTTTTGAAGATTGGCAAACCTGTATTTGATCGTCATAAAATCTACTTGGTGCCCGATCATTTTACACCAAATAAAGATATTCAATCCGCTACTCAAGCGAAAGTAATGCGCGATTTCGTACGCGAACATGGCATTACGAATTACTTTGAAGTAGGTCGTATGGGTATCGAGCACGTTATCTTGCCAGAAAAAGGTCTTATCGGTCCCGGTGAAATGATGATTGGTGCTGACTCCCACACTTGTACATATGGTGCGGTGAATGCATTCTCCACAGGCGTTGGCTCCACTGATGCAGGTGTTGCTATGGCAGAAGGTAAAACTTGGTTCAAAGTGCCTGAAACTATTAAGGTTGAGCTTATCGGTAAACCTAACAAATGGGTCACCGGTAAGGACGTAATCCTTGATTTAATCGGCAAAATTGGCGTAGATGGCGCTCGTTACATGGCTCTTGAATTCGGTGGCGAAGGCGTGCAACATATGACTATGGCTGACCGTCTTACAATCTGTAATATGGCTATCGAAGCGGGCGGTAAATGTGGCGTATTCCCTTACGATGAAATTACTGAAGAATACATCAACGGTCGTGTAAATCGTCCTGTAGAACCAATTAATCCAGACCCTGATGCAGTATATGCTCAAACTGTGACTATCGATTTGTCTAAATTGCAACCAGTTGTAGCATTCCCTCATTTGCCATCCAACACACATTACATCAACGAGATCGACAAAGATATTAAAATCGATCAAGTTATCATCGGCTCTTGTACAAATGGCCGTTATGAGGACTTGGTAGCAGCTGCGGAAATCTTCAAAGGTCGCAAGGTAGCTCCATTCGTTCGTTGTATCGTAATCCCTGGTTCCCAAGATGTATACGACCAAGCTATGAAAGATGGCCTATTGGATATCTTCATTCAAGCTGATTGCGCTGTGTCCACGCCAACATGTGGTCCTTGCCTTGGTGGTTACATGGGGATCATGGCAGCTGGTGAAAGAACCGTTTCCACTACAAACCGTAACTTCCGTGGTCGTATGGGTCACGTTGATTCTGAAGTATATTTGGCAAGCCCTTACGTGGCGGCAGCAAGTGCTGTATTAGGCCGCATTGCAGGCCCTGAGGAGGTTTAATATGGATTTTGAAAGCAAGAAAATCTGGCGCTACGGCGACGATGTAGATACAGACGTAATCATTCCAGCTCGTTACTTGGCGATTGCTGATTGGAACGAATTGGCTGAACATGCGATGGAGGACATTGATACTACATTCGCTCCTAATGTGAAAGCTGGTGAAATCATGGTAGCTGGCAAAAACTTCGGTTGCGGTTCCTCTCGTGAACACGCACCAGGCGTTATTAAAGCAAAAGGCGTGCCTGTTATCGTAGCACACTCCTTTGCACGTATCTTCTTCCGTAATGCCATCAATATCGGTTTACCAGTTATTGAAATCGGCGAACAAGTAGATCGTATCGATGCAGGCGACGCTATCGGCGTAGACTTGTCTAAAGGCATCGTGTATAACTTGACTAAAAACGAACAATACCAAGGGACCGAGTTGCCACAATTCATTCAAGACATTGCGGCAGCAGGAGGTCTTGTAAACTTTGCGAAACATCGCAAGTAGTACATATCCGGGATGGAATGTTTGTTTTTCCCTCCAGTTGCCTTAGCGGTCTTCGGAGGCGAGCCAAACACCCGTCTCAACCTCCACCGGCCGGGTCTGACTCTGGCCTGCGGCCTCCGCAGGGCCAAAGTCGGTTTCGACGGGCATTCGGCTCTTAGCAATTTGTCGGTGAGATTTGAGCCAAATTGTAATCTTCTGTTCTGAGGGTAGGTGTGTTTTTCGGTCTTGCGGTGTTCCGCAATGTATTGATAATGTAGAGGCAAGGTGAAGTCCTCAAGCGACTTTAGTAGGTCGAGCCCCTTGGGCGAAGGCCGTTAAGCTAGCTGGAGCTTTAGGACTTCACCTTGTCTCGGATGAATGTAGTATATGAGGAAATAAGAATGAGCGAAAAAAATATCGTATTGATCCCTGGTGACGGTATTGGTACTGAGATTATTGCTGCAGCGAAAGCTGTGTGTGATGTGGCTTTTGAAAAAGCCGGTGTAAAGGTTAATTGGATTGATAAAAAAGCGGGCGGTGCGTCTATTGATGCATACGGTGTTCCTTTGACTGAGGATACTATCGAGGCTTGTAAATCGGCTGATGCTGTATTGCTTGGTGCTGTAGGCGGTCCTAAATGGGATACTGTAGATCCTTCTATCCGTCCTGAAAAAGCAATCTTAGGTCTTCGTAAGGAGCTTGGTTTATTCTGTAACTTGCGTCCTGTAAAAATCTATCCATCTTTGCAAGAGTATTCTCCTCTTAAAAAGGAGCTTGTACAAGATGTAGATTTCGTTATCGTTCGTGAGTTGACTGGCGGTATTTACTTCGGTGAACGTGAAGAGGCACAAGGTGAAGGTGCTAACGAGTTTGCTTGGGATAAAGAAACATACAGCCGTTACGAAGTAGAACGCATCATGGACATCGCTATGGAAACAGCTCGTAAACGCAATAAAAAGGTTGTATCCGTAGATAAAGCAAATGTATTGGCTTCTTCTCGTTTGTGGCGTAAAATCGCGCAAGAGAAAGCGGCAGCTAATCCAGACATCACAACAGATTACTTCTACGTAGATAACACAGCGATGCAACTCGTTGTAAATCCTGCACAATTCGACGTTATCGTTACAACAAACTTGTTCGGCGATATCTTGTCTGATGAAGGTGCTGTTATCTCTGGTTCCATCGGGCTTTTACCATCTGCATCCATGGGTACAGGCACTGCATTGTACGAACCAATCCACGGTTCTGCACCAGATATTATGGGCCAAAACTTGGCGAATCCATTGGGCACAATCTTGTCCGCTGCTATGATGTGTCGTCACTCCCTTGATTTACCTCAAGTAGCTGACGCTATTGAAAAGGCTGTTGAACAAGTTCTCGTTGATGGTTATCGCACAGGCGATATCTATCGCGATGGTTTAAAACGTGTGGGTACGACAGAAATGGCACAAGCTGTTATTGAACGTTTGTAGTCATGTAAGGCCGTGCATCTTGACTAGTTCTCTGATTTCTGTCATATAGTCAGATGCATGATCCTATATCATGTGCGGTAAAAGAACGCTTACGACATTACATCGCATTTGGTGAGGTATTTTTTAGTTTGTATTTAGTATATTTTTAAAATGAGGTGTTTACCATGAATTCAACTATGTACAGAAATCTCACTATTACTGCGTTATTAATGGCTTTAGCAATTATGATACCTATCGTAATGCCATTGAAAGTCGTCATACCACCGGCGTCTTATACACTGGCCAGTCATGTGCCAATCTTTTTGGCTATGTTTTTATCACGTAAATCGGCGGCTTGTGTAGTTATTGGATCCACTTTAGGATTCTTTGTAGCAGGATTCCCTCTTGTTATTGTTATGCGTGCAGCATCACATATCTTTTTTGCGTTGCTTGGTGCTTGGTATCTTAAAAATCACATGGAAGTATTATCAAATGCTGCTTCCTTCTTGACTTTTAACTTTGTGTGCGCTTTAATTCATGCTGTTGCAGAAGTATTAGCTTGCTTGCTATTTTATACTACAACTTCGATGCCTAATATCGATCTCGTATACGTAGTGTTCGTCCTTGTTGGTGGTGGCACTATCATTCATAGTATAGTTGATGGATATATTGCATTATATATCTATAAAGCGATTCCAGGGTTGAAACACTAAAGCGATTCCGGGGTTGAAACGCTAAATCCGTATCTGCAGATACAGACAGTCTCTAGTGCTTTCGATATAATAAAAACATAGGTAATGACCGATTCGTGTTGTATCATTTGATGTAACATTTAGGCCATAGATTTGGTTGTACTGGTGAAAGTTCCACCTATTCCTTGGTTATAAAACCTGATAGGAATGAGGTAGGTGCCTATACTTTCACAGAAAATGGAGGTTATTATGAGAAAGCACATTAAAAATAATGTATCTTGGGTTGGCAAAATCGACTGGGAATTACAAGAATTCCACGGTTCTGATTACAGCATTAACAATGGTTCTAGCCAAAATGCGTACTTGATTGAGGAAGAAAAGACTGTTCTCATCGATACAGTGTGGAAGCCTCATTCCTCTGAGTTTATCGATAATTTGGAATCTGAAATCGATTTAAACAAGATTGATTTCATCGTATGCAACCACGGCGAAGTGGATCACAGCGGTTCCTTGCCTGCATTAATGGAGAAAATTCCTAATACCCCAATTTATTGTACAGAAAATGCAGTTAAATCCTTGGTGGGGCAATATCATCATCCGGAATGGAATTTTAAAACTGTTAAAACCGGTGATTCTGTAGATATCGGCAATGGAAAATCTTTGGTGTTTGTAGAAATGCGCATGCTTCATTGGCCTGACTCTATGGCAACTTATATGACTGGCGACAATATCTTGTTCTCCAATGATGCGTTTGGTCAACATTTTGCAGTAGAAGAGTTATGGGCTGATAAGGCTGATCAATGTCGTTTATGGGCAGAGGCGATGAAATATTACGCTAATATTTTGAATCCTTTCTCTCCATTGGTAAAAGCTAAAGTTGAGGAAATACAAAAGCTTAACTTGCCAATTGATATTATCGCCACAAGTCACGGTGCTATTTGGCGTGAAAACCCAATGCGAATTGTAGAAAAATACTACGAATGGTCTCAAGCGTACCAAGAAGATCAAGTTACAGTTGTATATGATACTATGTGGGATGGTACGAAGAAATTAGCTCATAAAATTGCCGATGAAATTGCTAAGCAATCCCCTGATACGCGTGTTAAGATCTACAACATTAGTAAAACCAACAAAAATGACATCATGACAGAAGTATTTAAGTCGAAAGCCATTGCGGTAGGATCTCCAACAGTCGGTAATAGCGTATTGTCCGCCGTAGCTGGTTGGCTCGACTTCTTGCGTGAGTTGAAGTTTAAAAATAAAAAAGCTGCTGTGTTCGGTACATATGGTTGGTCTGGTGAATCTACGAAAGTCCTTCGTGAAGAGTTAACTAAATATGGTTTCTCTGTAGTAGAACCGGAAATCAAATGTAACTGGAATCCAGAAGCATCTGATCTTGATAAAGCAGAAGAACTGGTACGTGCTTTATTAGCATAATAGATTGAAGATATGGCAAGGCATTAAGGGGCTGTAATAAAAAACGGCCCCAAAGAGCCCTTTTCGTTGGTATAATTAAATTATGAATCAAAGCCAGAATATTCGTTGAAGTTGATATATGATGCTATACAAAATGGTGATGAGGAAACTTTTATAAAGTTGGTTGATATTGATGCCATGGGTCACAGGCGTTATGATGAGACAATCGCTTTTTATGAGAAACGGATTGCTGAAGGAAAAGAGAAAAAAATACTATTCCCCTATGATGAGCCCCGAACAAGTTAGCATAGTAGTGATTGGATAAGATATGATTGATAATAATTTAAAAATCTTGTCTTTGGAAATGCAAAAAATATCAGCTGATGAATGGAAGATAGTATGGTATGACTTTGACTCCTTTGGATTCCCTGATATGGGACGTGATTATAATTAGTATTTTACTTTGAAATAAAACACCCCATATACCGTGATAAATGGTATACGGGGTGTTTTGTTATGTAGTAGCTTCTAGTTAGTATATGTATCAAACACAAAATCTATAATTGTTCGAATGGTTTCATTAGCTCCTATAATCTTAATTTGTTTATATGATTTGAGACTTAAAATTTTAATTGGATCTGCCAATAAAGCGGTTAAGAAGCTGTGTGTAGCTGTTATAGCATGAGAGAAATCGAGGATTACGGTTTCTTCGTTTCGCCACTGTTTCAGTGGCATGCTTTCTGAATTCCTCTAGGTGTTTGTGTAGACCAAGGTCGGCAAGGATGAATGATAATTGGTTTTTATCTCTATACCAGTTGAATTGTAATAATGATGGAATCTGAGGATTAAAACCGTGTTCTAATGCATTATATGTTAGTTCTGATATGATATACCGAACTGCATCCTCATACCCTCTAATTAAATCTGTAGGTAGGTCCATAGCATAATCGCGAATCGTATTTAGCATTTTCGTAATATTATGATCTTTGTATTTGATGGCGAATATGGGTTTGTTGTATGCATAGTGAAAGTTATCCTGTGTGTTATTAAGAATTTTATAGCAAGATGTGCCATTTATTCTTTGCCACATCTTTCCGAATAAAGAGTGTTTAGAATATTGTAAGTTTATATGAATATTTTTTCTTTTTAATTGCCATATATATAGTATGAGTAATGTTAGTGTTTGGTACTCAATACTTTGGCAAAATCTTGTATCTATAATTATATGTTTTGATTTTACAGGCCAATCAAATATATCAAGTACGTTATCAAAATCAATAATTCCCTTTGCTTTAAATGTAAAATCATTTGGTAATGTAATGATAGGAACATTAGGTAGTGTGTGATGTATCTGCCTCATTTTCTCTCTCCTTTAATTGACATGAGTTAGGACACTTGTTATACTTAACACATAAGATAACGTTTAGAGACCTTGACAGGACGGAATGTTCGTCTCTCGGTTGTCTCAGTTGACCCCATACTTTGTATGGGGTTTTCTTATGTCCAGCTATTTCCTCATCTTGAATTGAATTTATTAATTTTATACAATATCTGTAATATTAATTTATGGGAATGTAGAGCATTTAGGAGAGATAGATGAGTGGTCAGAATTGGTGGCACCGCCTAGGTTTAGTTGTGTGCATCGTAGCGAGTGTAGGCTTTGTAAGTGGCTGTGCATTTAATATGGATAATTTGAAGGCTTCTAGTCAGGTGAAAGCAACTCAAAACGATAGTGAAAAAGAAATTTGGCGGGTTTACAGATTTTACTTGGCTGCTACAAATGAGTTTAATTTCACGAGTGTAAAATATAGTCATCAACATGTAGAAACGGTGCAGCAAGCATGGCAAAATGTACCGTTAGCGGAGTTTAAGGTGCGGGATTACGAACGTCTTGAGCAAGAACTCATCGCTGCGCGAGAAGCGGGGCACACACATAGTGACTTGGAAGGGGCTACAGATGCTTTATTACCGGTATTGCATGATGTTGTGGTGGCTGTAAAAGAGCTAGATACTTATTATAAAGAAAAGCGCTATGAATCAGATAATTATGCATTTGCTCAGACGCAGTTGGAGAAACTTTCAACATTAATAGATGCATTTTGACCGAAATATGATGCGGTAGATAACCTTGTTAATACTTATCATAAGCAGGAAGGAGAGCGTCTTGTTAAGGTGATGCGCAACAATGGACAAACTAATGGCGCTAATATGGTTGAAATGATGCTTATTTATAGCGATATAGTAGATCATATTGTAGAGCGTAAGGCTGATAGTGATTTCCAGTGGTTGAAAGAACAGAAAGAAGCAGCTCGTGGAATTGGGGCAAAGATTACTGCCGCCGAGGCTCAGAATCGTTTAGAGCAAAAGAAACATCTTGATAAAGCGATTGAGGATTTTATTGCTGATCCTCGTAGTGAAACGGAAGAAGCCGTGGTTGAGCAATATAATGAAATGGTAAGTAGTCCAATGAATTTTGCATTATTAGATTCTGTGCAGAAGCCGTATGTACCGCAAGAGTTATAATGTGAAATGGTATATGTTAAACAGGATATAAATTTCGGGTAGAATATATTTGACAACCTACCCTTATGGGCCCTATAATTATCTATTATATGAATATTGCGTTGAAAAAGACGGCATGTCTCAGACGGATTTAGTAGAGACCAAACTCATGGGCTGAAAGGTTTGGAAATCTAGAGATTTGCGGATCACTTTGGAGCAAGCGGCAACGCCGCCGGTGAACACCGTTATATGTCTAAGTGGCTTTCACAAAATGAAGTCTAGTTATTTCGTATGCTCGGAATATTATAGCTTTCACAGAAGGTCAGTAGGGTGGTACCACGGATATTACGTCCGTCCCTTCGGGGACGGGCGATTTTTTTATGTAAAAGGAGCACATCATGGATTACGGTAAGACGTTACATTTGCCTGAAACAGAATTCCCAATGCGCGGCAATTTGCCTAAGCGCGAACCAGAAATCTTAAAGTTCTGGGAAGACAACAAAATTTATCAAAAACGTTTGGAATTGCGTAAGGACGCAAAACCTTTCATTTTGCATGACGGCCCTCCATATGCAAACGGTAAATTGCATATCGGTCATGCCCTCAATAAAACGTTGAAGGACATCATCATGAAATACAAGACTATGACTGGTCACTATACTCGCTACATCCCTGGTTGGGATACGCACGGTTTGCCTATTGAACATGCGGTTATAAAAAATACTGGCCTTAACCGACATGAAATGGCGCCATTGGACTTGCGCAACAAATGTAAGGAATATGCATTAGAATGCGTAGAAACTCAAAAACAAGACTTCATTCGCTTTGGTGTATTGGGTGAATGGGATCGCCCTTATTTGACATTGCGTCCTGAGTTCGAAGTAAAACAACTTGGTATCTTCGGCGAAATGGCAAAACGTGGCCATATTTATAAAGGTCTAAAAACTGTATACTGGTGTACGCACTGTGAAACTGCATTGGCAGAAGCAGAAATCGAATACGCTGAGAAAAAATCCTTCTCCATTTACGTAAAATTCCCTTACGTATCCGAGAAAAAGGTAACCTTGCCAGCTGGCGTAGATCCAAAACAAGCATACTCCGTTATTTGGACAACTACTCCTTGGACAATGCCTGCCAACGTAGCAATCTCTGTTAATCCTGAACTTGAATATGGTTGGGTAAAAGTAGGAGACGAATACTACTTGATGGCTACTGAACTCGTTGATGCGGCTATGAAAGATATCGGTATCGAAGACTATGAAATCGTAAATCGCTTCTCTGGTGCAGATTTAGAATTGGCTGAATTCAAACATCCATTCGTAGAACGTAAATCCACTGTATTGTGTGGTGACCATGTAACACTTGAAGCTGGTACTGGTTGCGTACATACAGCTCCTGCACACGGTGAAGATGACTTTAACATCGTTATGCGTTATAACAAGGAAGGCAAAACTGAACTTCCTATCGTATCTCTTGTTAACGAAACTGGTAACTACACTAAACAAGTGGACGACAACCGTTATGGTGATACTGAATTCCCATTGGCTGGTGTAGAGATTCACGATGCAGAGGTGCCTGTTATCAAAATCTTGGCGCACAACAATGCACTGCTTCACAAATCTAGCTTGCGTCACCAATATGCTCACTGCTGGCGTTGTAAAAACCCTGTCATCTACCGTGCTACAGAACAATGGTTCTCCTCTGTAGATGGGTACCGTCAACAAGCTCTTGATGCAATCGACAATCAAGTACAATGGATTCCTAAATGGGGCCATGATCGTATCTTCAATATGGTTCGCGATCGTGGTGACTGGGTAATTTCCCGTCAACGTATTTGGGGCGTGCCAATTCCTATTTACTATTGTGAAAGCTGCGGCGAGCACATCATTAACGATGACACTATCAAAGCATTACAAGAAAAAGTAGCCGTAGAAGGCTCTGATGCTTGGTGGGCTCATAGTGCAAAAGAATTGTTACCAGAAGGTTTCAAATGTCCTCATTGCGGTCATGATGAGTTTAAAAAAGAAACAGACATCATGGACGTATGGTTTGACTCTGGTTCCTCTTGGTCTGGCGTACTTGAAGTTAACGGCTTAGATGTACCATGTGCTATGTACCTTGAAGGTTCTGACCAACATCGTGGCTGGTTCAACTCTTCCTTGTTAACTGCAGTGGCAACAACAGGTAAGGCACCATATAATTCCGTATTGACTCACGGCTTCGTTGTGGACGGCGAAGGTCGCAAAATGTCTAAATCTGTGGGTAATACAGTAGCACCTAGCGACATCATCGACGTATACGGCGCTGACGTTATGCGTTTGTGGGTATCCTCTGCGGATTACCAAGCAGACGTACGTTTGTCCAAAGACATCGTAAAACAATTATCCGAAGTATATCGTAAGATCCGTAATACATTCCGCTTCTTACTCGGTAACTTGGATGACTTCAATCCAAACACTGATAAAGTGGCTTACGCAGATATGTCCGAATTCGATAAATGGGCATTGTTACGCTTAGAAGAAGTACGTCAAAAGGTTACAGAAGCATACGAAAACTATGAATTCCACATGTTATACCATGCAATTCATAACTTCTGCACAGTAGACTTGAGCTCCATCTACCTTGATGTAATGAAAGATACTATGTATGCTGAAAGCAAAAACAACGTAGCTCGTCGTTCTGCTCAAACAGCTATGTACGAAATCTTGAAAACATTGGTAGCAATGGTTTCTCCAGTACTTTCCTTCACAGCAGAAGAAGTTTGGAAATACATGCCTAAAGAAGAAGGCATGCCTGAATCTGTTATGCTTCAAGATTGGCCAGAAGGTCATCCTGAACACTTCAACCAAGAATTGGCTGATAAATGGAACCAATTGTTAGACTTGCGTACATCCGTACAAAAAGCATTAGAACTTGCTCGTCAAAATAAAACAATCGGTCACCCATTAGATGCTTCCGTTACAGTATACGCTGAAGGCGCTGCATTTGACGCATTAAATGCCCTTGGTGAAGAAGGCTTGGCTAAACTCGTTATTATATCCGAAGCTCACATCGTAAATGGCGCTGCACCAGCAGAGGCTGTAAAAGACGAAGAAACAGGCGTAGCTACAGTTGTGGCTCCATCTGAACTTGAAAAATGTGAACGCTGCTGGATTCACCGTGATACAGTCGGTCAAGATAGTGAACATCCTACACTTTGCCATCGTTGTGCAGAAGTAGTAAAAGCGCTATAATTTCACAATCGATTTAAATACAGTTATCAAAATATCCCCTTTAGAAGGCTCCATCGGCCGGGTCTGTTCCTTTGGAACAGGGCCAAAAGTCGTCTTCTAAAGGGGATATTTTTCTGTATTTCAGTCAATCTGTGGGATTATAGCACTAGGAAAGGAGAGATAGTCGCTTCTCGAAGGGGATATTTTTATTGGCGTTTAAACAAGAGCCGTTTAATGAGGCCGTTGTTAGCGATATATTAGCGTATTTTGATGTGCCTTATATAACGTATTATTTGGATTATATGTCGGATGAAGCTGAGAATGCTAATCGACTTAGTGGAGGATTAGAATATGTGATACATTGGATAGTAAGTATGATAGTGGTGATTATGGATTTATTAAGTATACATTGGGCACCTCTAAGTTTGCTTGGCATGGTGGAAAACGTAGTGATGATACTATACGAATGCGCGTGCAAGAATGTTAGATAAGATAGAGCGTAGTCCGATGATGATTGGTAATACATATGGGGAACGATGGAATGTAGTACCTGGCGTTGATTTGTAATTATAATCGAATATATTGTTAGTCGTATATTTGATGGTTAGAATGTAGCTTATTTTTAGGTTATAACAAAGGAGCTAGTACGCTGTGTACTAGCTCCTTTGTGTTCTTTTATTCTATCATTGCAAATCCTTAGGCACGCTGAGCGGTTTCCAATTATCTAACTCTGGAATGTCTAATGTATTGATAGTTCGTTGTATCCAGTAGTTCAAGGATACCTCATTGCCAAAGTACTGTTCAAATAGGTATGTATTACCGGGAATGTCCTTTTGCTTGCCGTGTTCGTCGACGATATGGCGCATCGATTCCTTGAGGTACAGTTGCACCCTAAATGGTGTGGGCCGCTTGCCCTTGAATATGAAATAGGATGGCCCAATAAAATCGTGGGTACGAACGTTGATTTGTTCGTAGCGATTGCTCTTGAGGCCTTCCAATGATGCTTGTATCATGGCGTTGGCATCGTCATATTCCTCGAGTAGGAACGGTTCTTGATCGACGTCGAGTACATAGTGCCACGTCGGTTTTTCCTCGTCTGTTTCGATGACCCATGCATCTGAAAGCTCCGGTAAACGGTGGATTTCATAAAGATTATGCCACAAATTATGGGCATTCTCTGCATTGAGCAACAATTTATAGATTATCTCATGCCCTTCAGCTGGGTCATAGCCATACAACCGCACCTGATAGGTGTTGCGTGGCATACGTTTAGTCTCCAGTTTATAGATATTCCGCAATTTGTCCGGAATGGTTAGGAAATGATTGTAAAAGCTAAGCACCATCGTATCTTGTGTGGATAGGGCATGATCGATAGTTTTCCAATCATATAATGTGGTATCCCACTGAAAGCCGTTCATAGTAACGGATAATCGGGCCGCATTGTGAGGCCATGTGGTAGGGGCAGGGCGCACGGTTGTAGAGGATTCGGTAATACCTTCCTTGTAATGCCAATGGCCGTCTATTTCTTCGAAGGCTGCTAATCGTTCTGCCGCTTCGTCATCTATCGGAATATCCTTGATTTCTTCGCTGCGATTGGCGAGATGTGACACGATGTACTGATGTGAGCTTTCATAATACTGAACAGCTGCATCCAGGTTAGGCGTGCCTGTTACATAGCCCTTTTCATAGGCATAGCCGAGGGCTACTCGTGTTAAAGCACGGGTGATATCGTAAAAGAGAACTCGATCCTCCTCTTGTAAAGCTCGGTTTTCTTCGTCTAAGACGCGCATCAAGGATTGTACAGCAAATTTGGTGTTCTTGGTCACGCCAATGCCGTGAATGCGCATGTAGCTGATATACGGCAAGGAGAACAGGAACCGATCCTTTGTCGCCGCCATGTGTGTCAAATCGGCGATGAGGCCCCAGTCGAGCGGGAGCCCTCCAATGTGAAAAATATAGTTAAATGCGGCTTGCAACGCTGCATAACCGGCGTCATTAAAGTCCTTTGTGGCTGCCTGTTGATACAGTTCAGTAGCCTTGATTGGGTCATACGGAATGGCAGCGCGCAACGCAGGTTGCCTATAAAAATGGTAGTAATAGTCGGCGAGTTCCGCGATACATTCTGGCTGGCCTAGTTCGGCGCCCTTTGTAAACCATGTGAAAGCCTCTGTAAACTCGCTCCTTTCGTGATGGTCGAGAGCCGTATAGAGCATCATGGTCGGATTGCCTAGTTCAGCGGCCCTGCGTGCCACACGGCGTGCATTTTCATAATCGCCTTCATCGATATAAATATTGCGCAAGTTCCCTTGGAACATGGCGAGCCCTTGATCAAGGGCTTTGGTAAACCAGTATTTCGCATGCTCCCGAGATTTTGCTTGTAGCGTTTCTTCATCTACCATACCGCGCAAGGTAGCAATGACTTCACGTAAACTCTTGCTGCGCGTCGCTTGGTATAATCGTTGACTAAATCTAGCCTTTTTTGGGCCTAATAGTTGTTTAGCCTCGTTAATAACGTGGTAATCGCCCCAAAAGAATACGTTGCCTATAATATATTGGCAGTATGCATCGTCCTGCTTTGCATAATCATAGATGATACGGAATGCATCGTCAAAGGACAACTGCATATCGCGCCTCACTGTAGGTGTAATAGAGCCGGCTATGCGGAGCGCTTGCATTGTGCCGATTGGACTATGACGGCGAATGCTATCGTGAAGACATTGATAGGTGCGCATATTATCCTCTGGGAATCCAGACTCGGCCCACGTAAATCGCGGACCAGCGTACACGCGTGCCAATAGGGCATACGCATCACCCAATTCGCGTTCCTCAGGAGATAAAGCCTTCTTGTAGGTTTCCTCAGCGTCTGATTCGTCCGTACTACCTTGTGATGTAGCTGTGTTGCGTAATTTATGCTGAATTGGCTTTGTCACATTCGATTGATTATTTACAATTGACTCTAACATGCGCAGGCCCTCTTGAGCGGACTGCGGATCATAAGACATAAAAATTAAGTGGAAGACCCGTTGGAGGCGGTCTGTGAAATATTGAGCCATAGGCCCTCCTTTCGTTTTTATACAATACACTACTATTATATACCGCGGTAGGAAATGGTAGAAGAGGAAAAGAACCGACGGGCTTAAAAATCCTCCACCGGCCGGGTCTGATTCGCCCTACGGCCTCTTTCTCCTCCGTATAACGAAAGAAATAATTTCTATTTACGATGATAGGATAGTAAAAAGAACCGGTTCTGAAAACGACTTCGGGCTCCGCGTAGCGCAGTAGCGTGTCGGCTTTCAGGACCGGTTCTTTTTTCTAAACGTATGATACGTATTAGAAATTATTTTTTGTTATAGTCACCAAACCATTTATCGTAAATTTTTTGGTATGTACCATCTTCTTTAAGCTCTTTAAGTGCTTTATTAACAGCGTCTTGTAATTCTTTGTTGCCTTTTTTCACACCCAAAACTGTGCCTGGGGATTTAGTAGGTTCGCCTACAAGTTTAAGGTCTTTGTCAGCACCTTGTTTTAGGTAGTACATAGCAACTGCGTTATCGATGATAGCGCCATCGATTGTGCCAGCTTTTAGTTCCATAAAGATATTGGAATTGGAGTCCATTTCTTTTACTGTTGTGTTAGGAATGGCTTTTGCCATATCTACAGGAACAGTACCGATTTGAACGCCTACAGTTTTACCAGCGAGTTCGTCCATGTTATGGATAGACGTGTTGTCTTTACGAACTACTGTGATGAAACCGCCTTGATCAAAGTATACATCGGAGAAGTCCAATGCTTTTTCACGTTCTGGTGTTGCGTTGATGCCTGCTGCAATCATGTCGATATCGCCAGATTGAACTGCTGGAATTAAAGCGTCAAAGCCCATGGATTTGAATTCCATTTTTAGGCCCAATTTTTTAGCGATTGCTTCGGATAAATCAACGTCGAAACCAACGTATTTATCGCCTTCAGTAAATTCGAATGGTGGGAATGTAGTTTCAGAACCTACACGTAACACACCAGCCTCTTGTGTCATTTTGCTTTTTTCGCTACCACAACCAGCCAATAAACCCATAGCAGCAACAGCTACGAGTGCGATGGCTGTTAATTTTTTGAATTTAAACATAGTATCCTCCTCAAACACGATACAAACATATTAATCTGTTTCTATTGTACGGAATTTTGAACCAATAGGCAATAACATTGTATAATTAAAGGTACGTAAACAAATTATGTACACAAAATGCACCTTTTACTAAATAAGGTCGATTATTTATATACATATTTAGGAGGACCTATGTCTCTTACTGAACAATTTTCCAATGCTTCTGAAAGCTTCGCCCAAGAGGCTTTCACCATTAACTATACATTGGCGAAGAATCCAGAACTGTCTAGTCATGAATTTAAGTCTGTTAAGACAATCGGTGCTGTCCTTGAAACACACGGTATTCCTGTGACCTATGAGTTCTGTCACTTGCCGACTGCTTTTAAGGCGTCTGTTGTGAAAGTAGATAATCCTAAGGGCCGTTTAGCTATATTATGTGAATACGATGCGTTGCCAGATGTGGGACATGCGTGTGGCCATTGTGCTAGCGGATCTATGAGTGTACTAGCGGCTCTTGCATTACATAAGATGCAGCAAGAAGGGGTAGCTTTCAACATGGATATCGACATCATTGGAACCCCTGATGAGGAAGCGATGGGCTGCAAGGTAGATATGTGCAACGCTGGCGTGTTCAAGAATTACGATTTTGCCATTATGGTGCATCTTGATGGCGAAGAAACGCGGCCGAATTCACAATTCTTAGCCCTCGATTGTTTCCGTGCTACATTCCACGGTAAACCGGCCCATGCGGCTGGTGAGCCTTGGAATGGCATCAATGCGGTAAACGGCGTGCAACTCGCCATCCATGCCATGGATATGCTGCGCCAACAAGTGCGACCAGAGTCTCGTATCGGCACGTGGATTATTAATGGTGGTACCGCATCCAATGTCATTCCTGCTACTGGCGAATTAGAGGTTACCGTGCGTCATACAGAACGGGAGTATTTGAACGGCCTATCCGAGCAAATCAAAAAGATTTTTGAAGGCGCTGCCCTTTGCACTGGTACAACTGTAGACGTTGAGTTTTACGGCAATCCTTACGATGATATGAACCAAAACCATCGCGGTACACACCTCATCGAAGAAGTGATGGCCGACATGGGCCTCGATTTTGAACCAGGTCCAGCGGACATTGGGGGCAGTTCCGATATCGGTAATGTCAGCTATCAATGTGCCGCATTCCATCCTAAATTGCGCTTGGCCGGCCCAGATAAAGTGTGCCATGCTAAAGAATTCGCGGATGCCATGCTAGAACCAACCATTGAGCAAACCATTGTAGATGGAGCCAATATCATTGGTCGCACATTGTTGCGATTAGTAGAAAATCCAACTGTCTTAGAAGAAATTGTGGCTGAGTTTAATGCAACTAAATAATTCTCATCTACATATAATATTACTAAATAGTTTCTAGCTGATGGGAATAGCGCTAAATAAAATGTTTCCTGTATCTGTCTGGGGAACTGTAATATCGTAGATAGAATTCGTTGCCTCTTTCAGAATTACTGATAATAGATGATAAGGGAACATTGCCATTTATAAAACTACGATTTTGGGTGAAATAAGTGCCCACCTCAATGTCGTGGTGATGGAGCGCCCAGACCACGTTATTTCCAGTGATGATGACTCATATCATCGGCCGCACAAACGGCATCTCGATTGATTATTATATGCATATGATTTCACATCCTTTGAAATAGTCATTCTACAATCTTATGTGATTATCTATATTGTACATCAAGTAAAATTTATATTGTATTAAAGGAGGTTTTATGTCCGCATCTGAACCATTAGACATTAAAAACTATATAGGCCTTACTGGTGATACACCGATTCGATTCATCGCGTCCGACGTGGATGGCACTTTAGTAAACGACGCGAAATCCGTGGATCCTGAGGTTGTCAATGCGGTTCGTGCCGCTCGTGAAAGCGGTATCCGCGTGGCTATTGCATCGGGCCGTGCGTGGCATGAGATGGATGATGTAATCGACGCCATGCCGTGCTTGCGCTATTTTGTGTGCACCAATGGTGCCTATGTTATGGATAAAGAGGAGCAAAAAGAACTTGTTCATATTTCCTTTGATAAAATTCGTGCTATAGATTTAGTACGAAAATTGATGACCTACGGTGTGTTTGTAGAGGCTTATGTGAAAGCCGAGATTTTCGGTCAATACCCTGTTGTTGGTAATGAGACAGCGCAAGCAGAACATTTCTTTAGACCGAATATCCGGCCTTTCATTTTAACAACACGTACCATAGTGCCCGATTTAATAGCCCATTTAGAATCGTTACCAGAGGGACCAGAGAAAATCCAAATCTTTTACGGCGATGAACGTATACGTGAACGCATCCTAGCTAATTTGCGGGATGCGTTCCAAGGTGCAGCTGTAGATGGCAAAGGGCGCGAACGCTTTTATGATGTTCTTGAATCGAGTGAAGGCAATTTAGAATTTGTGTTACCTCATACGACAAAAGGCACAGCTGTAGAGGCCTTAGCGAACCATTGGGGCTATACGCCTGACGAGGTAATGACCATCGGCGACAGCGAAAATGATCTATCCATGATTCGCTTTGCCAGCGCTAGCGTGGCTATGGGTAATGCACGAGATAATGTGAAAGCTGCCGCACGTTATGAAACGACAGATAATAATCACTATGGCGTAGCTCGTGCACTATATTCGGCTATTGCGTATAACCGTGAGCTGGAAAATAAATAGAAATACTAAGCTATTAAGGGACATACTAGTCTACTAATAGAAATACTAAGAGGCTAATGGAAATAGTAAGCAGATAATGGATAGATACTATATCTTATGATTGATAGAGAGGTGATGTTATATGAGCAATCTAAAATTTGATATAGACGATACCTGCGTGAAATGTGGGGCTTGTGCTGAAGATTGTCCTGTTCAATGCATCACAGAAGGGTCTACAAAATTTATCATTGGTAAGGGGTGTATTAGTTGTGGCGATTGCTACTCTATTTGTCCCGTTGGGGCTGTGCAGATGCATAAGCTACTCAAAGATACTACAGGCCTGAAGTAATCTAAAATCCGAACATTAAAAACTAATTCATAACTTTCATACGGAATATATGGAGTACATATTGTTCCTATGGTATAATAAAATGTAATGAAATTTAGCGTTTTGCTTGTAAAACGCAACCCCCAGTACAGGAATGTATGGACATTATAAATTGGTGAATGTACTTTCACAAAAGATGCATACGGAGGAACTATGGAAAACAAGGAATTTGTTATTGTTGTCGATTTCGGCGGTCAATATAATCAGTTGATTGCACGTCGCGTTCGTGAAAATCATGTATACTGCGAAGTATATCCATACAACAAAGCATTGGAAAAAATTAAGGAATTGAAGCCGCAAGGTATCATCTTCACTGGTGGTCCTAACAGCGTGTATGAAGAGAATTCACCTAAAATTGAAAAGGAAATCTTTGAACTTGGCATTCCAGTTCTTGGCATGTGCTATGGTATGCAATTTATGGCGCATACATTGGGTGGCGAAGTTAAATCTGCGGACAACCGTGAATTTGGTAAAACACCTACTAAAGTGGACACTACATCCCCATTGTTCAAAGGCTTGGACGAAGACCAAGTTGTTTGGATGTCCCACGTTGACTATGTAGCAAAAGTTCCTGAAGGGTTCGAAATCATTGCGCATACAAAAGACTGCCCTGTTGCATCCATGCAAAATAAAGAACGCAAATTGTACGCTATGCAATACCATGCAGAAGTGTTGCACACTGAACATGGTAAAGAAATGCTTCACAACTTCTTGTATGAAGTATGTGGTTTCACAGGCACATGGACAATGGCAAACTATGCGAAAACTGCTATTGAAGAAATCCGTAACACTGTAGGGGATGGTAAAGTATTGTTGGCATTGTCCGGCGGTGTAGATAGCTCCGTTGCAGCAGCTCTTATTTCTAAAGCTATTGGTGATCAATTGACTTGTATCTTCGTTGACCATGGTTTAATGCGTAAAAACGAAGGTGACGAAGTTGAAGCAGCTTTCAAAGATTCCGGCATGCATTTCATCCGCGTAGATGCGGAAAAACGTTTCTTAGATAAATTGGCTGGTCTTGAAGATCCAGAAGCAAAACGTAAAGCTATCGGCGAAGAATTCATCCGCGTATTCGAAGACGAAGGCCGTAAAATCGGTTCTGTTGACTTCTTGGCGCAAGGTACAATCTACCCTGACGTTATCGAGTCCGGTACTGGCGAAGCAGAAGTTATCAAATCTCACCACAACGTAGGCGGCTTGCCTGCAGTTGTAGACTTCAAAGGCCTTATCGAACCATTGCGCAACCTCTTCAAAGACGAAGTGCGCGAACTTGGTGCTGAATTAGGCTTGGCGGACTACCTTGTATGGCGTCAACCATTCCCAGGTCCTGGTCTTGCTATTCGCGTAATGGGCGAAATCACTAAAGAGAAACTCGACATCTTGCGTGATGCGGATTACATCTTCCGTGACGAAATTGCAAAAGCTGGTCTTGATCGCAGCATCAACCAATACTTTGCAGTACTAACATCTACACGTACCGTAGGCGTTATGGGTGACTTCCGTACATACGACTACACATTGGCATTGCGTGGCGTAACAACAACAGACTTCATGACTGCTGACTGGGCACGCATCCCTTACGACGTATTGGACACAATTTCCCGTCGTATCGTAAACGAAGTACAACACATCAACCGTATCGTGTACGATATTACATCTAAACCACCTGCTACAATTGAGTGGGAATAAAAAATTTTCAGTCATATTTTAGTTGAGAAACCTCCCTTTTAAGGGGAGGTTTTTTGTTATTTTTGGATAAGGAATCAAAATATTTAACTTATTTTGATTGGACTTAGATTATAATAATCAAATTATTAGAAGATAGCAGATAGGAGCATTAATTTAACTTAGAAGATACCAGTAGTTTTATAAGAAAAAAATATGAATTTATGATATACTTTTATAAATATTATATTTATAAAAGTAAAGGTGAAAAAATGGCTATTAGCTATAAAAGATTATGGAAGCTGCTTATTGATAAAAATATGACTAAAACAGATTTAAAAAATATTACAGGCATGAATTCTGTAACATTAGCCAATATGGGGAAAGATAAATATATCAGTTTAAGAATGATAGATAAAATTTGTGAAGAATTAAATTGTGATTTTAGTGATGTTATTGAACATGTTGCGGATGTAAATACTGAAAGAGGGAATAAAATATGATTCAAAATAAGCCTACATATATTTCTTTGTTTTCTTCTGCAGGAGTAGGTTGTTATGGTTTTAAGCTTGAGGGCTTTGAATGTATTGCTACAAATGAACTATTAGAAAAAAGGCTAAATATACAAAGATTAAATAAAAAATGTAAATTTGAAAGTGGCTATATATCTGCAGATATAAAACAAGAAGAAACTAAAAAATTGATTTATGAGGAAATAAATAAATGGAATAAGTTAGGTAATGATTGTGTGGATGTTGTTATTGCTACCCCACCTTGTCAGGGTATGAGTGTTGCGAATCATAAGAAAAGTGATAAAGAAATTGAAAGAAATAGCCTCATTCGAGAAAGTGTAGATTTAATAAGAATCATTCACCCAAGATTTTTTCTGTTTGAGAATGTTGCTGCTTTTTGGAAGACTGGATGTATAAATAAAAGAGGTGATGTTGTATCAATTGGTGATATGATAAGTGAAGAGTTAGGTTCTAGCTATTTAATTCATAATGAAGTTCTTAACTTTAAAAATTATGGATCCAATTCATCTAGAACACGTACTCTTGTTATTGGTGTGGATAAAAAGTTTTCTGATGAAATTTCTCCGATGGAGTTAATGCCAGACTATATGAAGGAGAAAAGTTTATTTGATGTTATTGGCAATATGAAAAGTTTAAATTGGGGTGAATATGATTCCAAAGATTTTTTCCATAGCTTTAGAGTCTATCCGGAATATATGTTGTCATGGATAGAAAACTTAAAGGAAGGTCAAAGCGCATTCGATAATGATAGTGATGAATTAAAACCTCATAGAGTTATAGATGGTAAAATAGTTATAAATAAATCTAAAAATGCAGATAAATATACAAGACAGATTTATGATAAGGTAGCTCCTTGTATCCATACTAGAAATGATCAATTGGCAAGTCAAAATACAATTCATCCCATTGATAATAGGGTTTTTTCAATCCGAGAGTTAATGCGTATGATGACAATTCCAGATGAATTTAAATGGGTAGATTATAATTTAAGTGATTTGAATCAATTATCTGTAGCTGAGAAACAAAAAGTATCAAAAAAAGAGGAGTTGAATATTAGGCAGAGTATTGGAGAGGCTGTTCCGACTATTATTTTTAGACAGATTGCAAATAAAATAAAGAAAAATCTTTTATTTCCAAAGTTAACATATAAGGAAATAAAAGATTTGATTAAACAAAATAATCTTGTTGATAATGAAAGATTAAAGCAATTTTTACAGGAAAATAAAAATATATATAGTTTATCAACATTATCTGCAATCATTGAATTAGCAAATACAAAAAGACAAGTAAATTCTGCATATTTTACTAATAAATTTATTGTTCAGGAAATATTTAAAAATTTACCTGACTTCGATTCAGAAGAAGTTAATATAATAGAGCCATCAGTTGGTGCTGGAAATTTCTTACCATTTATTTTTAAAAAATATGAAAGCAAAAAGCATGTAAATCTAACAGTTATTGATGTAGATTTTAATACGATTGAGGCGCTTAAAATTCTGTATGATAAAGACAACATACCAAATAACTTTACTTTGAAATTTATTTGCGAAGACTTTATGACCTATAAATTTAATAAAGTTGATTTAGTTATAGGAAATCCACCTTTTTCTAAAATTAGTGGATTATATAGAAGTAATTTATTAAAGGATAATTTTAATAAGGAGTCAACTAATCTGGCAGAATTCATATTAGAAAAAGCTGTAATGCTATCTAATTATGTATCGTTAATTATGCCCAAGAATATTCTTAATACGCCAGAATTTTTAAAAACTAGAGAGTTCTTAAGGGCATATGGAATAGACTCCATAATAGACTTCGGTGAGAATGGATTTAAAGGGGTTCTTGTGGAAACTATTAACATTATGGTTGATTCTACAAAGAAACCTGTGAGTACAAGAGTTATTTCAACAACTATGAGTAAGTCTATTGTTCAAAAAAGTAAGTATATTTTTGATAATAATTTACCTTATTGGATTATATATAGAGATGATTTCTTTGATAAGGTTTTTTGTAAAATGAAATTTGGCATTTTTGATGTTTTTAGAGATCGGCAAATTACTAACCAGAATACATCACAAAGTAAAAGTGATAAGTATGCAATAAGAGTGGTTAAATCAAGAAATATATTAGATACAGGCGAATTAGTTGACATTGATGGATATGATACTTTTATAGATTTAGATACACTATCAAAATTTACTGTGGCTAAATTTATTAACAATACAGACGTATATTTAACACCAAATATGACCTATAAACCACGCATAATAAGGAAAGGTGCGGGATATGTTGTCAATGGTTCTGTAGCTATATTAATACTGAAAGACAAAAATTTATATTTAACGGATAAACAATTAAAGTATATTTCAAGTGATGAGTTCAGAACCTTTTATAGAATAGCAAGGAACTATCAGACGCGTTCTTTGAATATTGATAAATCTAGTTGTTATTGGTTTGGAATTAATCAAGCGATATAGGGGGAAAAATGATTAGTTTAGATTACACTACAAATAATTCGCGTTGGGGAATATCGGGGGTAAGGTTTAATAATATAATTGAATATGCAGAAACATTGGGCTTTTTATCTAATATTAGGCATTATCGTGGACACGGATGTGAATTAAGTCTATTTGACGATAGTATTAGTATTCATATTGAACAGAATAATGTAGATGGTGCATGGAATCGTGAATATAGAATTCATTATTACAATGACATAGAAATTCTTAATGACTATATTCCTGCTTTGAGTCGAGTTTCTAGTGCAGGTAGAAATAACATTACACGTAGAATAAATTCTAATAAATATATTAATCATTTAATTACCACATATAGATTTTCTGTATCTGAATCTGGTTATACTCGTTCGGTTTGTCCTAGTGAACGTAACTGTATAATTAATATCTTGAGACGCGAGTTGCAAGATCAACCGTTAGATCAAAATCAAGATATTGAAACTATTATAGAACACTTTAATAGAGGCTGGGCACTATAGTTCCAGAGGTATTATATGAATGTATATAAAGATTTTTTTAGTAGATATAATTATGATGTTAGAGAATCAGGGGATGCACGTTGGATAGACCAAAAGTGTACATATGATGTTTTATCAATAATTGCAGATTGTATATGTGAATATGTCGATGCTACAGGCTGCTCAGAATTTACTGTATCAGAAATTTGGCATAGCGATTATGCTAGAGAAAATGTTATTGAAATCTTTTCAAAGCCTGATCCTGAGTTAAAAGCTGGGAATGAATATGATAAATATTTTGGACAACCAATTAAATTACTAGCTTATAGCAAAGTGTTAAATGTTAGGAGGGAAAAGAATAGATATTATTACTCTATTAATAATCGACAAATAATAGATAAAATTGCGTTACGTCCTATAAATGCTTTGAATTTTCTATATGAATATATTTCTAAAGTATTGATTGATAGTGATTTAATTAATATTTTTAGTAAATTTTTTAGTAAACAAAATAATGACTCTTATAAAGAGTTAAGAGATACATTTATTCATTTTACTATTACTTACACTAAAATAAATGGTGTAACTGAATGTGGGCGAATATTTACTAAAGTATTAAATCCTCTTGCTTTTAAATTAAGAAAATTAGGAACTGAAAAAGGAAGAATTTCAAAGAATATAATAACGTTAAATGATTTACAATATAATCGTTTGAATTGGCGAGATGAGCTTAGTGGAAAAGATAAGACGATTACGAGATTGGAACATGAACCGACAACAGTGCAATTGCAAGTCAGGGCTTTCAAAAACTATACAGTTAATAAGGCAAAAAAAGCTATTCGTAAGTATAATGAGATTCAAGCAGGGGGGTTGTCTGAAGTTTATCAATCAAGCGAAAATATTAAAGCAACACAAGCTCATCATATTTTTGCTCAATCAGAACACCCTGAGATTGCTGACTTTGTAGAGAACCTAATTATGTTAACTCCAAATCAACATTTTTCGATGGCACATCCTGATAATAATACACAATATATAGATAGGGACTTTCAATATATTTGTTTGTTATCAAAATCGAATAATATTTACTTGGACTTAATATCTGAAGATCCTAATAAGTTTTATGATTTTGAAAACTATAAATATGTATTGAACACTGGGCTTTCAACTGATGAGTTTTCGTCAATTAATTTTTTGGATTTTGCTAGTTTAGCTGATAAAATAGATTATTTTTATAGCGATGAAATTAAAGATAATAAGTATGATTTCCTTATGAAAGAAAATAATCGTATTTTTTAGATGTTAAGTACTTCGTGTGTTAATAAGATACTTTCAGAGGTAAAAGAATTGAGTTGCCTCAGTATCAGCAGGAGTATAGTGAAAGTGAATTTGAGGTCATTGTAGAGACTTATAACTGGGGACGAGCTGTGCTGCAAGGTTGGTTATGGACCGAAGGGAATCCCGTACATTGTATAATGAACATATACTTTAAAGGTGATATGGTATATGTAGTTGAATGAGGCGTAACATGAGCGATTTAGATTTTACTATTTGCTGTACAGTTACTTTCTTCAGCAAGAAGAGGAGAACTCCACCGAATCTGAATAATGGAAAGTATTGCCCGCATCTTGTTATAAAGGGTTCTGATCAGCTGTTAAGTGTAAACTTTATTGATGGTGAAGATGTTATCTTTGATAAATCAATACGTGCAAATGCGTTGCCAGTAAACGAAGATATAGATTATTCTGCACTACAAGTAGGTACAGAGTTCCTTATCATGGATAGCGGTAATATTGTTGGTGAAGGGGTTGTAAAAGAAATCTTTCAACATAAGCTACATGGGGAAAAATGATTGTAGAGTATTATATCCGTTGGAGTTTATATGATTAAAATTATTGATGGCAAACCGTATTTAGATCAAGTAAAAGAGTTGATTACTGAGTATACGCAGTGGCTTGGTCGCGATTTGTCCTTTCAGAATTTAGATAAGGAATTAGCAGATATAGCAGAAAAATATACGGCACCAAATGGTGAATTATTGGTTGCTATTGATGATAATGATGTCGTGCTCGGCATGGTGGCGTATTATCAGCATAGTGATACCCGTTGTGAAATGAAACGCCTCTATGTGCGTTCCGAGGGTCGTGGTCATGCTCTCGGTGATCGTCTGATTGAAAGCATCATGGACCATGCTAAGGACTCTGGTTATAAAGAGATGGTATTAGATACAATTGAACCGTTACAAGCAGCGATCCATCTGTACAAGAAGTATGGTTTTATTGAATGTGAGCCGTATTATCATAACCCTATGGAGATGTTATCTATATGAGCAAGATATTGTAGCGAAATATGTTTTGCACTTATAATTTAGGAGAGCTTTAGCATGAATAAACAGCAGGCAAAAGGATACCTTTTAGAGAAAGTATTATCAAAACTTATTGAAGTGAATGGTTATGAAGTAATTACAGAGTGCAATATTCCTTATGAACCTGGTGTACCGCATGGCGAACAAGAAATAGAAAGTAAACATAATGGTTTAAATGTTCGAGGACGTGGAGGTTATCATCAGTTTGACACATTGGGGACTTTTAAAATAACGCCTCCCTTTGTATATCCTTTGCGCTTATTTATAGAAGCAAAGTGTTATGCAAACACAAAAGTTGGTATTGATAGAGTTAGAGTGGGCGTTGGTATTTTAAATGATATTAATACTAATTACGCTACTGTAAATTTGAGTACAGAGCAATTATCTGTTAAACGTTATCAATATCATTATGCTATCTTTTCTACATCTGGTTTTTCAGATCCTGCACAACGTTATGCAATTGCTCATAAAATACATTTAATTGATTTATCTAGTGATGTATATAAAGATATCATAGACCTCATTCAACAAATAATAGATGCATTGATGGATAATTCAGATATAGATGATACTCAATTTAATAGTTTCAAAATGGCGTTTTCAGAATTAATTCGTGATGAAGTGGCATATCATAGGAGATCTTCTTATTGTTGGGATGAGTCTTTATTTGATATTGATTTGAAAAATCTGATAATGGATTTAAAGAATAATATTGAAAATCAATTTATATATTTGGCTACAATAAATAGTGTATATATGATTCCTCTACTAGCTAATTCAGAATTTAATGAGTTATTGAAAACTAATCCACATCAGGACGTTACAATACATTTTAATCCAGAAAAGCCCGATGAGTGGATTATAGTACCAATTATTAATAATTCTGAGAGTCCTAGCCTTAGTATTCGGTTTACTCTTCCTGAATTGCTTCGTCAATATATACATCAAGACGCTGTAAAGGCGATGATGGTAAAAGAAAAAATGATTGATAAAATTGTTTTTATTGCTTACTTAGATAGTGAAAATCCTACACTATGCACATTAACCTTTAATAAGGCTGCTACTTTAAGAAATCCTTGGACGTTTAGATAATGTGAAGGTTTTTTATGACTATTAAGTATACTGAAGAAAAAATTTTTACTTCCCAGCAAGTAGCAGATTTATTTCTGTCTGTTCGTTGGGTAGTAGGTAAATATCCAGACCGTCTACACAAGGCTCTAATGAATTCATCTCGTGTGATTTCTGCGTGGGACGGCGATCGTTTAGTTGGTCTTATTCGTTTCATGGATGACAGCGAGCTGGTATGCTTCATCAATTATGTTTTGGTTCATCCTGAGAATCATGGCCAAGGTATTGCTGGTCATTTGTTAGAAATGGTGAAAGACGCTTATAAGTCTTACTTGTACATTAATGTTATGATTGGTGATAGTAAGAATGCACTATTTTACGAGAAGCATGGCTTTAAAATAAAAGAAAATTCTTTGCCGATGCAATATCGTAATGTACCTAAATATACAAAAAGATAATTGGTCGGATAATCTGTATAGCAAGTAGGTGGGCAAATTGTTAATAAAAGGCTACACGTACATAGAGTTACGTGTAGCCTTTGTTATGTAAACGGTATATACTAAAACAGATATGTAGATGCGATGGAGAAGGATATGGATATATTAATACGAAAAGCGACAACCGCAGATTTAGATTTAGTGACACATATAGAAGCAACTTGTTTTCCGCCTGCTGAGGCGGCGCCTCGTGAGGCTTTTAAGGAACGATTAGACCATTATGCAGGCCAGTTTTTAATTGCCTTTGATGGCGATACGCCGATTGGTTTTATCGATGGATTTGTAACGGATGATGAAATCCTAATCGATGAGATGTTTGCTGATGCATCTATGCACAATCCTGATGGGGCATGGCAGATGATTTTTGGCCTAAATACAATGCCAGAATACCGGAATCGTGGTGTAGGTGGTAAGTTAATTGAGGCTTTTATCAATCTTGCGAGAGAGGAAAAACGTAAGGGTGTTATTCTAACTTGTAAGGAAGAAAAAATCCCTTATTATGCCAAGTTTGGTTTTATAAATGAAGGGCCGTCAACGTCGAATCATGGCGGTGCCAAATGGTATCAGATGCGCCTTGAATTGTAGAGGAAAATTTATTTATGGTCGTGAATCCTACTATTTTTAATGTCTGTAACACTATTGATTAAAATAAAAGAAGCTGAAATCTTTGTATTGATTTCAGCTTCTTTTTTATGGGGAAAAATATTAAGTTTCTACAATTCATTTAATTAAACTATACGGATTTGTCTATCATTGTGCTTACCAAAACCCATATGGTTTATTAAATAATTTCTTTAACTTGCGCCACACCTTTATCGGTCAGCATATAGTACCCATTTGTTACATACAACAAGCCTTGTTTCTTAAGGTGTGATGCGGCTTGGTGTGTATAGTCTGGCTTCCAGTTCAAGTGTTCGTGAATGGTACCGATACCGTTTTCAATGGCTGCCACAGGTGTGTTCATATGGGTATAGATGTGGCAGAGCATCATCGTTTCTCGATAGTGACGACGCAAGTGGCGTTGCCGAAGATAGGTTGCGATATAGCCTGTCTTTGGCGTGCAAATAACGGCAATTAATAAAGCGACACCGATCGTTGTTGCGATAGCGCCTGCAATGGATACGTCTAGGGTGAAAGCCACTTCTGTACCGATGACGGCACAGATAATGCCGATGATGATACTGCTAATGAGCATGGCTTTCACAGAGTCCGTCCATAAATAAGCGATAACCGCAGGTCCAATCATGAGACCGATAACGAGGATGGCACCTACCGCTTGGAAGGAGGCCACCACGGTGAGGGATACCATGGTCATGAGCACGTAGTGGATGAGGACGGGCATGAAACCGAAGAGCCCTGCTAATAGTGGATCGAAGGTAGATAGCTGCAATTCCTTGTAGAAGAGCATAACTAATATGAGGTTGATGACCGCTACCCCTAGAGAAATCCATAGTGATACAGGACCTAAGTCAGCGCCGTTTACAATCCATCTGTCGAATGGAGCGAACGCGATTTCCCCCAGAAGTGCCGTATCTACGTCAAGGTGTGCGTTGCCGCTATAGAGACTGACGAGGATGATGGCAATGGAGAAGAGGAGAGGGAAGATGATACCAATGGATGCGTCTTCGTTGACGAGGCCCGTGTTATGAATCATCTCTGTAAGCCATACCGTTCCTACGCCGACTAGCGTTGCCCCTACTAGAAGCAAAGGTGAGTTTAAGTCTTCGGTCACGAAGAACGCGAGTACGATGCCGAGAAATACGGTGTGCGTAATGGCGTCGGCCATCATGGACATGCGGCGCAGCACGAGGAATACACCAGGGATAGAGCACGCGATTGATACTGCAATGGCGATGAGTAAAATCTCTGTATGTACTGTCATGGGGCACCTCTTTTCCGGAATTGCCACAAAATGCCTCTATTAGGTGCAAAGATGAGGCTCAACAGTACGATAACCGACAGAATGACGATGATCGCAGGACCTGTAGGCAGTTTTTGTACTGTTGTACTCCAAATGGTACCACCCATAGCAGATACCATGCCGAAACATCCTGCTAGTATACACATGGTACCTAGCTTATTTGTCCATTGACGAGCCCCTACGGCGGGTGCAATGAGTAGGGAACTGATTAAGATCGCCCCTACTGATTGAATGCCGATGATGATGGTCATGATCAATAGTGATCTGTATAAAATGAGTGTAAAGGTGACGGGAATTTGCAATGTTTTAGCGTATTCTACGTCAAAAGAGATGAGTTTTAGCTCTTTCCAAAATAATGCTGTTAAAACGATAATGATGAGCGCTGCCGCCGATGTAATGTACACATCGCGGGCTAATATGGTGGCGGCCTGTCCAAATATAAATTTTGAAAGGCCCGCCTGACCTGCATTGTTTAGGCTTTGAAGGTAGGTGAGTAGAACCATACCAAGACCAAAGAAAGCAGATAGTATAGTAGCTAGAGCGCCATCGAATTTGATTTTACTGTTTTCAACGGTGATGGTAATAAGCCACGCTGCAGTGATAGAGGACAGGGCAGCACCTATAATCAGTACCTCAATGTCTTTTATACCGGTCAGCAAGAATGCGATGACTACACCAGGCAGTGCCGCGTGAGAGAGGCCGTCACCGATGAGGCTTTCCTTGCGCAGTACTGCAAAGGTGCCTGCAATACCACTGGCAAGGCCCAAGAGCGCCGTGCCGAGTAATACCATCTGTGTCGTATAGGATTGGAGTATGGTCATAGAATCCTCCCCTTGCCGTAGGTGCGCTCGATGGCTTCGTCAGTAAAGGTATCTACTACGGGACCATAGGCAATAGTTTGCTTATTGACCATCGTTACCCAGTCGAAATATTGAGGTACCGTATTTAAATCGTGGTGTACGACGATGACCGTTTTGCCACGTGCTTTCATTTCTTGTAATAGGGAGATAATGGCGTGTTCCGTCGTTTTATCGACGCCCTTGAAGGGCTCGTCCATGAGATAAATATCTGCCTCTTGTACGAGGGCTCTTGCGAGGAATACACGCTGTTGTTGGCCCCCTGAAAGCTGACGAATTTGCCTGTTTACATAGTCGCTCATGCCCATTTTTTCAATCATGGAGAGGGCGAGCTCCTTATCCTTTTTACTTGGTCGTTTGAACCAACCTAGATGACCATAGCGGCCCATAAGTACAACGTCTAATACGGTAGTAGGAAAATCCCAGTCTACGCTACCGCTTTGAGGTACATAGGCGATTTTCTTGTAATCCTTTTTGTCCATTGCAAGGTGGTGGTCGATATAAAACTTAACACTACCTGAGATAACTGTTAATAGGCCTAACATGGCCTTTAATAATGTAGATTTACCAGCTCCATTAGGGCCGACGATGGCCGCTAAGGAACCGATGGGGACCTTCATATCTACGTCCCATAATACGGGTTTTGTCGTATAGGCTACGGTCATATCTTCAACTTCAACGGCCCATTCCATAGAGACCTCCTTTATTTAAGTGCTTTAGCGATGGTATCGATATTGGCTTTTACCATGCCGATATATGTGCCACCTTCAGTGCCTTCAGAACCGAGGGAGTCGGAGTATAATTCGCCACCGATAGCAACATTCCAGCCTTTAGCCTTAGCCGCTTCTTGAACGGCTTCAATTGTTTTGTGCGGTACAGAAGATTCTACGAAGATCGCTTTAATTTTGTGATCTACGATGAATTGCACAAGTTCATTCACATCTTGTGTGCCTGCTTCTGTAGCGGTACTAACACCTTGCAAACCTTTTACTTCAAAGCCGTACGCGCGAGCAAAGTATTGGAAGGCATCGTGTGCTGTTACTAGAACGCGAGATTCTTTAGGAATTGATTCTGCTTGAACTTTGATGTATGCATCTGTTTCATCTAATTTAGTGAGGTATGCATCATACCGTTTTTTGAAATCCTCTTTGTGAGCTGGATCTGCTTTTGAAAGTCCTTCGTATACAGCCTTGGCTGCAAGTTTCCAATTCGCTACATCGAACCAAATATGAGGATCTTTAGTTTTCACGCCATCTTCTTCGTCAAAGTCGAGTAGAGTGGCTGGATCAATAGCGTCAGATACGCGGATGGTAGCTTTATTTTGTTTTGTTAAATTGTCGAAAATAGAACCCATTTTACCTTCTAAGTGAATGCCGTTGTACACTACAACATCTGCCTTGGACATAGTTGTTACATCGCCGGCGCTCGCTTGATAGAGGTGAGGATCTACGCCAGGGCCCATGAGTCCTTGTACAGATACATGATCACCGCCGATTTCTTTTACTAAATCCGTTAACATTGTAGTAGTAGCTACAACATTTAATTTTTTCTGACTGTCTTGCGCTGCATCTTTTCCACAGCCTGCTAATGCGAACAACATAAGTGCTAATGATACGACGACTAATAAGATTCGATTAAATTTCATAATAAACCTCCTTTTGTAGGTACTAAGTTTAAAATTTTTAGTTATCTTGTTAACTACCCTTATTTAAGCGGAAAAATAGCCGCTACTAACGTAGCGGCTAGTGGCAGTTATACGGTTTTCTGCTAAGGTCACGATCGTTTAGTGGATGAGAGATTGTAGATGGTTTGGCCCAACGAGGGCAACGATACCAAGTACCATCATGACCTTCATTTGAATACGCTTTCTACGTCTCATGATGAACCTCCTTTGTGTAATTTTTTTGTCATATCAACTTGATATGTAAGTCCGAACAGTTATCTTGAAATCAATATATCATAAATGAGAAAAATTATCAATAAAAATTATTCTATAAATATATTTTTTACTAATAGACTACATTTTGCAGTTGGGTATTTTTTTCTTCATCTTTATCGAGTATTATATATGTATATTTATTATATTAATTATGAGGGGGAACAAACCATGAATATATTAACTCGATTCGCTTGTGCTGCTATTCTTACATTTGCTGTAGGTGCTATGATGCCTGCTCACGCTGATGCGACTGCGGGCAGATTTACAAAAGCGCCTCGGGAGGTATCCATCGTTAAACCTACAATGCCAGCTATTCCAAATGGAATTACCATTGCAGATCATATGCGTGTCCGTTTCTTGATTAACAAACAAGGTAAGGTTGAAAACGTATTTGTAGAACAATCCTCTGGTTATGGCCCTGTTGATGAGGCTGTGAAAGCTGCCATTAGACAATGGGAATTTACGCCGGCTATTGGCACAGATCAAAAAGCCCATGCATCCATCATCGGTATGACAATCACATTACCAAAGGTTGATGCTCCTGCTAAGTCTGGTAATGGTAAATTGACGGTAGACAAATCACAGTCTAACGATAATCATGCATCTGATGTAAATGCGAAAGCGAATGGTCCTAAGGCAAAATAAGGAGAAAGCTGATGAGTAATGTATTGCGTTGTGTTGCCTTAACGGCCTTAATTATGTCCATGTCTGCCGTTGTTTCTATGGCGGCCACACCTTATGAAGCACCAAAAGCAGTATCTACACCGGGTTTTGATTCTGGTGTGCTACATGGTTATGCTGGTGATGCAACTGTTGTTAATGTAAACTTTACTATTAATACCGATGGATCCGTTTCTCATGTAGAATTACAAGGAACTACTGGCAGTAGTGATGCGGATGCATCCATTGTGAACACGATTTCTACATGGAAATTTACACCGGCTACGGATAGTAATGGCAATCCTGTAGAGGCATCTAAAACTGAATATATTGATTTAAGGAAATAACAGAATGCACTCATACATTGTATGGGTGCTTTTTTCTTTATGAAAGCTGTGTAGTGGATGGACTAATAATTTGATATTAAATTATAGAGTTGTGACTATAGCAACTGAAAATTACTTTCAAAATAAATATAATGAAAATATACATATTATATTAATAATATTTTGTACATAGTCATAGTCTGTGTCTCTTGGAGGTATACGCATATGAATCCATTAAAACAAAAGCTAGATATTAACAATGAACGTTACAGAATTATTGTGTCCATTAAAGAAGATTATTTAGACGGTAAATTGTCCTTAGAAGAGGGCAATCGCATTTTGAAAGAAAAACTAGGTACTTGTACGCCTGATGAGTTTGCTTATGCAGAGCAAAGTTTAAAAGGTGTTTACAAGGATGAAGAAATCTTAGATAAGATGGATGATTTATTGAACTTGTTTGATGGCGTATTAGTTCGCGCAGAAAATGAGTATCCTGAAAATCATCCGTTGTGGGTGTACCTAGAAGAAATCAATGCTGTTGAAAAGGTTGCTCTTGAGGCTGATGAACTATTCAAGCAAGAGAAGTTTATTAAGAACCCGTGGCTTGGTGTTTTTGATTCTTTAGCGCAATGGAGAACGCATCTATCTCGTAAGCAAAATCAACTGTATCCAATGCTTGAAGAGCATGGTTTTGATCGTCCAACGCGTATTATGTGGACCTTTGATGATGGCGTACGGGATGCTATCTCTGCATCTTATGCATTGCTTCGGGAGGATAAATACGAAGAATTCTTAGCATCTGTACCAGAAACGTTAGAGAAGTTACGCGATTTGAACTCTAAAGAGTTAGAAGTACTATTGCCAACATCGTATAAACTGTTAAGCGATGAAGAGTTTGTGCGCATGAGCAAAAATGATCATGAAATTGGTTATGCTATCATTGATCCGCCAGGTTTATATGTAGTGCCGGGCATCAACGATTCTGCGGCGCATTTAAATAGAAATAACTCCAGTCAAAACGGTGCCGTATCTAATGAGTTCCTAAACGATTTGTCAGGTCTATTATCCAAATATGTTGGTCCTGTAGGCGGTGCAGCTGTAAATAAGGATGCTGTTCTAGATGTAGCCACTGGCAAATTGACATTGGAGCAAATCAATTTGTTATTCCGTCATCTGCCTGTGGACTTATCCTATGTAGATGAAAATGAACTCGTAAAATTCTACAGTGATACACCACATCGCATTTTCCCGCGCAGCGCCAACGTTATTGGCCGTGAGGTGAAAAATTGCCATCCTGCGAAGTCTGTTCATGTAGTAGAAGAAATCGTAGAGAAATTCCGTTCTGGTGAACAAAGCCAAGCAGAATTTTGGATTAACAAACCAGGCTTATTCATCTATGTTATCTACACGGCAGTGCGCGATGAAAATGGTAAATTCCGTGGTGTACTAGAAATGATGCAAGATTGCACGCATATTCGTGAATTAGAAGGTTCCCGTACATTGTTGACTTGGGATAAAACCGATTTCGTGGGGAATACAGGAAGTAGCAATGGTGAGGATAAGTCTCTAGCTCAAGAAGCGGCCGAAAAGGTAGAGGAGGAACCATTAACAGCTGATGCAGATGGTCGTTTCCATATCGATGCAAAAACTACGTTGTCTAATTTGATTAAACAAAGTCCGGATATCGTAGAGTATTTGATTTCTTTAAATCCTAAATTTGAGAAATTGAAAACTCCGATGGTGAAAGTAATGGCTAAGGTAGCAACCATTAAGATGATTGCGGAACGCGGTGATTTTGATGTTAATGATTTGATTGGTAAAATCGATGCATTTATTAATAAAAATAAGAAATAATTGAACTTTTAAATATGAAAGAGGCGAGGTCTCAGGATCTTGCCTCATTTTATTTTGTTATTAGTATTGTGCAGTGACTATGAACATTGAATCATATGTTGTTTACCTTGGTTGGAGCGTTAAGGAATGATTAGTTATCAATTTTTATTATCAGAGGTGTGCTGCACTAATTCAAAATAAACATATATTAATTTCCTATAATTCATCTGTTTTGTGTATACAAATTTGATTGAAAAGGGTAAAATAGAAAATAATGAAAATATTTGAAAAAAACTGTATTTTCATATATTAATATACTTTTACAAGAGAAATTACTAATATATTTAAAGGTGAGGATCTAGATACTATGTCGACAAGACGCGTTTGGAAGCAAAGTGAAATTAAAACAAACCCATTATTTTCTAAGCTGCGCAGTACTATTGAAACTGCATTCTATGGAAACAATGTAACTCCTATTACATCTGTAGCACAAGCGTATCAATTTGCCACTGAAGAACCTGGTGTTATCGTCCTCGATATGCCTGTATATAAACCATTAGAACAAGGCTTACCTGCAGATGCAAAAGTGCTTGTTACTAATGATGGTAAGACTACAGGTCGTTATGCAAAAGCTCGTCGCATTATTGGCGATGAAGGTATCGACGAAGTTGAACTTGCTAATATTGCACGCGACGCTGTATACGATAGTCGCAATAAAGAATGGATTGCTGCACAGACTATCGTTGGTCTCGATAAAAAATTCACAGCTCGTGCTCATTTGATGATTCCAAAAGATCACGCATCTATTTTGTACTCCTGGGTTATGAACTTTAAGTTCTTTGATGCAGCGGTAAAAGAATTCTACAATGATAGTTTAGAAATTCCAGAAGGTGATATCTACATCTATTCTGATCCAGATTATGTTGTACCTGGTCATCCAGGCGGTCTTGCTATCTTTGACCCTGCTCATAACTGTGCCATGATTCTTGGCATGCGCTACTTTGGCGAGCACAAAAAAGGTACTCTTACATTGGCATGGTCCTTGGCAAATCGCCTCGGCTATGTTGCTTGCCATGGCGGTATGAAACGTTACAACCTTGATAATGGCAAATCCTATACTATCGGTGTATTCGGCTTGTCCGGTTCCGGTAAATCTACATTGACTCATGAAAAACACGATGGTCGCTATGATATTTCTATCTTGCATGACGATGCGTATATCATCAATACTGAAGATTTGAGTTCTATTGCCCTTGAACCTACGTACTTTGATAAAATGCAAGATTATCCTGTGGAACATCCTGCTAATGAATTCTTGTTAACGCTACAAAATGTAGGCGTAACGATGGATGAAGATGGCCGTAAGGTTGTATTAGCAGAGGACGTTCGTAATAACAATGGTCGTGCTATCAAATCTCAATTTTGGACAGATAATCGCGTGAACTACGTTGGTGAGCCTGTAAATGCTATTGTATGGTTAATGAAAGATAAAACATTGCCACCAATCCTCAAAATTAATGATCCTGTATTGGCTTCTACCATGGGCGCCACTCTTGCTACACGTCGTTCTACTGCGGAAAAGCTTGATGCTCATGTGGATCCGAATGCACTTGTTATTGAGCCTTATGCAAATCCGTTCCGTACATATCCATTGGTTCGTGATTATGAAAGCTACAAAAAATTGTTCTCTGAATGTGGCGTAGAATGCTACATCATGAATACAGGATTCTTCTTGGAAAATAAAATTTCTAAAGAGGTGACTCTCGATTTGTTAGAACGTTTGGTAGAAGGCACTTTGGAATTCAAACCATTCTATAAATACGAGAACCTCGACTATGTAGAGGTTCCTGGTTTTGAACCACCATTCCAAGTGCGTGAGTACCATCACCAATTACACAAAGCTTTTGAGTTCCGCTATGATTATGTTGAAAAACTCATTGGCCATAAAAATGAATTACCACAAGAAGTACTTGATGTACTAAAAACTTTAATGTAACACCTAAATACGGTGGCGGATAAAAAATCCTCCTCAAGCCGACACGCTACTGCGCTACGCGGAGCCCGAAGTCGTTTGAGGAGGATTTTTTTATCCTTACTCACTTAGTAAATACATTAAAGTTTTTAGCATACCGGCGTTAGAAAAGACACGCTACTGCGCTACGCGGAGCTAATGTTTTAAATATTTTAGATGGAGCAGTAAGATTTTGTGAAAATGATGTAGGAGAATTGTTGGTGTATATAGAGTTAGTGTTGTGCGGTGTTTACTTCTCATGAGTGCTTCTAATTCCTGTAGTAAATGGGAATTAAAAATGAGTTTGTTTCATGAAATTATTATGAGCTTTATAATTGAAAAACACTGTTATAATGGGGAATAGGAGCTGATATTTTTTTAAATACGTATAAATTTCGATTGACAATTGTCCTCTCAACAAATATACTTATGATAGTTTAAAACATATTTTAAAGATAGGATTTAAAGCCCGTCATAGCGGTGGAATTAACTAGAAATAAAAGTAGAATATGTTTTCTTATTATTGTCAGTTGGCCTACGTAGGCCCTTAGGAGGTTTATTATGAGTAAAGATGTGGAAAACCAAAATACCCATGGCCATAGCCATGGTGAGCATCATCATTGCCATTGCGGCGGTCATCATCACCATCATGACCATGAGCATCACAACCATGACCACACTCATGATCATGAACATCATCACGATCATAGCTATGAAAAGGCTTTGCCTACAGATAAATGGGTGCCACACACTCATGAACCAGGCGTGCCTCATGAACATGGTGTAAATGATTATCTTAAGGCTGTTGCTGAGTATCGTAAAACATGGCCTACTAAGCAAGATGTTATCGAGCAAACTCCTGACCCTGCCGTGCGTGAGATGATTCTTCGTATGGAACAAATCGGTTGCGACACTGTATTCGACCGTTTCGATAAACAACAACCTCAATGTGCGTTCGGTATTGCTGGCGTATGCTGTCGTATTTGTTTCATGGGTCCATGTAAAATTACGCCTAAGAGCCCTCGTGGTGTCTGTGGTGCCGATGCTGATCTTATCGTAGCTCGTAATATGACACGTGCTGCTGCTGGTGGTTTGACTCAACATGGTGCGCATGCTCGTGAAATCTTGATTTCTTTGAAAGCGGCTGCTAATGACCAATTGGATATTCCAATTTTGGGGGAAGAAAAAATCCGTACTGTATGTAAAGCTTTCAACATTCCTGAAGAAGGTCGTTCCTTAAAAGAAGTGGCTAATGACTTGGCAGATGTTCTATTAGAAGATTTGAGCCGTGCATTGCCTGGCGAATATAAAACAATTACAGCGTTGGCTCCAGCTGAACGTCGCGAAGTTTGGAAAAACCTAGATATCTTGCCTATTTCCGCATACAATGAAGCATTTGATGCATATCATCGTACATGCGTGGGTACAGATGGCGACTGGGAAAGCAACATGAAACAATTCTTACGTTGTGGTCTTGCTTTCACATTTACAGGCGTAGTAGCAGCGGATATCGCAACAGACGCATTGTTCGGCCAAGGTGGTCGTCGTACATCCAAAGTTAACATCGGTGCCTTGAAAAAAGGGTATGTTAACATCGCTGTTCATGGTCACTTGCCAACATTAGTATCCCAAATTTGTACAATTGGTGCTTCTGAAGAGTATTTAGAAAAAGCAAAAGCTATCGGTGCTAAAGGTATCCAATTCTACGGTATTTGCTGCTCTGGTTTGTCCAGCATGTACCGTTATGAAAATGTTATTCCATTGTGTAATGCCATCGGTGCTGAACTCGTACTTGGTACAGGCGCTCTTGATTGCTGGGTTGCCGACGTTCAAGACGTTTACCCTGCTATCATGGACGTAGCACGTTGCTTCAACACAAAAGTTATTACTACATCTGATGCAGCTCGTTTACCAGGTGCAGAACACATCGGTTACGATCATCACCACACTAACTTGGCTGAAACAAAAGAATTGGCTCGCAAAATCTTGGATCGTGCTCTGGAAGCTCATGAATTGCGCAAAGGTATGCCTGTATTCATTCCGCCATACGAAATCACTGCAGAAGTTGGTTTCTCTCCCGAATCCACTGTTAAACATTATGGTTCCTTCAAACCATTGGCAGAGGCTTTAAAATCTGGTAAAGTTCGTGGTATCGTAAACGTAGTAGGTTGTTCCAATCCTCGTGTTATCTATGAAAAAGCAACTGTAGATATCGTTGATACACTTATCAAAAATGGCTGTATCATCTTAACAAATGGTTGTGCGTCTTTCCCATTGATGAAACTTGGTTACTGTAATACAGATGCTATTAAGAAATGTAGCCCCGCATTGCAAGAGTTCTTGGGCGATGATCAACCGCCAGTATGGCATGTTGGCGAATGTGTAGATAATGCACGTTCCTCCGGTATCTTCGGTGGTATTGCGGCTGAACTTGGCCTTAACTTGCCACAATTGCCATTCGCAATGTCTAGCCCTGAATGGTCCAACGAAAAAGGTATCGATGCATCCCTTGGTTTCCGCCTCATGGGTATCAACTCCTACCACTGCGTTGAACCACCTACACAAGGCTCTGATGCTGTTACAAAATGGTTGAAAGAAGACACTAAAGACATCCTAGGTTCTGTTATGTATGTAAATACAGACCCTGCTAAAGTTGCTGAAAAAATCTTAGCAGATATCGATGAAAAACGTGCTGCTTTAGGCTGGGCAGAAGTAAAATAATATAAATAAAAGACCCTCTCCATAATCCTCCACCGCCCAGATCTGTTCCTTCGGAACAGGGGCAAAGTCGGATTCTGAAGAGGGTCTTTAACTAATAATTATTTATGAAAGAATAAAAGCGTCAGGTAGACCTGACGCTTCATTGTAATTTCCATCTTAAGTTTACTCAAATAAACTTAAGAAACGCCTAACGTAATAAGTACTGGTAATACTTACACGTTAGGCGCATCTTATTTTCCGAATTTTTAGATGAGCCTAACGCTCGCACACGTCAATGACTCTCTTTATGTTTATAGTATACCTCAATAACAACATAAAAACAACATAGGTATATAGTAACTTATAGTACAATAGTTTCTCCATCCTCAGGGACTGCTACATGGCTTTCGATATTGGTGCCTTTGATAAATTTGTGCACATCCTTACGGCTTGTTGCTGTATGATTAACTGTATCCATATGAACAGCGATGATTTTAGCCTCTGGTTTGCGGACTACCATGCGGCCAATATCTTTTGTACCCATAATAATACTATCTTCAAAGCCCAAAATTTGAGCATATCCTGTATTCATAATAATAACATTAGGGTCGAAGCGAAGAAGTGCCTTCTCTACATCGCTTGTCCATACTGTATCGCCTACAAGGTACACCGTTGGTTCGTCTTCTGCTTCAAAAATAACGCCCATTGCATCGCCTGCTAATGGTGCGAGAACTGGATTTGCATACATTTCTACAGTGCCGTGTGAGCCACCTGTTTTTCTTAATGTGATACCATTAAACTCAAGACTTTCAAAAATGATGCGTACATCATTAAAACCTTGTGAAGTAATAAGTTCTTTGTCTGCTGTATTTTGTACAAAAATAGGAAGTGACTTTGGAATAGAGTTAATTGCCGTGTCATCCCAATGATCGAGATGTGTGTGTGTAACTACTACTGCAGTTACATTGCTTAATAGATTGTCCATTGATACAGGTAAATCAACCATAGGCATTCTTTGTTGATAGTTAAATGTTCCTTCAAAGCCAGGATAAGTATCTTTTGGTGCTAAGAATGGATCAATAAGGAATGTTGTACTTTTTATTGTTAATTTTCCTGTTGCATTTCGAATGTGAGTATATTGTGTCATAGGTATCTCCTTAATTGAATTATTGTCGATTTGATTGAATAGATTACTATTTGTAATCTCTAGAACTAGTATACCTTGTTTTGTTATACTAGTCTTAACAATAATTGACATATTGTTTATTAATAGACACACTGTATAAAAATGTCTATGTTGGAGGTTATATGATAACTCGAAAAGAAATGACACGTATGTTGTTAAAAGAAGGATTGCTTAGTTGTTTAGAAAACAATTCTTTTGAGTCTGTAACAGTAACATCGTTGTGCAAAGCTTCGGGGATAACCCGTTCTACTTTTTATTTACACTATAGTAATATCATTGAAATTATTGATGATTTAGTGGATGATGCAATTGCTTATTCAAAGCCGGGAATGGTAGATAACAACAATTTACAAACTATAGCTAACACCTTATCAGCGGCTTCTAATTTTGTGTCATTGAGAGAAGCATACGATTCTATTTTTGATAGATTGCCCTTATGTCAGCGTATTATACGACATAAAAAGTATTTACCTTTATTTTTAGATGAACAAATTTCAGAATATGTATTACAACGCATTATAGGACGTGAAAAAGATCGACAAGGGCTCGTTGTGGCAGAAGCCCTTGGGGTTTCATTTGATGTAGGGGTATCCGTTTTTGTATTTTTAGTACACGGTCTATATGCTGTTAATAAACAATATAAATGGTCTCAGAGCGATGAGTGGTTAGAAGCTCAGAAAATTATTTTTGAACTCGTTTATCGTGGGTTACAAAGAAAATAAGCATATAAGGTTTTCACATAGTTTCTGTTTTGAACGCATAAATTCATGAGCAACCGTAATTGCTGTGGCAGAAAATATAATTCACCTGTTTTATTTATCTACTTGAACGCTAGATTCTAATAAAAGAACAGTCCCAATCATCTGACTTTACTAGGTCAAGGCCTTAGGCCGCAGACCGTTAAAGTAGCTGGAGGATGATTGGGACTGTCTTTTATTACTGGGGTTAGAAGGTAAATTATATTTCTAAGCACCTAAAACGTAACGGATAATCTTCAGTTTTACGCATTGAATTTATACGTTCATGTTTGCCCCTTTTCGCACATAGAACCAGAAGCAAACCGCAACTGTTACGATGTTGAATGCTAATAGTACTGCGAATGCAGGGTGAATGTTGCCGAATGTGGAGTATACGAAACCGAAGATTTTAGGTGTAATGAATGCACCGTATGCAGCTACAGCAGCTACGAAACCTGTGATTAAAGAGGATAACAACGGATTGCCAAATACGTGAGGAATCATACGGAATGTAGCACCTGTTGCAAAGCCGCAGCATACGAATGTCAATACGGACATGGCGAAGAAGAATGGGAAGTTATGAATGTCAACGCCAACTGCGATGAGTGCAGTTGTAATACATAAGCCGATAAGGCTGATGAAAGTAACTTTTGTACCGCTGTTGATTTTATCAGATAACCAACCGCCTACAGGACGAAGCGCACCTGCAACAAGTGGACCAACGAATGCGATGGATGCGAATGGAATTTCAGGGAATTCTTTACCTACCAAGAGACCAAGTGCTGCTGCGTAACCGGAGAAAGCACCGAAGGAACATGTGTAAAGTAATGTAAGAGCCCAAGTGTGTTTGTTGCCGAAGATTTGTACAAGGTTTTTAGGATTTGGTTTTTCCAATGGTAAGTTATCCATGAAACGCGTCATAAGTGCAAGGATAATTACGAGTGGCACAACCCACATGAAAGCCGCATTGGCAAGGTATACTGCGTTGCCTTTGATAATAGCAGGTGTTACGCCAAAGACATTACCAAGTGCAGCGGAACCCATAGCAAATGGAGCTAAGAAATAGATTACGGAAATGCCAAGGTTACCAACACCACCATTGATGCCAAGGGCTGTACCTTTTTCGGATTTTGGGAAGAAGTTGCCAATGTACGCCATGGAGGACGAGAAGTTAGCACCCGCTAAACCGATGAGGGCTGTTAAAATCATAAATGTCGTATAAGAAGTTGTTGTATCTTGTACTGCAAAGCCGAGCCATACAACAGGAACTAATAAAATAAGTGTGGATACAAAGGTCCAGTTCTTACCGCCCATAAGTGCAGGCATATATGTGTAGACGAAACGCAATGTAGCACCTACAAGGCCTGGTAAGGCTGCGAGTGTAAATAATTGTTCAGTAGTAAAGTTAAAACCTGCGCCATTTAATTGCGCTGCAATGGTGGCCCATAGATACCATACGCAAAAGGCTAAGGTTAAGGCAATAGTGGATATTACCAAGTTTTGTTTGGCGATTTTTTTACCAAACTTTTCCCAAAATTCGGGGTTTTCTGGTTGCCAGTTCGCAACAATCTCTTTGCGACTTGCACCTACTTGAGGCATTTTCAGTTCTGACATGAGAGCTCTCCTTTAACTAAAACACATGTGATAAAAAGTAAATCTTTTTCACACAAATTTGTGGCACATCTCCTTAAAAGGTCTTGTAAAATGTGGTACTATAATAATAGAGAGTGTGCCTAAAATCACACCATTATTATATAAGACAGAATATAATGTGAATGTGACAAAAAACACACTTATATGAGAATTAATCGGTTATAATAGGGATTATATACGTAAAGTATATAGTATATGTGCCTTTTGTGCATGGCTGATTATGAAAGCTACTTTCACAATCAATATGGACAAATGACACTGAAAGATGCACGGTGATAGTATGGAACAGGAGTTAATTAACCAGTTACTTGCATTGCCAGGAGAAACAATTCACCTTGAAAAAGGCGAGTTTTTGTTTCACGAAGGTGATATAGCAGATCATTTTTTTATTGTCCGCGAAGGACGACTTAGTATTAAGAAATTTGAGGTAAGTGGTCATATTTTTGCTCATCGGTTGGTGGGGCCAAATAATGTGCTTGGTGAAATTCCTTTGTACGAGACGAACATCCGGACTTACGTGTTCAATGCGATTGCACGTGAAAAATGCTCGGTATATTCCATCCGTTATGATGTTTTGGAACCAGCCATTGCAAAGGACCATTCACTGGCCATTGCAATGATGAAAATCTATACACTTCATATGCGGCGACAACAAGCAAAATACAGAGACTTGTTGTTGTATGGCAAAAAAGGTGCATTCTATTCGACACTATTGCGTTTAGCTAATAGCTATGGTATTCAACGTGATGACGGTATCTATATAGACATCGCATTAACAAATCAAGAGTTAGCTGAATTTGCTGCCACATCTCGGGAAAGTTTAAACCGCATGCTCAGTGAGTTACGAAAATTAGGCTATGTAGCCTATGATAAACACCATCTGGTAATCTGTGACTTAGATGCATTAATCGGATTACTCGATTTAGATAGCGACACGATCGACCCTAATATCAGTAATATCGAATAATTGTGGATATTCTCCCTTGTTGTTGGCATTGCTAACGCAAGGGCTTTTTTGTAGTTTTAAGGAGGACACGAGATGAGTTTATTGTCTCAGAAATTCAAGTTTCTTCGCAAGAAGGACGTATCTCCAAGCGGTCACCAAATCACAGAAGAAGGCGGTCGCGAATGGGAAAATTTTTATCGTGACCGTTGGTCCTACGATAAAGTAGTCCGCACAACACATGGCGTAAACTGTACAGGTTCTTGTAGCTGGAACATTTACGTTAAAAATGGCGTCGTAGCCTGGGAAAACCAAGCAACAGATTATCCGGAAACACCGGATGATATGCCGGACTATGAACCACGTGGGTGCCCTCGTGGTGCGACCTTTTCTTGGTATTTATACAGCCCATTGCGCGTAAAATATCCATATGTACGCGGCGAATTGGCTGAGCTTTGGAGAGAAGCTAAGAAAACAGCTAAAAATCCTATCGAAGCATGGAAATCTATCGTAGAAGACCCTGAAAAGGCGAAAAAATATAAATCTGCCCGTGGTATGGGTGGCTTTGTGCGTTCCACATGGGACGAAGCGACAGAAATCACTGCAGCATCTTTACTATATACAGCAAAAACATACGGCCCTGACCGCAACGCAGGCTTCTCTGTAATTCCAGCGATGTCCATGTTGTCCTATGCAGCAGGTGCTCGTTTCCTTAACCTTATGGGCGGTACACCATTGTCCTTCTATGACTGGTATGCCGATTTGCCACCATCCAGTCCACAAGTTTGGGGTGAACAAACTGATACACCTGAATCTGGTGACTGGTACAATGCTGGCTACATCATGACTTGGGGTTCCAACGTACCGTTGACACGTACACCTGACGCTCACTTCTTGACAGAGGTTCGTTACAAAGGTACTAAGGTTGTATCCGTATCCCCTGACTATGCGGAATCTACAACTTCTTCCGATGCATGGCTCAATGTGAAAGCCGGCACTGATGCGGCTCTTGCTATGGCAATGGGTCACGTAATCTTAAAAGAATACTACATCGACAAGGAAACTCCATACTTCAAAGAGTATGCGAAAGAGTTTACCGATATGCCATTCCTTGTACGCGTTGAAGACATCAACGGCGCAGTACAACCAGGCCGTTTCTTAAATGCTAAGGATTTAGGCAGCAAAGAAGACGGTGCTGATTTCCAAACTGTATTGATTGATGAAACAACACACGAAATCGTTGTACCAAACGGTACAATGGGTGATCGTCATACACATCCTGAAAAGTGGAACTTGCGCCTTGAAAACCGCAATACAGGGGCTAAAATTGATCCTCGCTTATCCGTGTTTGATCAACGTGAAGATGTGACTATTGTTAAGTTGCCATACTTTGGTGATGAAGAGCACGAAGGTGTTATTGAACGTGCAATTCCAACGATTACAGTACAAACTGTTGATGGTCCTGTAAAAGTAACTACAGTATATGACCTCATTCTTGCTAACTATGGTATCGACCGTGGTATCGGCGGTGAAGTAGCGAAAGCTTACACTGATGACACTCCATACACACCTACATGGCAAGAAAAAATTACTGGCGTAAAGGCAGATATCGTGATTGCTACAGCTCGTGAATTCGCAGATAATGCAGAAAAAACTAAAGGTCGCTCCATGATTATCATGGGCGGTGGTATTAACCACTGGTACCATGCGGATATCATTTACCGTACTATCTTGAACCTTATCATGTTCTGTGGTACAGAAGGTGTTAACGGCGGTGGCTGGGCTCACTATGTAGGTCAAGAAAAACTTCGTCCTGTTGAAGGTTGGGGCGGTATCATGACAGCTAACGACTGGAGCAAAGCTCCTCGCTTGCAAAATGGTACATCTTGGTTTTACTTTGCTACAGAACAATACCGTTCTGACTGCATTGACTTGGCAGACCGTGTATCTAAATTAGCTAAGCCTCGTTACCGTCACCCTGGTGACTACAACGTATTGGCAGCTCGTTTAGGCTGGTTGCCATCGTATCCTACTTTCAATAAAGGCAGCCAAGAATTGATTAACGATGCTCGTGCAGCTGGTGCTGGTACAGAAGCAGAAATTAACCAATATGTGGCGCAAGCATTGAAAAATAAAGAATTACAATTCTGCGTAGAAGATCCAGCAGCTAAAGAAAATCATCCACGCAACTTGTTTGTATGGCGTGCAAACCTTATCGGTTCTTCCTCTAAAGGCCATGAATACTTCTTGAAACACTTACTTGGTACAAAACATGGTGTTCTCGAAGATGATGACGCATCAGTAAAACCAGAAGAAATCAAATGGCGCGAAGCAGATGAAGCTGGTAAGCTTGACCTCTTAATCGACATCGATTTCCGGATGGCTTCTACAGGTTTGTATTCTGATATCGTGTTCCCAGCGGCTACATGGTATGAAAAAGAAGACTTGTCTTCTACAGATATGCATCCATATGTGCACGTATTCCAAGCGGCTGTTGATTGCGCATGGGAAACTAAATCTGACTGGGATACATTCCGTACCCTTGCTGAAACAGTATCTCGTGTAGCGAAAGAGTCTGGCTTCACAGAATACGAAGATATCGTAGCAACTCCTCTTGGTCATGACAGCCCAGGTGAAGTGGCTCAACCAGAAGGGAAAGTCCTCGACTGGAGCAAAGGCGAATGTGAACCAATTCCTGGTAAAACAATGCCGAACCTTGTTCATGTAAAACGCGACTACAGTAAAATCTTTGAAAAATATATTGCCTTGGGACCTAATATTGAAAACAAAATGGGTGCTCATGGCATGGCATGGGACGTATCTGATGAATATCAAACATTGTATGATCAAAATGGTATCATCGATAATCCAGAATTTATTTCTCATGGCCGTCCTAGCATTTACGAATGTAAGGAAGCTTGTAATGCTGTATTGACATTGTCTTCTTGTACAAACGGTAAATTGGCTGTTCGCTCTTGGAAAGCAATGGAAGAAAAAACAGGCCTTTCTGGTCTTGAAAAGAACGCAAAAGGTCGTGAACAAGAAAAAATTACCTTCGATGACATGGTTCGTCAACCACGCTTCATCATTAGCTCTGTAACAAGTACTGGTAAGAACGATAAAAAACGTCGTTATTCTCCATTTACTACATCTACAGAAGATAAGGTACCATTCCGTACTGTAACAGGTCGTCAATCCTTCTATTGCGACCATGAAATGATGCGCGATTACGGTGAAGCTATGGCATTGTACAAACCGGTATTGTCCTATAAACCAGTACAAGGTGACTACAAACAAGAAGGTATTCCTGAAATCACATTGAAATACTTAACACCACATCATAAGTGGTCTACACATAGTATGTATTTCGATAGCCAACAAATGTTGACATTGTTCCGCGGTGGTCAAACAATTTGGCTCAACGAAGACGATGCAGCAGAAATCGACGTTAAGGATAATGATTGGGTAGAAGCTTTCAATAAAAACGGTATCGTTGCAGCTCGTGCTGTAGTTTCACCACGTATTCCTCGCGGTATTTCCTATATGCACCATTCCCAAGACCGTCACATCAACGTTCCTGGTGCGAAAGTTAAGAAACAACGCGGTGGTACGCATAATGCACCAACTCATATTCACATGAAACCGACACACATGATCGGCGGTTATGGCCAATTGAGCTATGGCTTTAACTACTATGGCCCAACTGGTAACCAACGTGATATGACAATTGTGGCTCGTAAATTGAAGGAGGTGGATTGGCTTGAAGATTAAAGCTCAAGTATCCATGGTCCTAAATTTGGACAAGTGTTTAGGCTGTCATACATGCTCTATTACTTGTAAAAATACATGGACGAACCGCGAAGGCGCGGAATATATGTACTTTAATAACGTGGAAACTCGCCCAGGCGTAGGTTACCCACGTCATTGGGAAGACCAAGAAAAATGGAAAGGTGGCTGGACATTAGATAACTCCGGTAAATTAGCTCTTTCTACAGGTTCTAAAACCAATCGTTTGATGAAATTATTCTTCCATCCTGAACAACCAGAATTGAAGGATTACTTCGAACCTTGGACTTACGACTATGAAACATTGATTCATGGTGGTCGTAAAAACAACCAACCAGTTGCTCGTCCTCGTTCCCTTGTAACGAAACAAAAAATGGAAGTTACTTGGGGCCCTAACTGGGATGACGATTTGGCTGGTGGTCAACATGCTCGCTCTGATGTGAACTTAACTAAGATGGGCCAAGATATCGTATTTGACTACGAAGAAGTATTCATGCGTTATTTGCCTCGTCTTTGTAACCACTGCTTGAACCCTGCATGTGTAGCTGCATGTCCATCCGGCGCGATTTATAAACGCGACGAAGATGGTGTGGTTCTCGTATCTCAAGATGTATGCCGCGGTTGGAGACATTGTGTTCCATCTTGTCCATACAAAAAAATCTTCTATAACTGGGAAACTAATAAAGCTGAAAAATGCGTATTCTGTTACCCACGTTTGGAAAATGGTTTGCCTCAAATTTGTGCTGAAACTTGTGTAGGTCGTATGCGCTATGTTGGCGTCGTATTCTACGATATGGACAAAGTAGAAGCTATGGCAGCTACAAAAAATGAACAAGATATTTACGAAAACACATTAGATTTGATTTTGGACCCTCATGATTCAGAGGTTATCAAAGCGGCTCGTGCTGAAGGTATCTCTGAAGCATGGATTAAAGCAGCTCAAAAATCTCCTGTATACAAACTTGTAAAAGAGTGGGGCGTGGCATTGCCATTGCATCCTGAGTATCGCACATTGCCAATGGTTTGGTATGTACCACCACTCAGCCCAATCTTGCAACGTGTAACATCTGATGTATACTTGCCAGATGCACATGAAATGCGCGTACCTGTACAATACCTTGCTAACTTGTTTACAGCAGGTAATACAGAAATTTTAGCTCGTACATTGCAACGTGTTCTCGACATGCGTGAATACATGCGTCGTCGTGAAACAGGTGACGGTCCTATCGATCACAATGTGGAGTTAACAGAAGATCAAATGTACGGTATGTACAAATTGTTGGCATTGTCCAAATATAATGATCGCTTTGTTATCCCAGCTGATGTGAAAGTATCTCGTGAAGGTCGCTTAGAAATGCAACAAAATCGCGGCTTTGCTTGCCCAACAGGGGGATGTCAATAATGAAGGATGCTCAGAAAATCGCTCTTATTGCGTCATTTCTGCTACGCTATCCTGATGAACAATGGTATAACGAATTACCTGAATGGAGAGAGGACGCCCAATCCGTTGGGCATCCTCAACTTCGCCAAGGTTTATTAGAATTCTTCGACTATGTAGAGGAATCCGATAAAAAAGGATTCGAAGACCAATATGTTCGTACCTTTGATTTTAGTCAAAATACAACGATGTATTTATCGACCTATGAATTGCAAGGTACTGGGGAACAAGCAGAAGAACTCGTTAAATTTAAAGCGTTCTTCCTAGAAAACGACTATGATTTGCCAAAAGAAATGCCAGACTATATTCCAGCACTTCTTGAATTATGTGCCGTTATCGATGATGAAAAAGCAAAAGAAATTTACGACTATTGTAAGCCAAAATTGGAATACATTAGAGAACGCTTCATTGAGGCTAAATTGCCTTATGCATTCTTGTTTGATATTATCTTGTCTGTTGCAAATGGATTGGAGGACGGTGCACGATGAATCTATTCCTTTGGGGCGCTTTGCCTTACATCGCTTTCACTTTCTTAATCGTAGGTACTTTGGTTCGTTTCTTCTACTTTGAAAGAAATTGGACTACAAAATCGAGTGAATTTTTAGAGAAAAAACAATTGCGCATTGCTAATCCACTATTCCACTTTGGCTTGCTATGCGTTATCGGTGGTCACGTAGTAGGTGTGTTAATCCCTAAAACTTGGACTGCTGCAATCGGTATTAATGACCATATGTACCATCAAGGTGCGTTATACATGGGTGCTGTAGCGGGTATTATCTTCATCGTAGGCTTCTTGCTTTTGATGAAACGTCGCTTTACTGTGCCTGCTATGAAAGTTAACACATCTGGTCTTGATAAATGGTTATACTTGTTCTTAACATTAGCTATTTTCAGTGGTATGGCTGGTACATTACTTAATGCATCTGGTTTCTTTGATTACCGCGTATCTATCGGCCCTTGGTTCCGTAGCCTAATCTCCTTTATGCCGGATCCATCCTTGATGGAAGGCGTACCATTCATGTTTAAATTCCACATGTTAGCGTGGATGGTGGTAGCTATTATCTTCCCATTCAGCCGTTTGGTACACTGCTTGAGTGTTCCACTCAACTACTTAGCACGTCCGTTCATTGTATATCGTAAACGAGATCGTGTTTAATTGAATACTCGATAGTTCGTATCGGTTATGTCCGATATACTATTACTTAGAATGGTCCTCGTGGTTGTGAAAGCTTGCGCTTTTATGACTATGAGGGCCTTTATTATTGCTGTGATTTTATCTGTTATTTTAGATTCTTTTATATAAGATTCTAGTATTCTGATTATATGAGTAATATTCATGTTTTTATGTGAGATTGGTATGCATTTTCACTTTACTATGAGAATGAAAATTGATATGATCTTATGTGGAATTATTTAACATCATATATATTTAACTGTGAGGAGTCTCGGTAATGGCAGAAGTAGTGAAGAAACAATTTAAGAGTAAGTACCATATTCTTATTTGGATTGCTGTGTTAGCACTCATCTTAATGGGAATGGTAGAATATGGGTATGTGACTGGCGGCAGACCATTTGGTAACTGGAAGGTTCATTTAGGTTTAATTCCCTATGCTGCATGGCTTGTATTAACCTACATTGCAACGAAGCCAAAATGGTTTATTAAACGATACAATCCAAAAGAAATGTTTGAAGTGCATCGTATTGTAGGTATTGTTTGCGTTGTTTTAGTCTGTGCTCACTGGTATGTATATTTCTTGAAAGCAGTGAATTCATTCTTAGGTTTTTGGGGCGGTTATATCTCCCTTGGAGCCATGTTTATTGCTCTTATCTTTGGTGTACTATACTTAACACCTTGGATTGGAAATATGGCAAAATCCGTATCTCGTAAGAAAGCGATTTGGATTCATCGTTTAAATCTCATTGCTCTTATTGCAGCAAATATTCATGTTCATGGTTTTGGTCGTTTGTCCAAAATGGTACCATTCTTACCTGTATTTGATGTATTAACATATGCATTGGTTATTTATTATGTCTATTGGATGATTAAACAAAAACAATACTAAGAATGTAGTATATATTTTTTATAAATAGAAGCTCTCATCTATTTTTAAGAGATGGGAGCTTTTTTTTCGTGTCTATTCTATCTCTTATTAGTGCATAAGAGATAGTTTTTTTTGTGTGTTTAGGATACAATAGATAGGTAAGTTAGCCTACATTATGTAGGTAAATATATTCTGAATAATGTATTTTAATTAATTGCTTGAAGGCTGTATGGATATTTCATGGAAGCGTATCATCTATTTGATTTGCGCTATACAAGTCGGTGCGGGTATTACTATTATCGGCGTATTATCATTTATACCTTTATATTTGGTAGATCTAGGGCTGACCAATCAAGGTGAGGCTGCTATGTGGGCAGGTCTTGTATCTGGTGTAACACCTTGTATGGTGGCCTTGAGTGCTCCCTTTTGGTCCAGGAAAGCCAATGAACTAGGGCCGCGGCGGGTGATGATGTTCATCCTTGCCACTCTGATGCTAGCTGTAGGGGCTGCCGGTTTTGCACAAACGCCGAGTCAGCTGTTAGTGTTGCGTACCTTACAAGGCTTAGTGGGTGGTTTTGTACCCATTGGACTTGGTATCATTGTATTAATCACACCAGAGGAACGCGTACCATGGGCGATGGGATTGTACCAAGCATCGATGGTGATGGGTCTTGTTTTTGGCCCTCTTATGGGTGGTCTTGCTGCCGATTTATTAGGCTATCGGGCTCCGTTCTTTATGTTTTCTATCTTATCAGGCTTGTGCTTGTTAGGTGTGTACCTACTCATGCCTAATCTACAGCATACGCATAAGGTAGATAGTAATGAGTCCCAATGGTCATTAATTAAATCATTTCTTGCTATCCCACGTGTACGATTGCTCGTGGTTATGCAATTTTTATGTAATTTTGGTATTACCGGTATAGGCCCTATATTGCCACTCTACATTAAACACTATATGCAAGTAAATGATGATTTTGTAGCTACCATTGTAGGTGTTATTATTTTTGGGGCTGGTCTGTTTAGTGCACTAGCATCGATTTCAATCGGTCGCATTACTAAATGGATGTCTATGCCGAATATATTATTGACGGCCACCTGTGGTGTAGGCGGATTTTTTATCCTCCAATATCTTATGCCAAATGTGTGGGGCTTAGGTATATTGAGAACCATCGCAGGATTCTTTATGGGCTTTATTACGCCTATAGCGAATACCTTGATTTCAAAGGCTGTTCCCAAAGAGCGGCGAAGTATTGTCTTTGGCGCTGTATCTAGTGTAGCCATGATGGGCAATGTGTTAGGCCCTATGATTAGTGGTATGATCGCTAATTGGTTTGGTTACGGCATGGTATTTTGGAGTACTGCTAGTATCTTTTTTATAGCCGCTATATTTGTGTGGCGTAGCCTGTTGCGAGAGAGTATCTAGCCTTGGCGTTCCATTGATCATACGTGAAAAGCGTAGCTTTCATCTAACACCTGTTTTGTGTTTATATGGATAGCATCATTAGAATGCCATCATAGACGAGCTTTATGCCATATATGATTAATACGGTACCGCATACGCGATTGATCCATACGAGATGGGATATCTTAATTTTCTTAGCTAGTACATACATGGTTCCAGCAAGGAATCCAAACCAAATTGGTGTCATCGCGAGGAATCCAAAGAAGAAGTGATATATGCTTTCTGCAGGAATATTAGCGCGAAAGGCGCCGAGCATCATGGAGGCATCGATGATGGCCTGTGGATTACCCCATGTAACGAGAAGTGCCATCAACAGAATATTTTTGATGGGGATATTCGTATCAACCTTTTTGAGTGAAGGTGTAGTTTTAAATGTTTTGTATCCTATGTAGGCTACGAGTAAGCCGCCTGTAATGAGAATAATCAGGTTAAAGACTGGGCATGATTCGAGGAGGGCCCCAATGCCGTAAAAGGCTGCCGTACTCAAGGTCATATCGAATAGCCCAATAATAGTGATGGTTAACAGGATACGTGGCAATGGTTGGACGAGGGCCGTATTAATGATAAATAGATTTTGCATCCCAATCGGTGCAAACGTGGCGAGACCTACTAATAAACCTTGCAGGAAATACATAGATAATCCTTCTTTCTTGATGGATGATACGTTTAGGTAAATTTGATACATATAATAAAAGAATAGACTCCTGTGTAGTGTTATAAAGTACTACATAGAAATCTATTCTGTATTAAACGAAGCTTTATTCTATTTTACCATAAACCGATAACATGTTGCATCCCTAGGCTGACGAGGGCGATACAAATCCAGCATGCAGCGCCTAATGCAAGGGCACTACCACCAGATTTGATAAGCTTAACAAGATTTGTATTAAGCCCAATAGCAACCATGGCCATGGTGATAAAGTATTTAGAAATAGTTTTGAATATGTCTAAGAAGTGAATGTCCACATTTGCATAGGACAATACAGTTGTAATAAGAGAACAAATGACAAAGTAAAGAACGAACTTAGGGAAGATAGCTGCAATATTAACAGATTCAGCATTATCGCTTGCCTTAGCCGCTTGTTTGGCTTTGTACACTTGATAACTAGCAAGACCTAAACAAATAGGGATGATTGCCAATGTACGTGTCAATTTAACGATGGTTGCATATTCAAGAACTTGTGTGCCTGTGCCCTTCATGCTATCCCAAACAGCAGCAGTAGCTGTTACGGATGATGTATCGTTAACGGCTGTGCCCGCAAAGAGGCCAAAGCCCATGTTAGACAATCCAATAGCATCGCCAAGAGGTGGGAATACAAATGCAGCGACTACGTTGAAGAAGAATACAACGGAAATAGCTTGTGCAATATCTTGATCGCTAGCTTTCACAACAGGCGCTGCTGCAGCAATGGCACTACCACCACAGATGGAAGAACCAACGCCAATCAAAACGGCTGTGTTAGAGTCGATATGCGTGGCTTTGAATATGATGAAAGAAACGATAAGCGATGTGGCAATGGTTGAGATGATAACTGGTAAGGAAACCCAACCTATATGCAATACTTGGGTGATGTTAAGACCAAAGCCGAGAAGGATAACGGCCCATTGTAGGATTTTTTTAGACGTAAATCCGATGCCGGCGCCCGTTTTTTCTCGTTTCCAAGATGTGAATAAAGAACCAATAATAATACCGAGGACAATAGCGAAGATTGGACTGCCAATAAAATGAAAATGCTGTCCTAATAGCCAACATGGAATGGCCAGGATTGCACAGAGCAATATGCCTGGCAGTGTTTTTGCATTGATACCCATCATAAAACCTCCTAACTGTACCTACTTGGTACATACATCGCTGTGGTATCGCGCAGGATGTATAAATAAACTACGACTTAATAGTAACATAATCGGGGGAATTAATCGAGGGGGGATTCTCAATAAAGTATCTTGTATACATGGCTTATAGTATTGTATATTATGGTGAAAGTTTTATATAATCTTAAACGGGATAATTATACTTAATGAAATATGATTCCTAGTAAAATATGTAGAGAACATCAACATGTCTCATAAAATATGCGAGGTGCATTATGATTGATATTAATGGTATCATTGAAAAAAACAAAGAATATGTAGCTAAACATCCTGAGCTTGCTCAAAAGGGTTTAACTAGTCATCCTACAAAGAAATTAGCTATTGTAACATGTATGGATACGCGTTTAGTGGGGATGCTCGAAGAATCCTTAGGATTTGATCGCGGCGAAGTTATCACCATTAAGACGGCCGGCAATAGCGTAACGCAACCGATTGATAACATTGTTCAAAGCTTGCTTGTGTCTACATATGGCATGGGCATCGAAGATGTAATCGTCATCGGTCATGAAAATTGTGGTATGATTGATTTTTCCGCAGAACAATTTATGGAATCCATGAAAGCCAAAGGCATCAATGAAGATGCTATTCGCATGATTGAACCAGGTCTTATCGATTGGATGGACCGTTTCCACATTTCTGAAGAAAACGTACGCTATACAGTTAAATTCTTGCGTCAACATCCATTATTCCCAAGAGGCATGGGATTCTACGGGGGGATGATGGATCCTGATACAGGGGAATTCCGTTATATTGAGGTTTAATCATCTACTCGATGGGGCCCTATTACAATTCTACATTTAGGTTATCAAGAGCCGCTCATACTCTCTCGCTCCACCGGCCGGGTCTGTTTCTTCGAAACAGGGCCAAAGTCGCTGCGAGAGTATGAGCGGCTCTTGCTATAGGTAAAAATTGTTAACCTGTATAGATTGTATATAGTTGACGGTTCTGTTTGTAAGTTTTATACTGTAATTAAATTGTCAACTAATTATATATGCATAGTTGTTAATATTGATTCGATATGGTAAAGAGGTGCTCGTATGAGACAGTTAGGCGTTTCTATTATTGGTACGGATACAGATGTAGGTAAGACGTTTGTTACAGGTTTGCTTGGGGCGTTAGCAGTGGACGATGGTTTTGTTGTGGGCATGGTTAAGCCTGTGTCGTCTAGTGCGGTTCCGTTTTCTCAATGCGGAACGATGGATGAAGATGAAATATGCATGGGTCTTGAAAGTAAGGATGCTACCTATTTGATGCAGTCTGTAGGTATTCCTGAGTCGCGTCGTCGCGAGGTGAATCCGATTGCATTGGCAGGGGATTATTCACCGCGTTTGGCGGCAGAGTTGGCCGGTGTGGACATCGATTATCCAGAGATTGTCAATCATGTGAAAAGGGTCGTAGATCAACACGATATTACATTTGTAGAAGGGGCTGGCGGCATTACAACGCCTCTTACTAAGGATATTACGTTTACAAATCTTATGACGGATATTGCATATCCTGCCATATTGGTTGCTGATGGGCGTCTAGGTTCTATCAATCGCGTTGTGCTAACGTATGAGTATGCAAAACAGCATCATATTGATGTAAAAGGCATCATTGTAAATGATACGACTGTGGTGGACCCATTCTTATTAAAGACGAATATTGAGGATATGGAACGATATACCGGTGTTCCTGTGCTCGGTGTGCTTCCTCCATATCAAGGTCCTGATCAAGCGCACATCAAGCTTGGTTGGGGCCGTTCGTTCTTAGATTCAGCTAAGACGTGGCAAACTGTATGGGGCATTTAGTGAAAGCTCTATATATAAGCAATCTGGAATTAAGTAGATAGTATAGATATAAAATCTTAAGTATGAGGTGTTATGATGGCAGAGAAACAACTTTCACAAATTACACAATGGGACCACGAATTCGTATGGCATCCATTTACACAAATGCAAGACTGGTTAGCACAAGAACCTGTAGTTATCGAACGCGGTGAAGGCGTGTATTTGATTGATGACAAGGGTAAAATGTATTATGATGGTGTATCATCCCTGTGGGTTAATATTCACGGCCATAATCACCCTGTGCTTAATCAAGCGTTGAAGGACCAAGTTGATAAGATTGCACATAGTACATTGCTCGGATTGGTGAGCCCTCCATCAGCACAGTTGTGTAAAGAATTAGTTGAATTGGCGCCAGAAGGTTTGGAAAAGGTATTCTTATCCGATGATGGTAGTACGGCTATTGAAGTCGCTATTAAGATGGCGTACCAATACCGTCAATTAGTAGGTCAAACGAAGAAAACGAAATTTATTGCACTCAATGCGGGCTATCATGGTGATACATTAGGTACTGTATCCGTAGGTGGGATTCAGTTGTTCCATCAAGTGTTCCATAATTTGTTGTTCAAACCGTTAACATTGCCAAGTCCTGGTGTATACCGTGATGTAGCAGATCGAGATAAAGCATTTGAAGATTCCTTAGCAGAATTGGAACGCATCCTCAATGAAGAAGGGGACGAAATTACAGCTCTCGTTATGGAACCATTAGTGCAAGCTGCGGCCGGTATGCTTGTTATGCCTCACGGCTATTTAAAACGCGTTCGCGAATTAACTGCCAAACACGATGTATTCCTCATCGTCGATGAAGTAGCAACAGGCTTTGGACGAACAGGTAAATTCTTTGCTTGTGAACATGAAGGGGTATCTCCAGATTTCATGACCTTATCAAAAGGGATTACGGGTGGTTATTTGCCATTGGCCGCTACATTGACTACAAAACGCGTATTTGATACATTCCTTGGCACATTTGAAGAAAAGAAAACATTCTATCATGGCCATTCCTATACCGGTAATGCCTTGGCATGTGCTGTTGCCTTGGCTTCGTTGAAAGTATTCCGCGATGAAAAGGTCATCGAAGGATTACCTGCGAAAATCGAAGCTTTCACAAAGGCACTCAAACCTATTGAACAGTTAAAACATGTTAAAGAAGTGCGTCAACGTGGCCTTATCGTAGGTATTGAACTTGAAAAGGACGTTGCTACTCACGAAGCGTATCGCCCAAATGATGCGGTAGGTGCAAAGGTTGCCGTTCTAGCTCGTGAACAAGGCCTTATTTGCCGCCCAATCGGCGATGTGGTTATCCTTATGCCACCATTGGCGTCCACAGTGGAACAATTGGAAGACATGGTTCGCATCGTAGGTGAAAGTATTAAACGTGCCACAGAAGAAGAGGGCGTATTAGAAGATTTGAAGCCAATCATTCTATAATAAAAAGCATTTTCCTTACATAATGTAAAATATATTCTATACATTCTCAAAATACGATGATTATTCTGCATATCTATGATACTATATATGTATAGTATATATATTCAAAGGAGGTCATCGTATGGACATTTATGTAATTATGCAAGTCATTATATTGTTCGGTGCCATCTTCTTGGGCGTACGCCTCGGTGGCATGGGTATTGGCTATGCTGGCGGCCTCGGCGTCGTATTGTTGAGCCTCGGTATGGGGATGTTCCCAGGGCAAATTCCTTGGGATGTTATCTTAATCATTATGTCAGCCATTGCAGCGATTTGTGCATTGCAGTTGGCCGGTGGTTTAGATTATTTAGTACGCATTGCGGAAAATATTTTGCGTAAAAATCCTAAACATATCAACTATTTAGCTCCTACAGTTACGTATTTCTTGACAATCTTGGCTGGTACGGGTCATACGGCATTCTCTATGATCCCTGTTATTGTAGAGGTTGCAAAGAGCGAGAACATCAAGCCTTCCGTACCACTATCGATTGCCGTTGTAGCCAGCCAGATCGGTATTACCGCAAGCCCTGTATCCGCAGCGGTTGTTGCTATGAGCGGATTCCTTGAACCGTTCGGTGTTAGCTATCCAACATTACTTGGTATTTGTATTTCCACAACATTTATTGCGGTTATGATTACTGCCTTTATCATGTCGACCTTTACGAACAATGATTTGTCTTCTGATCCTGTTTACCAAGAACGTTTGGCAGCAGGCTATGTGGCACCACCTCGTGAAAAGAATATGGATTTCCATTTAAAACCAGGTGCGAAAAAATCTGTATTAATCTTCTTAATCGGTATCATTTGTATCGTATTTTATGCAACAGCGATTTCCAAGAATATCGGTATCATTAAACCGGTTATATTTGGTCGAAACGATGCCATCGTCGGATTCATGATGATTATTGCAGCGGCTATCACATTCTTCTGTAAATTAGATACAGCACAACTTGTCAACACAAGTACATTCAAATCTGGTTTATCTGCTTGCGTCTGTGTTCTCGGCGTAGCATGGTTAGGCGATACCTTTGTAAAAGGTCATATCCCTGAAATTAAAGCCATGGCTTCTAGTATGGTAACGGCGTATCCATTCTTGCTCGCAGTGGCCTTCTTCTTTGCTAGTACACTTTTGTATAGCCAAGCAGCGACTACACAAGCACTTGTACCGGCAGTAATCCTTGCGTTAGGTATTACACCGGAACATACAGAATCTGTATATATCATTATCGCATCCTTTGCGGCGGTATCTGCACTCTTTGTACTACCTACATACCCAACACTTTTGGGGGCTGTACAAATGGATGATACAGGTTCGACCCGAATCGGTCATCTCGTATTTAACCATCCCTTCTTCATCCCAGGCGTACTTGCCATTGCTGTTTCTGTAGCACTTGGCTTCGTTATTGCTCCATTGATGTTGTAATTGGTGAAAGCCTTATTATCGCTCAAGGAACAAAAGAGGAATTAGAAGAGGCTGTACAATTTGACTCATACTATGCAGAGCAATTGGCAACCTATGAGATTCGCGAATATAAGGTAACATTGTTCAATGAAGCGATTAAAAACTATATAGATTAATATTAGATATTCCATATGAAAGGGCCCCTAGTACATTAGACTAGGAGCCCTTTTGGCGTTTTATCTGTTTTTACAGTCCTTGCAGATTCCCGCAATTTCTAGGTGATGCTCTGTTACTGTAAACCCTACATCTGTAAGTTCCTGTGGCATTTCTACGACGGGGCAGGTATGTAGAGGTATCATAGCCCCACACTTCGTACATACCGCATAGTGACGGTGCGTATGGGGTGTAATTTCGTAGTATGCCATGTCGCTACCCATGATGGTGGTACGGGTAACGATATCTTTTGTTTCTAATAACTCAAGGGTACGGTAGATAGTAGACATCCAAGTAGTACCGCTATCGCCTAATCGTTCTGCAATTTCGATGGCTGTAATCGGTTTATCTGTTGCAGTTAATACAGACCAAATGGCTTCGCGCTGTTTGGTCTTTTTTATGCCTTCTGGCCAATGTGTTGTATTCATAATAACGCTTTCTATTATGGGGTAAAGATTAACGCATGTACGCTTGTACACATGATGATTATTTACTAAATTGCATCCTCCGAATTATGGATTTAATGTTCTTGATGATGAGTACCACTAATAGGATGAAGACCGATGTAAGTGATACAAAGCCACCCGGCGCTACGTTAAGATAGTAGGATCCGAATAGGCCGATAATCATGGCCAGTAAACTAAATCCTATGGAGCAGAGTAAGGTTGTTCTAAAACCTTTTTCCAGTTGTAATGCTGAGGCTACAGGTAGTGCAATCATGGCGCTCAATACGAGGACGCCGACGATTTTGATGGAAATGGATACGGCTGCCGCCATTAAGATAGCAAATACATAGTTAATCAAATCTACTTTTACACCCGCTACTCGTGCTGCCTCTTCATCGTAGGCGATGTAGAGAAGTGAGTTGTAGAGGAAATACAAGGTTAACACAGATAATATGGTGAGTACTGCAATGCTAATCATATCTGCAGTATTAACGGTTAAGATACTACCGAAGAAAAAGACGTTGGCGTTAGCTTTCAGCTTGCCCGAACTGATTAGGGTAATGGCTGTACCGATGCTTAGGGATAAGATGATGGTAAGAATCAAATCGAGATGGTGAGAAAAATATTTTCGCAAGAACTCAATGAGGGCACCGCAGATGGCGGTGAATATAAAAGCCCCTAAAATAGGGTTTGTATTGGTCAATAAACCAAGGGTAATCCCGGCGAGGGACGCATGGCTCATGGTGTCGCCAATCATACTGGATCGGCGTAGTACCATAAATATACCGATGCATGGACATAATAGAGAAATGCAGACTGCTACGAAGAAGGCATTTTGCATGAAATCATAATTAAACATGGCGCACCTCCTTAGTTATTGTATCATCAGACTGAGCCGTCACGTCTGTAAAGCAGGAGCAGTTCTCATGGTCCATAGGATTGCGTCCTGTGTTATGCATGATTTCGCTAGCATATTGCTCAGGGGAGCAGAGATGACCTTGACCGTTTGCAATATGATAGATATTTGTCGAGTTTGCAAGAGCCATTTCTAAATTATGCTCTACAGAAATTATCGTAATATGGTGTTCCTGATTTAATGAGCGCAAAAGGGCGTAAATACCTTCTTGGCTCTTGCGGTCGATGCCCGTTGATGGTTCATCGAGAATGATGAGGTCAGGGCTGCCGATAAGAGCTCGTGCGATAGAAACGCGCTGCGCTTGGCCACCGGATAATTTGCTAATGAGACGGTCTTTAAACTCCGTCATATGTGTGAGCTCAAGAACGCGATTCACTTCATGCTTATCTTTGATTTTTAATAACTTGCGATAGGAATCTAAAATTTCATGGACTGTAATAGGAAATCCAGCATGGGAAAAATCATTTTTTTGCGATACATAGCGAATGTTTTTCGTATTGCGCGTGATAGAACCTTTCACAGGAGCTAGGAAACCTAGAATGAGGCGCAAGAGGGTGCTTTTACCAGAACCATTGTCGCCTACGATGGAAATATAATCGCCACTATGGACCTCCAAATTTAAATCATTTAGTACATAGGGTGGTTGACCTTGGTAAGAAAAATAAAGATATTGAATTGATAACATAAAAACCACTTTTCCGATTGACAAAATTATTACTACGTTTATACTATAACTATATTACAAATGCAACTGAGTCGCAACTGCAACTAAAGAATGGTATATATACTATAATAGCATGAGTACTCAGGATTTTAGAAAAAAGGAGGCCAACTATGGTCAAGAAACTGGTATTATTAGTAATCGGCGTATTGATGGCTGCTTTATTTGCAGGCTGTGGTAATGATGCGCCAAAGGAACAAGCAGGTAAGAAAATCCAAGTGGTAACAAGTTTTAATGCTATGTCTGAATTTGCAAAGGCCATCGGTGGCGATAAGGTAGAGGTATCTACGATTATTCCAGATGGTACGGAACCACATGACTTTGAATTAAAACCAGAAAATATGAAACAATTGGCATCAGCTCAAGTATTTGTTTACAATGGTTTAGGTATGGAACCTTGGGCGCAACAAGCAATTGATGCGGCTAAAAATGATAAACTCGTATCTGTGAAAGCTTCTGATGGTATAGAGGCTATTAAAAATACAGATCCTGACGAAATTAAAGAGCATGGTGCCGAAGATCCTCATGCATGGTTATCTTTAAAAAATGCAAAAATCGAAGTTAAAAATATTAAAGATGCATTGGTAAAGGTAGATCCTGCTAATAAGGATTATTACGAAAAGAACTACAATGATTATGTAGCAAAATTAGATGCTATGATTCAAAAATACGAAGATCAATTTGCAAAAGCACCACACAAGAATTTTGTAACAGGTCATGCAGCCTTTGCATATCTATGCCGTGACTTTGGTCTAGAACAAAATAGCGTAGAAGATGTGTTTGCAGAAGGTGAACCAAATGCAGCTCAATTGGCTAAGCTCATCGAATATTGTAAAGAAAACAAGATTACTACTATCTTTGCAGAAGAAATGGCTAGCCCTGAAGTATCCAAAACATTAGCTCAAGAAGTAGGCGCTAAGGTAGAAACTATTTATACTATCGAAAGCAAGGAAGACGATAAAACATATCTTGAAAGAATGGATGATAATTTGACTAAAATCTTAGGAAGTTTGCAATAACTTTTTATAAGTAAGGTTAAACTATTTATAACATAAAAATATAATAAAATTAAGGGGCTGTAACAGAATGCGGTTTTACCGCATTTTAGTTGCAGCCCCTTTTATCGTTATATAGCAACGTTTGATTTGTCCGATAACTCTTATTTGTAATTGTTGCTGTTTTCATATTCATTAAATAAGAATGCTACATTATCTTCATCGTACTCGATTTGTTCAGACCATCGTCTGATTTGTTCTGGTAGATTTCCGAATTGATGTGTTAACAATGCGATGAATACTGTGGCGTCAAAGGCGTATCGCACAAGGCTTTCTAACGAGTATTCTGCAAGCATATCAATTTGGCGATATAGGATGTATTGATATACCTTGTTAAGCGTGGCCGTTTCTTGTGCATCAAGTGTGAGCAAATCTGTCGTATTCATTGCTGTTGTTGATGATAGCATATCTTCTAAATGAGCTAGTTGTTTTGTCCACTCTTCATCGATAGGTTCCGTTTCTTTATATACACTGATTAACTTTTGACAGTATCGGATGGAATGATTTGGTGTAAATTGACATATAGTAGGACTGATACCTAATGCTAAGAGGTCAAAGATATTTTCGAGTACGGGACGGTCTTTCGCAGTAAATTCGCCGTCATCATCTTCGATGGTGAATAGTAATTGATCGCCTTCGGTAGCGAGTAACTTTTCTACCGATTCTTCGCAGGATAGACCGACACCACAGAGCTCGAGGTCTTCGATATATTTATAGAACCGCGGATGCATATGACAAGTATCGCATAAACTATCTTCGCCTAGTTCTAAGACAACACGGCACAATCCATCTTCACGTAGCAATGGACAGGTAGGTTGTTTGTCGCTAAACATGAAATAATAGCCTTCGTCATCGACGGTCATAAATTTCCGTAGATCTTCGCCTAGTGGTGTAGGCAACGTTTGATATAGTTTAGCCGTTTCCTCATCTACATCGATGGTCCACTTTTGACAACATGTATGATGACATTGATTGGCTTTGCATTGAAATGTATGGTAAAAGGTTGGATATAAAGAAATCATAGTACTCACTTGTATATATTATTAATTACTGTTTTACTAATTAAATTGTAACATATGCTATCTATTCGTGGGTGTTATTTTAGATTATGATTTTGTTCGTGAAAGGCGGCATTGCATTGGCACTAGCAGCGGCATTTGGGGTAAATGCACCAGTTGTTAATGCGGCTAGTATTGCACCGGTATAACCGACAGTAGCAGTCGTTGATGCTAATCATGCAGCCATTGTAGGCGCCAACACATTGCTCAATGCTTTCATTCAACAGGTAAATATGAGTTGAAATACAACCACAATACAAATCAAATTGGTGAAACAAAAGAAGGCGCATACAAGGTTTCTTTAGAGAAAAAGCCTTTGATCCTACTCGTATCTGTAAAAGGCGTAAAATAGGTGTATTTGACATCTTACTGTAATAGGAGTAGGATGTTACTATACACATGCTGGTATAGCTCAGTTGGTAGAGCGGCTCATTCGTAATGAGTAGGTCGTAGGTTCGAATCCTATTATCAGCTCCAATGGCCACAAGGTTAACACCTTGTGGCTTTTTTGTATGTGTAGAGTTTTTTCTAAAAATTTACTCATGAATTATCTAGCTATCTATCATATTGAAAATATTAGTGTTTACTAATATGGGAGAGGTTACATAGTATGAGCTTTCACAGAAAGTATCAGCCATAATATGAATTGATGATTCATGAATAGCGTTTATTAAAATTCTATAGAGATTTAGCTGAAAATTCATATATATTTCATGACACATACAACACACACAATCCATATGTGTATGGTATAGGAGAATAAAAGCACCACCGAATTTTCGGTGGTGCTTTTACTTTTGTGGATGACATTGGAATTATCAATGTCATCCTTTTTGTGTTATATGTATTGTCGTGGCACACGATCAGAGAAGCCACAGAAGATTTCATAAGGAATGGTAGAGGCGAGGGCTGCAATTTCAAGGGCAGAGATGCTTTCATGACCTTGAGATCCTAATAGTACAACCTTGTCGCCTGGTGCAACAGTAATCGTATCAGGTATAGCAACCATGAATTGGTCCATGCAAATACGTCCTACTACAGGGCAACGGGTACCTTGGATGAGAACGGTACCACGATTGGATAGGCTTCGTGGATAACCGTCGGCGTAGCCTACAGGAATGGTAGCAATTGTCATCGGCTCTGGAGTAATATAGGTAGAGCCATAACCAATGCCTTCGCCTGCATCGAGATGTTGGACGTGTACGACTTCACTGTGGAAGGAGAGAACTGGTTTGAGGCCTAATCGATTTGGCACGTCTAGAGAGGGCATGATGCCGTATTGGATGATGCCTGGACGTGCATCTGTAAATAGGCTATCTTTTACAGATAATAGACCGGCGCTGTTTGCCAAGGAGAAGCGATAGTCCGCATCAGGTCTAAAGGCGCGGATTTCGTCCACCATTGTATGGAACTTTTGTGCTTGCCCATGTGCATGGCTTTGATCTGCTGCATCGGCATTGCTCATGTGTGAAAAGAATCCATCTACTGCAAGATTTGGATAGGATTCAACGCGCTTAATGAACTCCACTGCATCCTCTGGTTTAATACCTATGCGATGCATGCCTGTATCAACTGCTACGGCGACACGGATAATCATATCGTGGTTGTCAGCCACCTTATTGAGGGCTTCTAAATCTGTGGATTCGCAAACAGCAGGAATGGAATTAGTATCCGCTACAAGTTCAAAGGATTGTGGTCTCGTAAGGCCCAATAGATAAATAGGAACCATAATGCCAGCATTGCGAAGTGGTACAGATTCTTCTGGAATCGCGACAGCTAAGGATTCATAACCTTCTTCAACAGCAATACGTCCCATCATGACGCTACCGTGACCATAGCCGTTGGCCTTGATAACAGCTGTGGATGTACTCCATTCTGGGAGGCTGTCTTTTATTTTGCGTAGGTTCTCGCGAACCAAGCTTGTATCAATCGTTAAATATGTTGGTCTCATGATAATTTCACTCCTAAAATACATTACTTTTATTGTATAACTTTTAGGGAATTAAACAATAGTTTTTGTGAAAGTTTATGCTAAAATTTCATTTGGATTTATATTCTAGGGAAAATTAGTCTTAATCTGCATAAGTTATGATAGATTAGCATATAATATAGAGTATATTGTAGTATAATTATTATATAATACATTTACCCTTAATAGAAATTGTTAGGAGGATATGATGAACGAACGAGTTGTAGTAGTTAATGCAGGCAAGATGAATTACGATCACTTGCTAGATTTTTCTATTTTATCAAATGATGTACAAGTATATGACGATAGCACTAATGCAGAATTTATTGAACGTATTCAAGGTGCTACTGTAGTAGTAACAAAAGAGATTCCTGTTACTGCTGAGTTACTTTCACAATTCCCAGATACAGTAAAACTCATCGTAGAAGCTGGTACTGGCTATAATAATATCGACCTAAATGCAGCAAAGGAAAGAGGCATTACTGTATGCAATATTCCAGCGTACAGCACAGAACGTGTAGCACATACGGTAATCATGATGATCCTCAATTTTGCGTCTACCATGCAGAAACAAATTGGTATGCTTGCTAGAGGCGACCGTAGCAATTTTACTAACTATTTACAAGTGCCTCACACCGAAGTTAATGGTAAAACATTAGGTATCATCGGTGCAGGTCATATCGGCATGGCTGTTGTGAAGGTAGCAAAGGCCTTAGATATGAATATTTTAATTCATACGCGTACACCAAAGGAAGATGGCGATGGTATTCGTTATGTGAGCCTTGATGAATTACTTGCACAAAGTGATTATATTTCCCTACATTGCCCATTGAATGATAAGACGAAACATTTGATTAATAAGGATACAATCGTTAAGATGAAACCATCTGCTGTTATTCTTAACACAGGCCGTGGTGGACTTATTAATGAAGCGGATTTATGTGAAGCTCTAGCAGCTAAACGCATTCATGGTGCAGGTCTTGATGTACAAGAGGTAGAACCTCCAGTTGAGGATAGCCCTCTTTATACACTTGATAATGTTATTATCACACCTCATATGGGCTGGAAAGGCCTTGAAACGCGCCAACGTTTGGTAGGCATCATTCGTGATAATGTACAAGCCTTCTTTAAAGGTGAACCAATCAATGTGGTATCTTAAGCGATAAACAAATACCCCCTGACCGGTTGTGTGGTCAGGGGGTACTTTCGTTTAGGGCTAGTATCATAGATCAAGTTTTTAATATATATAGTATATATATCAAGGGAGGTAGTTATCCTCAAACTTGATTATGATTAGTTTGTGTTTTGATGGGACACCACCAATGTCTACGATATGCTTTTATGCCTTCTACAACGGTTTTGCTCGCTTTAGCGGCTAAATCCTTTGTAGCGGCCGGGATGCCATCAAGGCGGTAGGTGATACCTAATTCCTTGTATTTAGCAACACCCATTACATGATATGGTAAACAGTCGACGGCTTGTAAGTTGCGTAGTGAGCCTAAGAAAAAGCCTAGCCTATAGTGACGATCAGCGTTGTCCGTAATAGTAGGTACCACCACGTGACGCACCCAAATCGGCACATTTACATCAGCTGTCAGTTTTGCGAATTGAAGGATTGGTTCTAAAGGCTGTGCGGTTAGCCATTTGTGGACAGTAGGGTCGATGTCCTTAATATCCAAAATGACGAGACTCGTTACACTCAGTAACTTACGGTACGCCACCTCTTGGTGGGGATCAAAACAAATTCCACTTGTATCTAAACAGGTATGGACGTTTCTTTCACTAAAATATGTGAAAAGCTCGATGACAAAGTTAATTTGCATCAATGCTTCCCCACCTGTGACAGTAATGCCACCGTTCGTATAGAACTGACGGTTACGTTCGTATTGCTGCCAAATCTCTTCGACGGTCATGAACTTAGCTTCTTGGCTTTCTTCATTCCACGTGTCTGGATTATGGCAATAGGCACAACGCATGGGGCATCCTTGAAGGAATACGACCATGCGCATGCCTGGACCATCAACCGTACCCATCGTTTCTAGTGAATGAATACGTCCTGTCATAGAAAACCTCGATTAGATTTGTTGATGGAATGTACGGGAAATAACTTCATCTTGTTGTTGTTTCGTCAATTTGTTGAAGTGTACTGCATAACCAGATACACGAACAGTCAATTGAGGATACAACTCAGGATGTTTTTGAGCGTCTAACAATGTTTCACGAGTGAACACGTTAACGTTCAAATGGTGACCGCCCTTTTGGGAGTAGCCATCCAATAATTCTACCAAGTTATCCACTTGTTGTTGGTTGCTCATGGGTATTCCTCCTTTCAACCAAAATACGAGTACTGATGCCGGTGAAAGCATACAATACGGTGGAAGATTATTTATCTTCCTCTATAGTAACATTTGGTTCGCTGCAAGCGAAGTTTGTATTGCTGTTAGGCAATTGAGAAGGGTCTAACTCAATATCAAAATCGCCTACGGATACAAATGTTTCACCAGATTTACCTAATGCGTCTGGAACGATGGAGAAGGTATTGGAAATACCGTCAGAGCAATCGCGCCATGGCATTTTTGCAACGGAAGATAACGAAGCTACGGCACCGTGAGAGTCACGACCATGCATAGGGTTAGCACCAGGAGCGAAAGCTTGACCAGCCTTACGGCCGTCTGGTGTGGAACCTGTTGCAGTACCATATACTACGTTAGAAGTAATTGTTAACAAGCTCATAGTAGGAACGGATTGACGGTATGTAGGATGTTTACGCACTTTGTTCATGAATGTGGATACAACCATGGAAGCCAAGCTATCTACACGATCGTCATCGTTACCATATTTAGGAAATTCACCTTCGATTTCGAAATCAACAGCGATGCCGTTTTCGTCACGAATAGGTTTTACCTTAGCGTATTTAATAGCGGACAAGGAGTCAGCTACTACGGATAAACCGGCAATGCCAGTTGCGAACCAGCGAGTTACCTTGCGGTCATGCAATGCCATTTCTAGTTTTTCATAAGCGTATTTATCATGCATGTAGTGAATGATGTTCAATGCGTTTACATATACGCCTGCCAACCATTCCATCATGTCGTCGAATTTTTCCCATACTTCGTCAAAGTCTAAGTATTCGGATGTAATAGGGCGGTATTTAGGACCGATTTGTTTCTTAAGTTTTTCGTCAACGCCGCCATTGATTGCATAAAGCAAGCATTTTGCTAGGTTAGAACGAGCACCGAAGAATTGCATTTCTTTACCAATACGCATTGGGGATACGCAACATGCGATTGCATAGTCATCACCGGAGTTAGGACGCATCAATTCGTCGTTTTCGTATTGGATAGAAGAAGTTTCGATAGATAATTTCGCACAGAAACGGCGGAAGCCGATTGGCATGCGAGGGGACCATAATACAGTGAGGTTTGGTTCTGGAGCAGGACCAAGGTTAGTCAATGTATGTAGGTAACGGAAGGACATTTTAGAAACCAATGTACGGCCGTCAGTACCCATACCACCGATGGATTCAGTAGTCCAAACAGGGTCGCCTGTGAATAAGTTGTTGTATTCGTGGATACGTGCAAAGCGAACCATACGCAATTTCATGATGAAATGATCTACGAATTCTTGGATTTGTTCTTCTGTGTATGTGCCGTTGCGAAGGTCGCGTTCAGCATAGATATCAAGGAATGTAGAGTTACGGCCGATGGACATAGCAGCACCGTTTTGTTCCTTGATCGCACCAAGGTAACCGAAGTAGATCCATTGCATAGCTTCGCGAACGTCTTTAGCTGGTTCGGAAATGTCATAGCCATAGGACGCAGCCATTTCTTTCAATTCTTTCAAGGAACGAATTTGTTCTTTGATTTCTTCGCGGTCTCGGATTACGTCTTCTAGCATATCACCCATAGTGATGCTGAATTCTTGGTTTTTCTCTTCGATTAAGTAGTCGATACCATATAGTGCGATACGACGATAGTCACCGATGATACGGCCACGGCTATATGCATCTGGCAAACCAGTTACGATGTGCGCTGTACGAGCAGCACGCATTTCTGGAGTGTATACATCGAATACGCCGTCATTGTGAGTTTTACGATGCTTTTTGAAGAAGTCCTCTGTTTGAGGATCCATTTTGAAGCCATATTCTTCGATGGCAGATTTTGCTGTACGAAGGCCACCATAAGGGAACATAGCGCGTTTTAGAGGTTTATCAGTTTGTAAACCAACGATAGTTTCAAGGTCTTTGTCGATATATCCTGGCGCATGCGCAGTGATGTGTGTAGCCACGGAAGTATCGGCATCAAGCATGCCACCTTTTTCGCGTTCTTCTTCGTATAGTTTCATTACCTTGTCCCACAATTTTGTAGTACGTTCTGTAGGACCAACTAGGAAGGAGTCGTCCCCTTCATAGGGAACATAGTTTCTTTGGATAAAGTCGCGTACGTCAATCGCTTTATCCCACACACCTGTGTTAAAATCTTTCCATGCAGTATGTTGCATTTTGCACCTCCATAAATGGATATAACTATAGATTTTGATATATCTAGTGTACAATGTTTGTCTAAAACTCACAATATATAAATGATATAAATTTTCAATATATACTATGCAAATTTCGTAAGTATAGGTGTAATTTGTATTGCGAAAGTAAAATATGATACTTAAATATACCTATAATATTAATGTTTTATAAGATGTTATAAGTCTATTTATTGCAATATCCTATATATAAAATTATTTATAGATAATGAAATTGCATTTCAATTAATAGGCTGATCTATTTACTGTTCACATAGTTTGTTTGTTGATAGGTGATGACATTTTATTCTTTTGTGCCTATAATTGAATACATTGCTCATATAAATTAGATGTATAGTAATGAATTAGATTACATATAAGAAAGGGAGATTGGTCCTATGTCAAACCGAGTGAAAGCCATCATAGGTGGATTAGCGACTATAGCCGTTTGGGCAACAGCGTTTCCGTTTAGTAAAATTGCATTACAACATGTAGATCCATTAACACTAGCAGTAGCCCGCGTTGTGGGAGGAGCTATTCTTATGCTTATCATTGGCGTGGCTAAAGGTTTACAGATTCCTACGAGCTGGCGCGAGTGGGGCTTATATATCATACTTGGCATGACGGGGAATTTCGTATATCAAGTTGTGTTTAATCAGGGCCTTCTTACTATTCCTGCGGCTACATCCAGTATTATCATGGCTTTAACGCCTATGACTACAGCACTTATGGCATTAGTCGTTTACAAAGATTTTATGAGGCCCATTGGTTGGCTCTTTACCATCACTGCCTTTGCGGGCGTAGCCATCATTATTCTTTGGAAGGGACCTATCAATGTACCGATGGGTGCCTTTTGGACATTATTCGGCATGATACTCTTTGCCATTTATAATATCGTCAATCGCGGATTGAGCCTAAAAGGACATGATTCCATCACGGTTGCTACCTGGTCTATGTTCACCGGTGCGATTATGGCACTGCCCTTTGTATCACAATCTGTTGCCACCATCGCAGCAGCACCACCTATTGCATGGTTAGCTATTATCTATTTGGCCTGCTTCTCTAGTGCGTTGGGTTTCGTATTCTGGAGCTATGCCTTGGAGCATGCAAAACATGTATCAGATGTAACAAACTTTATGTATCTATCTCCTCTTGTAGCAGCTATAGTGGCAGCTATACTTATCGGAGAAATTCCAGATTTAGGTCTTTATATTGGGGCGCCAATCATCTTATGTTCCCTATATATGTTTAACAAATGTAGATAATCAATTGAGTTAAACATCATTGTTTTCTTCTTTTTCTCTAGATCGGTTCATGATATACTTTTACATTAAATACTATTACCTAAAGTTTAGTGTCTATTAATAAATATTATATTTTAAGTTATGTACTGATATTAAAAATTTTGATATACTAAACAAGTATTTTTTTTGCAATTTTTGTTTTGAAGTAGTAAGGAGAGTTTCTAATGAAGTTGAATTGGAAATTATTCGCACCGCTTGTAGTAGCTATTCTTGTATGGCTCATCGGTGCTCCTGAAGGCCTTAGCGCAAATTCTTGGATTTACGTAAGTATTTTCGCTGGCCTCGTGGTAGGTTTGATTTTAGAACCAATGCCACCAGCTTTTATCGGTATCATTGCAGTTACTGTATCTATGTTGTTTAAAGTAGGTCCTGCCCCTGTTGTAGATAAAGCAACTGGTGTAGCAAAGGCGATTACTGATGCGCAAGCTATCAGTTGGGGCCTCAGTGGCTTCTCTAATGCCATCGTATGGTTGATCTTTGCGGCTTTCATGATCGGTATTGGTTATGAAAATTCCGGCCTTGGTCGTCGTATTGCATTGTTTCTCGTAGCAAAACTTGGTAAGTCATCCCTAGGTCTTGGGTATGCCATTGCCATTACTGACCTTGTATTGGCTCCATTTATCCCAAGTAATGCGGCTCGTTCTGGTGGTACGATTTACCCAATCGTATCTAGTATTTGTCCGATGTTCGATTCTTATCCAGATAAGAACCCTCGTAAAATTGGTTCTTATTTGAACTGGGTAGCATTGGCAACTACATGTGTATCTAGCTCCATCTTCTTGACTGGTGCGGCGCCAAACCCATTGGCTCTTGAATTGTCTGCTAAATCTGGCATCGTAGCGGCGAACTGGGGTACATGGTTCTTAGCATTTTTGCCAGTAGGCCTTATCTTGTTTATCATTACTCCATTGTTGACCTATGTATTCTGCAAACCAGAGGTGAAAGGTTCACCTGAAATTGCAGCATGGGCAAAAGATGAATACAAGAAATTGGGTTCCATGACACGTAGTGAAATCTTCATGGCCTTGATTTCTGTATTGGCTCTTGTATTGTGGATTGGTGCTTCTACCTTCAAAGTAAACCCTACAACAACAGCTTTGATTGTTATTATCTTGATGATTTTCACTAAGATTATGACATGGCAAGACTTCCTTGCTAACAAACCAGCATGGAATGTTTTGACTTGGTTCGCTACGCTTGTACCTATGGCTGCTGGTCTTAAAAATGTAGGCTTCTTAGAATGGCTTGCTAAATCTGCAGGTGGTTCTCTAGTTTCTTTAGATCCTACAATGGCAGTTTTTGGTTTATTGTTAGCATTCTGCTTACTACGTTACTTCTTTGCTTCTGGTACTGCTTATGTAACAGCTATGGTAGGCTTGTTTGCTACTTTAATTCTTCAAATTCCTGGTGCTGATCCAGCTCAAGTTATGTTAATTCTTTTAGTACCAATGGGTATTATGGGTATCCTTACACCATATGGTACTGGTCACAGCCCAATCTGGTTTGCTAGTGGCTACAACAAAGGTCCTGAATTCTGGAAATTAGGGGCTATCTTTGGGATTATCTACCTTGCGATCTTTATCGTGGTAGGTATTCCATGGATTCAGTTCGTAATGCCACTTTTAGGATAATAAAATAGGGCCCCACGAATCATTCTGTTCGCACTCCAGTTCTTCGCAAGTCGCGCTAACAGAATGCTTCGTGGGTCTTTTTATATCCCAAAGTGGAATGACTCACTCAGAGGCCAGTCGCTCGATAGATATATTAGGGCTTTTTCTATCTAAAATTGGCATTATATGTGTAGTAAAGTCGCGCAAACAGAACGCTCCGTGGGTCTTTTTATACTCTAAAATGAAACTCAAGATTGTGTTATAATAGCGCATATAGGGGTTGCATATAAACGCGAGGTATAGATGTCTGTTCTTTGTGAAAGCTTAATCTATTGGTTTGAGGTAAGTAGCTCTTGTAAAATTTATATCGTATAAGGGGAGGTTCTTATGTCTACAAAATCTATTACAGGCACCGGCCTTTTGTTGGCCGTAGCCTTGTTAGCGCAAAGTTTGCGCCTTATGTTTCCATTTATTCCAAATCAGATTAGCATGTTCCTTATCGGCTCTATCACATCGGCTACATTTGTGCTTGCCACATGGCGTTATGGATGGAAAAATGGCCTTGTTATTGCTTGGGTTGCGCCAGTTGTAGCACATTTACAAGGCATGTTGCCGTTGCCTCCATTTATCTTTATCACCGGTCTTGGCACTACTGCATATGTACTCGTAGCGTATTGGTTACAACATAAATCTACAATACTACTTATTATCGTTGCCGCATTGGTGAAAGCAGGTGTCCTATTTGGTGGATATTCGTTATTCTTTTCTTTGTTTCAACTACCACCAAAGATTGTAAATGCAATGTTATTTGTATCTAGCTGGCCACAATTTGTGACATCCTCCTTAGGTATTATATTGGCATTGCTTATTATGAAACGTGTTAAATAGGTTTAGAACTTATTTGTAGTAAATTAAATACACAATAAAAAGGTGTTACACATCCTTATTGTATTGATAACAGTTGGTACTGTTTCAATAGGGATGTAGTAACACCTTTTTATATGACATATTCTATTGTTTTTTCTTAAAAGATTTTAGGATAAAACCACCCACAGTCCCAGTGATACCAAAACCTAAGAGGCCCATGCCAATTGTATGCATTAAAATACTACTTTGATTGTTTTTAGAAATTTCTTGGGCCGCTTGTACTGCGCTTGTAGCCTTTTTGGCTATTTCCACATTATTAGCTGATGGATCTGGAATAATAAATAAGATTACGATGGCAATGATTAGACTGATAATACCAGCAATGAATAAATACTTTCCGCGTTGATTTACTTTTTCCATAATACCAACTCCTTTATATATTACGAAATGAGATATATACTATTTGATTTAATTATATACTGTATGCATATAAATGTAAATTGATAATTTTGTTATGTAGCTTACGTTATGCTCATGAAAGCAGAATGGAGATGGTGTGTATAAGATTGTTATATCTTATTAATCTGATACTTAGTATGGCTGAGTTTTTATGCATATATTACATTATTGCATATAAGATTTCCTTTATAGATATTATGATTTCGTATAATATTTATGTAAATATATTGAAAATAAATACATACTGGTGTATAATTACTTTCACAAAGTGAATTAATATACGTAGTTTGTGAATAAAATATAGATATGAGGGAAAGACCATGAAAGAATTTAGACAATTAACAGTAGCA